>JAZTZS010000019.1:0-52492 GCA_045637585.1 Faecousia sp. | reverse complement strand
AGCGAATCTCTGCCGCCGCCTTTTCCGCGGCAGCTTCGTTCAGTTCCAGGATCAGGACAGTTGCGCCTTCCTTTGCGAAAATGTCCGCCGCCACCCGACCAATGCCGCCACCGGCACCGGTGATCGCGCAAATCTTATTCTTCAGCCGCATAATGTTACTACCTTTCTTTGATATGATCCGCTTTCCCGCGAAATTTCAGCCTACCGCAGCCCTTCCGCTTTATTCTTTGACCAAAAAGCTGATCTTGCCGGCCTCAATGGTAAAGCTGTTGGACAGTTTTCCTGTCACACGGTCACGCCAGTGATCCTTCAGGACCAAGGTATAGGCCTGATCTGTCAAGTTCGACACCGCCAAATACATCTTTTCATTGACAAACATCGATGCATACACATCCTGGGGCAACGGGGACAGAATATCCCCGCATTCACGCAGTTCAATATAAGCCAGGCTGTTCTCTTCCACCATGGGCTTATACAGCTCCAGATATTTGCACCACCTGGGGTACTCTTCCGGATCATCCGGAATGGCAGACCACAAGCTGTAAACATAGGGGCCCTCCGGATGTGCCTTCATATATTCCCCTACCCGCTTGTTAAACGCAAACTCTATGCCCAGTTTTTCTTCTGTGTTTCCGTAATAGGGGATGTTTTCTTCAACCCGCTTGCCCATAAGCGGACGGCCACGGGTTGTCAGCAGCGGGAACTGCAAAAAGGGAATGACCTTTGCGAAATAGTAGTCAGGATTATCCCATCTGATCCGCACCTTATCCTGGCAGGGCACTACATAGTACGGGAAATTTTTTCCCGCACCGATGCCATCCACGCCAACACTTTCTCCGATCCAAAGGTAGTCATACACACGGTCAATCGTTGGCGCGGGATTGTTTCCGCTGCAATGCAGCTTATAAATACCGCCCCGCTTCTTCACTTCCGTGTAGATCATCCCCAGCAGATCCTCCACTTCCGGATCACACACTTCCATGCATTTGCCTTTTGCTCTCAAATCCGCGGCGATACCGGAATCGTTATACAATCCGTCAAAATTGTATTGGTCCAGCACTGCCAACGTCCGGGGCAGCAAATAATTCCGCCACTCGGCACTACCGTGGGAGCAGGCGCGGTATTTAAAGTGCATACCGTTGATGCAATAGGCCACACTGCGGGCAAACTCCTCCCTGAAATCAGGATCCGGTTCGTTGAAATAACCGGAAGAAGCATAGGCAATGACCTTAATGCCAAAGGAATGGCACAGATCAATAAACTTCTGCAAGCCCTGGGGGTCAAAGCAGGAAAATTTATCCGCGCCAAAACGCCGGATGGCGTCGTTCCATTCCTCATGGAGCTGGATCAGCTCCACGCCCTTTTCCGCCATGTCCTTGAGCATGTTGTAATCATACTCTGTAGGTTCAAAAGAGAAGCGGGCAGGATAATCGCCTAAGGTGTAGGTGGCCTGCGCTGGCAGATATTCCCGGATGCGATGTCTGCGCAGATACTTGCGGTTGGTTTGTTCCGCATGATTGATGTTGTTGATACGCTCCCGCTGTTGCTCTAATGTAAGGATCTTCATTTCATTTTACCCCTTAATCATTCCCGAAGTATTGGTAAGCATATTGCGGCAGGATATACCTGTTTTTCCTGCCGTTTCACGGCAGCCTCTCACTTGCAGATTTTGAGGATCTCTTCTTCGATATAGGGTGCGGTCAGGTGGTACTGCTCCCGCAGCCACTGCTGGGAACCCACCTCATGGACATACACATCCGGCAGGGCGATGCGCTTCATCTTTACATCGGAGCAGCCTTCGTCCATCAGCACCTCGGCAACCGCACTGCCCAGGCCACCGGAAAGATTGTGTTCTTCTACCGTGATGATCCGGCCTGTCTCCCGCGCTGCCTTTACGATTGCCTCCCTGTCGATGGGTTTGATGGTATGCATGGACACCAGGCGGCAGGAGATCCCCTTCTCACGGGCAGCTGCCACAGCCTTCTGTGCTTCAAAACCGATGGGACCGCAGAAGAACACGGTGCAATCGCTGCCCTCTTCCACAGTGATGGCCTTACCCAGTTGGAAATTCAGGGACTCCACATCGCCGTGGTGGATGTCCTTCTCATTCTTGTAGCCGCAGCGGTAGAACAGGGGTCCTTCGTAGGCAAAGGCGGCATAGGTAGCCGCTTCCGCTTCCTTGTTGTCACAGGGAACCACAACCACCATATTGGGCAGCGCCCGCATGATGGCGATATCCTCGGTAGAATGGTGCGAAATACCCAGCGCGCCATAGGACACACCGCCGCCGATGTTCACGATCTTCACATTGGCATTGTGGTAGCATACATCGTTACGGATCTGCTCCAGGCAGCGCAGGGTTGGGAAATTGGCAATGGAATAGGTCACGGCAATGCCGCCCTCCATGGCAATTCCGCAGGCGGCGCCGGTCATCTGCTGCTCCATAACGCCACAATTATAGTAGCGGTCGGGGAATTTCCGGGCAAAGCCCTCAATCTCGCCGTAGCCGATGTCCGCCAGGACCATGTGGATCCGGGGGTCCTTCTCAGCGATCTTGATCAGCGTAGAATTAAATACAGTTCTCATTGCTTATACCTCCAGTTCCGCACAGGCCGCTTCCAGGTCTTCCTTGGAAACATGCCAGTAGTGAGATTTTACCGTGTTTTCCAGGAAGCTGACACCCTTGCCCTTGCTGGTGTTGCACACGATGAAAGAAGGCTTGCCGGGCTGCAAAGGCAGTGCCTTGAAGGTATTCTCCAAAGATTGGAAGTCGTGTCCATCCACAGTCTGTACGCCCCAGCCAAAGGCCGCGGCCTTGTTGGCAAAGTCACCCAGGTCACAGATATCCTTGGAGAAGCCCAGGGCCTGGATGCGGTTGTAGTCCACAATAGCGATCAGGTTTTCCAGATGGTGCTGGCCGGCGAACAGGATAGCTTCCCATGTGGAGCCTTCGTTGCAGTCGCCATCGGACATCATGCAGTAGATCTTGTGCTGCTTGCCCTTTTCCTTGGCAGCCAGAGCCATGCCCACACAGACGTTCAGTCCGTGGCCCAGAGAACCGGTGGAATACTCAACGCCGGGAACATAGTGGCTGATGTGCCCCATGAGCTTGCCGTTGTCGCAATAATAGGTGTCCATCCAGTCCTTGGGGAAGAAGCCCAGCTCCGTCAGCGTGGCGTATACCACGGCGCCGGCATGACCCTTGGAGAGAATGAAGCGGTCACGGTCGGGATCCTTGGGGTTCTGGGGATCGACCTTTACAAAGCCGCCGCTGTAAAGGACGGCCATAATGTCTGCTGCGGACAGCATACTGCCGATATGTCCGCTTTGGCCCACATGTACCATGTGCAGGCAGTTTTTCCGGATTCTTTTAGCCAGATCTTTGTATTCTTCGTACATAATTTTCTGTCAGACCTCCTGCTTTTTAATTCAGAAACAGTTTTATGCGGCGGCGGATGCCGGCCGGTGATCTGACGCGGTCAGTCGATAGAGAAATAACGGTCAAACACATAGGCGCACATGCCGTCCAGCGCCAGCTCCTTGGAATGGGCAGAGAAATGCAGCGCCAGATGGCGCAGATGCTGGCCGGTGACCTTGCTGCGGATGGCGTTGGCCAGGTACTCCTGCTGCCGGGGCGTCATCTGGTTGACATAAGAACCTACCATCACGGCGTAGCTGCTATCCGAGATGTTGATGGAGGCAGCGATGCCCATGGAGAGGAACTCCAGAACCTCCTCGGTGATCTCACCTTGGGAACGGAGCATCCGGTCCTTGACCACAGCTTCCAGACAGCCCTGCTGGCCGCAGGAACACAGCACATTCTCGCCGGTCTTGATGTGGCCCAGTTCTCCGTGCATGTAGTTGGCACCGTGCTGGCAGCTGCCGCGGAACACGGAAGAGACACCGATGCCATCGGAACCCAGCACAAACAGCTGCAGGTGGGTAGCATCGGCGGCGTGTTCCAGCTTGCCGCAGCCCAGAGCCATCACATTGGCTGTCCGCTCTACGAAAATGTCCATATCCAGCATCTGCCGGAAAAGGCTGCTGATCTGCACATTCTGCCAGCCCAGCTCAACGGAGAAGATCACCCGGCCGTTACGGCTGTCCACCAGGCCTGGCAGCGCCAGACACAGGCCGATGATATCTTCGTTGTTACAGGGGTGTCCTGCAGCGATAGCACGAACCCCATCCGAAAGAGCGGCGGCAAAGGCCATGGGCTGCAGAGGCCGCTCCAGTCGGATGTGCTTTTCCCACAGCACCCGGCCGTCCAGATCCAACAGGGAAAGCAGCTGGGTCTGCCAATCGAAGGCATAGAATTTTTTTGCAGAGCCATTGAACACCAGATACTGGGGCTTGCGTCCGCCGGTAGACTGGCCAAGGCCTGTCTCCGATATCAGACCGCTCTCCTGCAGCTGCCGGATGACCTGTGTCACAGATGCCCGGCTGATGCTTAGGGATTCCCAGATGTCTGTTCGGGAAAGGGGCTGGTGTTTCTTTATGTAGTGTAATATGTTATTTCGGTTTCGCTGCGCCGCGTCGGCGTGAGAGAGAAAAGAATGTTCCATATATAATTACTCCTTATGTGTAATTGTACATCGATTTTCTTTATTATACCATCGATATTGGAACAGGGCAAGTCGTGAAACACACAGTTTGGCTTGCTACTTAATCTTTTCACTAAACAAAGTTTAGCACGTTTTTCGCCTCTTGTAAAGAGGAAAAATGAAAAATCAGCAAACTATCAAATGATCTGGTAAAAATTGTGCAAGGTGAACAGGAAAAAATGCGGGTTTTTGTGTAAGGTGTGTGGTTGACAGGGGCAGAAACTTCCTGTATTATAAATTTGATTAGTAAATTAAGTCTAATCGGCACTATGGACATTCCCATTTCCGTATGGTTATTAAGAAAGGATGAGAACAATGGCCATTGCAAGAGATAAATTTTGGTTCTTCGGTGTCCGTCCCCATCAGGATGACGTCTATCTGGGCATGAACGAAAAGATCGGTCGCAACTACCCCTGGTCCCGGATCACGGCCACCGAGGGAGCCCACATGCTGGATGTGCCTAACATGATTTTGGTCAACTGTGACGGTGTACCGGCGCCCTTTTCGGCTGAGGCCTATGGCTATGCCGAGAGCTTTGTCCGCATGAACAAGGTGCTTTGGAGCGCTACCGGTTCTGCCGGTTACCGGGCGGGCAATGAGGAAGCCTTCATCTGCGAGTTGGCGGAGAAGTACCCCAACATTGCCGGCGCATTTTTGGACGACCCCTTCCATCAGCTTAAGGACGATCCCGATTCTTTGGAGAAGGCGATTGCTATTTTGAAGGATGTACGGGCCGGTCTGTCCAAAGCCTGCCGGCCCATGGATATCTACATGGTGTGGTATACCCACCAGATGGACAGCCCTGATATGCCGGTGCTGAATTATGCCGACGGCATTACCATTTGGACTTCTGACTATAAGCAGCTGACCAATCTGGAGCAGCATTTTGAGCGGTTGGAGCGGGAGTTCCCCAACCAGAAGAAGATGCTGGGCATCTACATGTACAGCTTTTTGGAGTTTATCCCCGTGCCCAATGAATACATGCAGATGCAGTGCGAGTTCGGTCTGCGTATGCTGAAAGAGGGCCGCCTGGACGGCATGATCTTCGAGGCAAATTCCGTTATGGGCATCGGTCTGCCCAGTGAGAAGTGGCTGCGGGAATGGATCGACAAGGTAAAGAATACGGAAGTACCGGATTGATACGTGTACCGCATCTGTTAGAACAAAAATAGACTCTCGCTGAGAAAGGGTTGCAAAATAACAGTCTTCAAAAAACGAAGGGTCCCAGAAATGGGATCCTTCGTTCTGGTGGGCAAATAACCCAATTTTAAAAGCCCCCTATTGCTTTTGCGAAGGTTCTTTTATATAATGAATACGCCCAAGAAATCTCTGACTGCACTTTTTGGGATTGCTACAGGTCATAAGAATCAAAAACGCGGCAGCTCTTTTGAAATGCCGTGTTTTTATATAAGGAGGTAATTTTATGTTCATTGATATTCATTCCCACTGTTACCGCATTAAGCCCTGTAACCGAAACTGGCCTACTCCGGAAACCTTGCTCAAGCGTTATGATGAGATGAAGGTGGATATGGCAGTTATTTTGCCCTTTGTCAATCCTGAGATCTACTTCACCCAAGCGGTGGAGGATGTTCTGGAGATGCGGGATAAGTATCCCGACCGCATCATCCCCTACTGTAATGTTGACCCCAGATTGCAATGGAATTCTCCGTTTTCTCCTCTGGATAAGATTCTGGACTATTATAAGCGTCAGGGCTGCAAGGGTGTGGGCGAGGTTATGCCTACTATGCCCCTGGATCATCCCATGGTACAGAATTTGTTCCGCTGCGCAGCCATCGCAGATCTTCCCATCGTCTATGACGGCTCTGCCCAGAGACACGGCGATTTTGGCATCTATGACGACCCGGGCCTGCCCATGCTGGAAAACACGCTGCTGGAGTACCCGACACTGAAAATATTTGGCCACGGCCCGGTATTCTGGAACGAGATCGGTAAGCTGGAGACCGTTGCCCAGCGGGGTGTATATATGAGTCCTTACGGGAAGCAGTACTTGAATCTGCCCTCCGGACCCATCTATGAGGAGGGTACGGTGCCCAAGCTCCTCCGCCGTTACGAAAACCTCCATGGCGACCTGTCTGACTGCACGGCCTATAACGCCATTGCCCGGGATCCGGAATACGGTCCCCGGTTCCTCAGCGAGTTTGCGGACAAGCTGTATTTCGGTACGGATATGACTGCTCCGGATATGCCTGTGGAGCTGGACGGCCTGCTGCTCAGCTGGCGCCAGCAGGGCAAGATCTCCGAGTCTACCTTCCGGAAGATCGCTTATGAAAACGCGGAAAAGCTGTTCGGCCTTTAATCGCGGTATAAAGGGATAAGCTCGATGGGCGTCTTAAAATATTTGGGCAAATTTAAATACTGCTATTGCTTTTTTGGTATTTCTTTTATATAATACGCCAAAGAATATAAACCATCGTACAAGAGGGTGGAACATATGAAAAAGGCAATTGGGAATCTGAAAGGTCCCTTCCGGACCATCTTCAATTTCCGGGATGACGAGTCCAAAGGACGGGTCATCGCGCTGTCTTCCGCACTGTTAACTGCTTTTTACAATGTGTTTATCAGCGGTATTTTCTATACCGGTTTTCTGTCCATGTACGACATGTCCATTACCGATATAGGCATACTGTCCTTTATCCCCTACATTGCCAACGTGCTGAGCGTCTTCTCTCCGAAGATTCTCAGCCGTTTTCCCAGGCGAAAGCCGATCCTTCTGGGGTCCAGAGTACTGTATTTTCTGCTGAATATTGTTTTTACCACCCTTATGCCCCAGTTTGTGAGGGGCTCAGAGGCCCGAATGGTCTGGTTTGTGGTAATTAAAATGGCGGCGGCGGGTATGTACGCCCTGTTCAGCGGCGGCTTTACCATCTGGCTGTATAACTTCTATCCTAAAGACAACAATCAGCGGATGCAGTACGTGAATCTGACCCAGATTTTTTCTCAGGTGCTTGCCGGAATCATTCTGGTATTCAGCGGCATCCTAACAGATGCGCTGGCAAACTCCCCTTATCAGGGTCAGCTGATTCTGTTTTTCCGGTATTTTGCATTCGCTTTGGTGCTGGTGGAGGTGGTCATACTCTCCCGGGCAAAGGAATATCCCTATCAGGATGCCAAGGATTTGCGACTGGTAGAGGTGTTTACCCAGCCGTTCCGGTATAAGAAATTCCGGGTCTGCTTGATTGCTATGTTTGTGTGGAACTATTTTTCCAACCTGAATGCCGGCCTGTGGGATTACCATCTATTAAACCATCTGCATTTTTCCTACACTACCCTCAACACCGTATCCATGCTGCATATGATATGCCTGCTGATTCTGTCCCCTCTGTGGCGGCGGATTCTGCGGCGGTTCTCCTGGGTCAAGGCGTGGGGTATTTCACTGCTATTGTTCGCGATTCCGGAATTCATGTTTTTCTGTATGACGCAGAATAACACCTACCTGTATTTTCCGGCCAGCATTTTGCGCTTTAGCATGATCGTGGGCATCAATCTGGCCAGCAGCAATATGTTCTATATGAACCTGCCCGCGGAAAACGCCACAGCCCATTTGGCATTTTACAATATCGGATGCAATCTGTTTGCGTTTTTGGGACTGTCCACCGGCACGTGGCTCAGTTCCCTCACGGGGGATAATACGGTGTATATGTTCGGCATGGATATGTACTCCTTCCAGCTGACGCATCTGGTAAGAACGCTGTCCTTCCTGGCCTTTGGCCTTTGGTTTGTTTGGAAATGGCGCAGCTTTACCAGCGATGAGGAGATTGCCCGGGTAGAGCAGATACAGGCATTGCTTCCCCAGCGGAGAAAGCGCATATGGGCCCGCCTGCGCCATGCCCATCTTTACCGGCGCAGCAGAACAAGACAGGAAAGGTGAAGAAAAATGGAATTAAAAAGCGGATTGATTTCGGTGGTTAAGGCAGAAAAAGAATGTGATGTCTACTGCCCAATCTGTCATAAGGTACTCCATGTAAAGGCGGGAGAGGTAATTCCCCGCTGCTGCGGCAAGGTCATGGAGGAAATGTAAACCCAAGGGGGGAACGGATTTCCGTTCCCCCGTTTGTTTGCAGAACCCCGGGGGTTCTGCATTTTTTCCGGACGGCATTGACAGGACGTATGGTGTTCTTTATAATAGGAGTAACTTGACATAACAGGAGGTTGGACTATGGCTGTTCATTTTGGAATGGAACGTCCGGCAAATTATGACTATGCCTATGAAGCGGATCTGCTGGCACGTCTTGCCCCGAAGATTCCGGAAAAGGTTTTTGACGCGCATTTTCACATATCCTTAAAGGAGATCCCCAACATCCCGGATGCGGATGCCTTTGATACATGGAAGACCTATACGAACCATTTCCTGGGCGGTGACCGCGTGCGGGGCGGTCTGGTCATGTGCCATCCCCGATATTATGCGGAAAAGGAAGCGGTGGATGCAAACCGGTTGTTTGCCTGCCGGCTGGCAGAGGAGAATGAGGGCTTTGTCTCCGGCCTTGTGATCCGTCCTCAGGACGATCCAAAGGAAATGGAGGACAGGATCCGGCAGTTTCCCCATATCGTTGCCCTGAAGCCCTATTTGACCTACTCCGGCGCGGAAAACATTTATGAAGCGGATATTCTGGAATTTGCTCCGGAGTGGATGTGGGAGCTGGCGGATCATTACCGGTTTGCGATGGTACTGCACCTGTCACACTTTGGAGACTGCCTGTTCGACCCAAGAAACGGGAAGCAGCTTCGGTATTTGTGCAAAAAATATCCCCGGGTAAAGGTAAATCTGGCCCACTGCGCCATGGGACACAACCCGGATAAGCTGCAGCAGGGACTGCATTATCTGGATGGACTGGATAACATATGGACCGATGTCAGCGGCGTGGGGGAGGCGCTGTCGGTGATTTATATGCTCAAATACCTGGGGCCGGAACGGGTCATGTTTGCCTCTGACGGTTACCGCTTTGCCTTCCACAGCCATAGCCGGGTATTTGCCTTAGGCGGTCATTTTCTCTCCTTTTCCGACGAACACGCAGCCGACCCGTCGCCCCTTGACCTGCCCATAGCCTATCAGTTCCGGCCGGTTACCCCCTTTGCGGAAAACCTGTCGGCTATGATCGCCGCCTGTGAGGTCTGCGGCCTGACCCAGAGCCAGTGGGAGGATGTGTTCTTCCATAACGCGGCCGAACAGTTCTACCCGCTTGTCCGGAAATAAATCCGGCTGTTTTGCAGCCTCCCCGGCGGGTAGGGATTCCTTTGGGACAAAAATTCCGAGAAAATGTCCCGTTCTCTTATTGTTATGTGTTTCAGATTGCCTTATGATAGTGGCGTCCTTTACCAAATTAAAAAGAGGGGATTTGTTATGATTTTAGGTATTCTGCTTCGGTACAATGACATTAAGCACGGCGGTATTTGGGATGATGTTTACCAAATACCCTGGAATTACTGCAAGATGGCAGAAAAATACGGCGTTACTCTGTGCGGCATTATGCAGCCGGCGGATGCCCAGCGGCTTTGCGATGCTTGCGACGGACTGATCGTCCCCGGAAGCGGCAACAATATCTTTGCCCGGCATTACGGCGGAGAACCGGAAGCAAACGAGGGGCCTGTGGATGAATACGTACACGACAGCAAGATCATTGACATGTTTGTGAAGGCAAAAAAGCCGATTTTCGGTATCTGCCAGGGCATCCAGACACTGAATGTCTTTTTCGGCGGCACCCTCAAGCGGGTGAATGTAAACGGCTCTCACGGGTTGCCCCGGGAGGATCAGCAGCAGATACATACCGTTACTATCCAAAAGGACTCCTTCGTGTACGATGTTTTCGGCAAAGAGCGGGCCGATGTCAATTCCCATCACGGCTGGGGCATCGACCGGCTGGGAGAGGGCTTTACGGTGGCAGCCACTACCGATGACGGGGTGATCGAAGCGGTTGAGAATAAAGAGCGCCGCATTTTTGCCACCCAGTGGCATCCGGAGCTGAATTTCTCCATGGGCGACCCCATTGAGCAGAAGTTCTTTGAGAACTTCATCAAAGTTTGTCAGGGTTAAATCAGCAAAGAATCGGTCAACTCCGAAAGGAGTTGGCCGGTTTTTCTTTGCGGCAGGTATGTATAAGAAATTTCTTTACTTTCCGGCTGACTTTCGGTATCATAAAAGAAAAGGCAGGAGGCGGCAATATGAATACATATTTTCCGGAGATGAAAAAGAAACTGGGTTTTGGCCTGATGCGCCTGCCCATGGACGGTGAGAAGGTGGACATGGAACTCACCTGCCGTATGGTGGACGCCTTTATAGAGGCGGGCTTTTGCTATTTTGATACAGCCCACCCGTACATACAGGGACAGAGCGAGGCGGCGGTGAAGCAGTGCCTGTCCAGCCGGTACAGCCGGGACAGGTATCTGCTTGCCAACAAGCTGTCGGATGTGTACTTCCAGACGGAAGCGGATATCCGCCCGCTGCTGGAATCCCAGCTGGAGCTGTGCGGCGTAGAGTACTTTGACTTTCTGCTGATGCATGCCATGAGCGCCGCGCGCCATGAAAAATACCTGAAGACCCGGGCCTACGATGTGGCCCAGCAGATGAAGGCGGAGGGCAAGGTGCGTCATGTGGGAATATCATTCCACGACAGTCCCCAGGTGCTGGAGCAGATGCTGACCGACCGGCCGGAGCTGGAGTTTGTGCAGCTGCAGTTTAACTATGTGGACTACGAGGACCTGCTGATCCGCAGCCGGGAGTGCTATGAGGTGTGCCGCAGGCACAATAAGCCGGTGATCGTCATGGAGCCGGTAAAGGGCGGCAGTCTGGTAAACCTGCCCCCGGAGGCGCTGGAAATGATGGAGGGCAAGAGCCCTGCCGGGTATGCCCTGCGTTACGCTGCCGGCTTTGAAGGCGTTGTAATGGTGCTCTCCGGCATGAGTGATATGGCCCAGGTAACGGACAATCTGGCCACTATGAGGGATTTCCAGCCGCTTAGCGACCGGGAGCAGGAGATGCTCTCTAAGGTGCGTACCCTGTTCCAGGCGCAGCACCGGATCCCCTGTACGGCTTGCAGCTACTGTACCGATGGCTGCCCGGCGGGCATCCGGATTCCGGAGGTGTTCGCTGCGGTGAACCGGAAAGGGGCAAAGAAGCAGGAAGCCGGTGACGATGCTCTGTTGGCACAGGCAGCAGATTGTGTGGGATGTGGGCAGTGCGAGCAGGTCTGTCCCCAGCATCTGCACATCCGGACGCTGCTGCAGAAAATACAGAAGTGATTGCAAGGGCGGAGCGTATCCGCCCTTTCGCTTTTTATCCCAACAAAACAAATCCCACTGCAGCGGCTTGCCTCTCCCTCTGGGAGAGGTGGCCGAGCAAAGCGAGGTCGGAGAGGGTATACCCTCTTAGAGGGAGAGTCAAGGTATAGGCGTTTTATACAGGTGTTTTTGGACTTGACAGGCTGTCAAGTCCTTTTTTTTATCACCTGAATTTCCGTCCGGTGAAAATCATAAAAGCAGAAAAAATAGGAAAAAACACGAGGGGCAGGCGGCTTTGTTATGTCAACGAAAATGCATAGGACGCGGAGGTTTATGTTTCAGGGCAGGCTGTGGATAAACCTGTGGACAATGTGGAAAAGTTCGTGTTTTCAACAGGTATTTTCCGGATTTACAAAATGCGGGACGGGTAAAACCAATGCATGGGAAAGTGAATAATCACGAAATAACAGGTTTACCCGTGAAATTATGTTGCCGTTTTACAGGGGGCGCATTTTAGGGAAAAATGTAGAAAAAGTTAGAAACAAAGGGTTACAGTCCTGTCTTTTCCCGGTGCGGGTGGGAAACGGGCTCAAAAACTTTGTTGAATTTCCACAAAAGGTGGTCCGGTATGATTTCCGGCGGTTCGGAAATACTGAGAGCATCATCTGTAATCAGGAGGACCGTATGCAGGGAAAAGTAGAGTTAAGCGGTGTGAACACCGCCCGGCTGAGCGTTCTGTCCCAGGTGGAGATGGATTCCCTCTTACTGCAGGCCAAGGCCGGAGACGAGGCTGCGCGGCAAAAGCTCATTGAGGGGAATCTGCGGTTGGTGCTGTCGGTGATCCAGCGGTTTGACAAGCGGGGAGAAAGCCCCGACGATTTGTTCCAGGTGGGCTGCATCGGGCTGATGAAGCCCATCGCCAATTTTGACCCCACCAAGCAGGTGCGCTTTTCTACCTATGGCGTGCCGATGATTGCCGGAGAGGTGCGCCGGTATCTGCGGGACAACTCTGCCATTCGGGTGTCCCGGTCTATCCGGGATGTGGCCTACCGGGTGCTGCAATGCAAGGAGGCGCTGCTGCTGCGGCTGGGCCGGGAGCCGACCCTGGAGGAGGTGGGCAAGGAGCTGAATTTGCCGGTGGAGGAGGTATCTCAGGCGCTGGATGCGGTGTGCGCGCCGGTGAGCCTGTATGACCCGGTGTATGCCGACGGGGGTGACCCCTTGACGGTGATGGATCAGGTGCGGGATACCCGCAATACCGAGGGCAACTGGATGGAGCGGATCGCGCTGCGGGGGGCATTTGCGGCCCTTGGCAGCCGGGAAAAGCAGATTCTCTCCCTGCGGTTTTATGACGGAAAGACCCAGATGGAGGTGGCAAACACCCTTGGGATTTCCCAGGCGCAGGTGTCCCGGCTGGAGAAAAGTGCCATCGGCACCATGCGCAAGGCCTTTATCGTATCCTGATGGCATATTCATCCCATTGCGTGCATAGGCTGTACAAACCGCCATGGGGGTGAGCTGGGTATGTCAACCAACTTTACGGACCTGCACTGCAAGGAGGTCATCTGCGTCAGCGACGGCCGGCGGCTGGGCTTTATCAGCGATGCCCGGATTGATTTGCCGGAGGGCCATATTCTGGCAATCATTGTTCCCGGCCCCTGCCGGCATTTTGGGCTGTGGGGCCGGCGGGACGATTTTGTCATTCCCTGGCACTGCATCCGCCGAATCGGGCCGGATATTGTGCTGGTGGATGTCAAGCCGGATGAGTGCAAGGTGCCCCGGAAGAAGCCTGCGTTGTGGTTTTGAGAAGTCCTCCGGCAGAGAATTTGGCTCTGCCGGAGGGTTTTTACGTTCCAACGGCGAAAAAGCTAAGAAAAAAATAGAATATTTGTAAAAAATTTTGGAAAAACTACTTGCAAAATGCAGCTTGTTCTACTATAATAATTCGGCATGGGCGAAGACTGCCCATAGTAAATTACACCACACACCCGGTGATCGTACCCCCGAGTGCCCTTTTCGGGCGGGCAGTGCGAGATGATCGGGGTGGAGGACAAAACAAAAGGAGAAAAATTATGTCTGTCGTATCTATGAAAAGCTTGCTGGAAGCCGGTGTACACTTCGGTCACCAGACCCGTCGCTGGAACCCCAAAATGGCCCCCTACATCTACACCGAGCGTAACGGTATCTACATCATTGACCTGCAGAAGACCGTAAAGAAGCTGGAAGAGGCCTACAACTTCGTTCGTGAGATCTCCGCCAATGGCGGCAATGTCCTGTTCGTCGGCACTAAGAAGCAGGCTCAGGACGCCATCCGTGAGGAAGCTATCCGCTGCGGCGGTTACTACGTCAACGCCCGTTGGCTGGGCGGTATGCTGACCAACTTCCGCACCATGCGTACCCGTATCGACCGTCTGGCTCAGCTGCGCAAGATGGAAGAGGACGGCACCTTCGCAATGCTGCCCAAGAAGGAAGTTATCAAGCATCAGGGCGAGATCGAGAAGCTGGAGAAGTATCTGGGCGGCGTTAAGGAAATGAAGAAGATCCCCGCTGCTCTGTTCATCGTTGACCCCCGCAAGGAGCGCAACGCCATCGCTGAGGCACAGAAGCTGGGCATCCCCGTTGTGGCTATCGTTGATACCAACTGCGATCCCGACGAGATCGATTACGTCATCCCCGGCAATGACGACGCTATCCGCGCCATCCGTCTGATCGCCGCCGCTATGGCATCCGCTGCCATCGAAGGCCGTCAGGGTGAGGACGCTGTGGCTGAAACCGAGGCTGAGGCTGAGACCGCAGAGGCTGCTGAGTAAGAAACCATATTATGGCGCCCAGGGATGGGCGCCATCTACAAAAATATTAGGAGGATCACGAAAATGGCATTTACTGCACAAGACGTTAAGAAATTGCGTGAAATGACCAACGTTGGCATGATGGACTGCAAGGCTGCCCTGACTGCTACCGATGGCGATATGGACAAGGCTGTGGACTGGCTCCGTGAGAAGGGTCTGGCCAAGGCTGCCAAGAAGGCTGGCCGCATTGCTGCTGAAGGCGTTGCGTATGCTACAGTTGTAAATGGTGTTGGCGTTGTGATCGAAGTCAACTCCGAGACCGACTTTGCTGCCAAGACCGATGCTTTCACCGACCTGGTGAAGAACCTGGCTGAGGTGGTTGCTACTGCTAACCCCGCTGACATCGAGGCTCTGAACGCTTCCAAGTACCCCAATTGCGACCTGACTGTTACTGAGATTCTGCAGGAGAAGGTCATGTCCATTGGCGAGAATATGCAGATTCGCCGCTTTGCCCGCTTTGCTGACAACACCTCCGTTGCCTACGTTCACGCAGGCGGCACCCACGGTGTTCTGGTAAACCTGGCTGTCGAGGGCGACATCGACGCTACCGAGATCGGCAAGAACGTGGCTATGCAGATCGCTGCTATGGGCGCTAAGTACTGGGATAAGTCTCTGGTTCCCCAGGCTGACGTGGATCACGAGATGGCTGTGCAGGTTGCAGCTATGGACAACGATCCCAAGATGGCCAGCAAGCCCGCTCAGGTTAAGGAGAAAATCGCACAGGGTAAGATCGCTGCCTTCTTCAAGGAGATCTGCCTGCTGCAGCAGGACTTCGTCCGTTCCGACCTGTTCCAGGGCGACGTTGCCGGCTACATTGCTGACGCTGCCAAGAAGCTGGGCGGCAAGGTTACCTTCGTGGATGCTATCCACTATGTAAAGGGTGAGGGCATCGAGAAGAAGGAAGAGAACTTCGCTGCTGAGGTTGCCGCACAGATCGCCGGCGCCAAGTAATTTGCTTTCCTATGAAATCCCCGACCGGACGGTCGGGGATTTTTGCAGCTACGGAGGGTTTCTGCTGCCGGAAAATTGAAAAAAGTAAAAAAACCATTAGGAAAATCAAAACAAATGTGCTATGATAATGCCGAGGTGAAAACAATGGAGCAGGAATACCCCCAGGATTTACCCCAGGAGCCCCCGGTGCATGTCCCCCGCCCCCGCTGGCAGGTTTGGGGCGCCAGAGTAGCGCTGGCAGCGTTTGTGGTAGTTTTGATTTTATACTATATTAATATTAGCAGAGGTGGCATCTGATGCGGATTCTGGGTATCGACCCCGGTTATGGCATCACCGGCTTCGGTCTCATTGAGGCTGCGCGCAGCCAGTTTGCCCTGCTGCGCTACGGCGCCATTACCACCCCTGCCGGGATGGATTTTTCCGCCCGGCTGGAGATTATTTATGAGGATATGCGCCAGCTTCTGCAGGTGACAAAGCCTGATGCGGTGGCCATTGAGGAGCTGTTTTTCGGGCAGAACGTGACCACTGGTATCGGCGTTGCCCAAAGCCGTGGGGTCATTTTGCTGGCCATCCGGCAGGCGGGGCTGGAAGTGACCCAGTATAAGCCTATGCAGGTGAAGCAGGCGGTGGTGGGATACGGCAATGCCACCAAGCATCAGGTGCAGGACATGACCAAACGGCTTTTAAAGCTGAGCGCCTTGCCCAAGCCCGATGATGCGGCAGATGCCATCGCCATTGCCCTGTGCCATGCCCGTTCGGCTACCTCTTTGCTGGCCGGACTTGGTGTAAAATAAGGTAGTAAATGTGCAAGAATTAAAGGAGTTTTCTTTATGATATATTTTCTTTCCGGGCCGGTTGCCCTTTTGGAACCGGGGCTTGCGGTAATCGATTGCGGCGGCGTGGGCTATGGCTGCCGGGTCACGGCATATACGGCTGCCCAGCTGAAGCTCAATAAGCCGGCAAAGCTATACATTACCGAATCCATCCGGGAGGATGCCTATGATTTATACGGGTTTTCCAGCCGAGAGGAGCAGCGCTGCTATGAAATGCTGACCACCGTCAACGGCGTGGGCCCCAAGGCGGCTATGGCGATTCTCTCTGCCGGACCCCAGAATTTTACCCTTGCGGTGATGACCGGTGACGAGAAAATGCTCACCGCAGCCCAAGGTGTGGGCAAAAAACTGGCCCAGCGGATCATTTTGGAGCTGAAGGACAAAATCGGCGGCGGAAGCATGGAGCTGGATTTCTCCGGCCCTGTCACTGCAGCGCCCGTGGCACAGGGTAATACGGCAGCCCTTGCCAATGCGGCATTGCAGGAGCTGGGCTATTCCCCGGCTGAAATTGCGGTGGCGCTGAAGGGCGTTGATCCCAACGCCACAACAGAAGAAATGATCCGCCATGCCCTGCGGGCTATGGTTATGAAGAATTGACGCTTGCCAATTAACCGGAGGTTACTATGAGTTTAGAATTTTCCCAAGAACTGGATACGCCCATTATATCCCCTACCTTTGCCCCGCAGGATGCCGGCGAAGTGGGTCTGCGGCCGAAGCTGCTGTCCGATTATACCGGCCAGGAGAAGGCGAAGGGAAACCTATCGGTGTATATTGAGGCCGCCCGGCAGCGGAACGAGCCGCTGGACCATACCCTCCTTTACGGCCCTCCCGGTCTGGGAAAAACCACCCTTGCTGGGGTCATTGCCAACGAGATGGGCGTGAACATTCGCATTACCTCCGGCCCGGCCATCGAAAAGCCCGGTGATTTGGCGGCACTGCTTACCAATCTGAATCCCGGGGATATCCTGTTTATTGACGAAATCCACCGGCTCAACCGGGTGGTGGAGGAGATTTTGTACCCTGCCATGGAGGATTTTGCCATTGATATTATTGTGGGGAAAGGCCCCTCGGCAAACTCAATCCGCCTGGACCTGCCCAAGTTCACCCTGGTGGGCGCTACCACCCGGGCCGGGCAGCTCTCCGCGCCCTTGCGGGACCGGTTTGGCGTGTCCTTGCGGCTGGAGCTGTACACCCCGGAGGAGCTGGCCCGGATCGTAACCCGCTCGGCAACCATTTTGGGAATGGATATCGACCCCCGGGGCGCTATGGAGATCGCCTCCCGAAGCCGGGGAACCCCCCGGATTGCCAACCGCTTTTTGCGCCGGGTTCGGGATTTTGCCCAGATTATGTGCGATGGCGTCATCACCAAGGAAGCGGCGGATCTGGCTCTGTCTCGTCTGGAAGTGGACGCGCTGGGCCTTGACATGATCGACCGCCGGATGCTCACAGCCATTATCCGCAACTACGGCGGCGGGCCGGTGGGCTTGGAGACCCTTGCGGCAACCATTGGGGAAGAGGCAGTGACCTTGGAGGATGTGTACGAGCCGTATCTGATGCAGCTGGGCTTTTTGACCCGGACACCCAGAGGCCGGTGCGTGACACCTCTTGCCTATGACCACCTGCATATTTCCTACGACGGTCAGGCCCAGTTTGAAATTTAATTTGCCGTGAGCCGTATTTATTATCGGAAAGTTGCATAAATAGGCAAAAATACCTAGAAAAAATTTCATAAAGGATTGACAAAACTTGGTGGCATGTGTATAATCTCACTTGTGGCGGATTATCGTCACAGATAAGAGACCCTGCGTAATAACCAGTCAATTTGGGTGGGCTTTCACGGGGCATTAACAACCGAAGAGAGGTAAAATCAATGTACGAAGACAAGACTTTAGTTTGCAAAGAGTGCGGCAGCGAATTCGTTTTCACCGCTGGTGAGCAGGAGTTCTACGCAGAGCGCGGCTTCCAGAATGAGCCCCAGCGCTGCAAGGCATGCCGTGACGCCCGTAAGAACGGTGCCCGTGGCCCCCGTGAGTTCTTCACTGCTACCTGCGCCCGTTGCGGTGGCGAAGCAAAGGTGCCCTTCCAGCCCAAGTCCGACCGTCCCGTTTTCTGCAGCGAGTGCTTCGCTCAGATGCGCGCCGAGGGCTAATTCCCCGTTATAAGCAGCAGCGCCGGATTTCCGGCGCTGTTTGTTTTGTTATTTGGTTTACATAAAAAACAAGAAAAAGGCCGTAACCCAGGGCTTCGTTCATAAAAATGTTGCATTTTGTTCTTATTCCGGCCACGGCCTGTTCAAAAGCTGGCGGTATATTGATTACAGAAAGGCGGCGGAAGCCGTGAGCCGCTTCCTTTCTTGCGTAAATCCTCTTTCTACCTCTCTTCTTTTTTATTTCTTAACAAAAGGGTGCGTCTGAATGGCGCACCCTTTTGTT
Organism: Faecousia sp.; assembly: GCA_045637585.1. Taxonomy (GTDB): domain Bacteria; phylum Bacillota; class Clostridia; order Oscillospirales; family Oscillospiraceae; genus Faecousia. The sequence continues at coordinate 33,590 of JAZTZS010000019.1, read as the reverse complement.
GCGTGTATACCGATGTTTACAAAAAGTTATAAAATTGCTATTGACAATCACGCGACCATATGATAATATTAAATCACCACAAACCATGGAGGTGTGACGACATATGATATGGACCATTCCCGGAACAGTGATTCAGGCACCCCGCCAGGATGCTGCGAACATTTCGCAGACCTTTTCTGCGATGTTTCTGGCAGGAGGCATTGCACTGGGGCAGGTTTCAGGGATTACCGGCCTGGAGCCTTACACCGTGCAGAACTGGGTAAAGCGGGGGTTTCTCACCCCGCCGGAGAAAAAGCGCTATTCTCTGCGGCAGCTTTGCCGGATCATCAACATTAACATGCTCAAAAATGTCTTGCCCATGGAGCGGATATGTGCCCTGCTTGGCTACATTAACGGCCACCTGGACGATGAGCGGGATGATATGATTGATGATTCGACGTTATATTTCATGTTCGTCCGCCTGGCCGCCCGCATCCGGGAGCTGGATAGCTCTCAGGAACGGGATGCCCTTCTGGAGCAGGTCATGGAGGACTATGCAGAACCCATTCCCGGGGCAAAGGAACGGGTAAAGAAGGTTCTGCGGATCATGCTCACCGCATGGCTGGCAGCCCGGATGCGCCAGGCGGCAGAGCAAATGCTGGAAGAAACTTTATCAAACAAAAAGGAGTGTAATGTATGACAATTGATACCGACGGCACCTACAGCCAGGGGCCCAACAAACCGAAAAAAACAGCAGACTGGAAAAGGGCAAGAAATGCGATCCTTGCGGTGGCAGTGGTTCTGTTTCTGGTGATTGCCGGCAGCACCTGCTTTTACACGGTAGATGACAAGCAGCAGGCGGTGGTTTCCACCTTTGGCGCGGTCACAGATGTGACCGATGCCGGTGTCCACTTTAAGCTGCCCTTTGGCATCCAGCAGGTGGAGAAGGTGGATGTAAATGTCTACCAAAAAATTGAGCTGGGCTACACAAGCAACAATAGCCAGCAGGACTACAATGTGAACACCTCCGAGAGCACCATGATTACCGGTGACTATAACATTGTAAACGTGGATTTCTTCGTGGAATACAAGGTGTCTGACCCTGTGCAGTACCTGTACTCCTCCAACAAACCGGAAATGATTTTGAAAAACCTGATTCAAAGCCAGGTGCGGAACGTGGTAGGCTCCTCCGGAGTGGATGCGGTGCTCACCGACGGCAAGGAGAATATCCAGATGCAGGTAAAGGATTTGGTCAGCCAGATTCTGCAGGAGTACAGCATTGGCCTGACACTGGTGGATGTGAAGATTCAGGACGCCGAGCCGCCCACGGTTGATGTTATTGAGGCATTCAAGGCGGTGGAGACCGCTAAGCAGCAGGCAGAGACCGTACTCAACGATGCCATGGCATACCGCAATGCCCAGCTGCCCCAGGCCCAGGCCCAGGCGGATAAGCTGATTCAGAATGCGGAGTATCTGAAGCAGAAGCGTATCAATGAGGCCCATGAGCAGGTGGCCATGTTCTCCGCCATGTACGAGGAGTACGCGCTGAACCCGGAGATTACCCGCTCCCGTATGTACTATGAGGCCATTTCCGAAATTCTGCCCGGTGTAAAGGTGTATATCAACACCGGCTCCGACACATCTGATGTGCAGATGCTTCTGCCGCTGGAGAGTATGGTAGGAGGTATGAACTAATATGAAAAAAACAATTATTGCTTTCGTCATTTGCCTGTTAGTAGTAATCGTTGCCGCCAACTCCCTGTTTACCGTCCGGGAAAATCAATATGCCTGCACAGTGCGGTTTGCCAAGATTATCGAGACCACGGACACCGCGGGCCTGCACGTGAAAATCCCCTTTGTGGATTCTGTGAAGTACTTCCCCAAGGAGACCCAGTTGTACGACATCCCGCCCTCTGAGGTTATCACCTCCGACAAGCAGAACATGACTGTGGACTGCTATGTGCTGTGGCAGATTTCCGAGCCTTTGAAGTTCTATCAGAAACTGGGCAGCGCTCCTGTTGCTGAGCAGCGTCTGGATGCGCTGACCTACGCCACACTGAAAAACGTGATGGGTACACTGGCTCAGGCGGACATCATCAACATGGAGGACGGTGCCCAGCGCAATGGGATTTATGAGAGCATCTCCACTGCGGTCAACGACCAGGCGCAGACCTATGGCATCAATGTGCTGGATGTGAAAATCAAGCAGTTTGACCTGCCCGAGTCCAACCTGAACGCTGTTTACGCCCGTATGATTTCCGAGCGAAACCAAGTGGCGGAAAAGTACACCGCAGATGGCAATTATGAGGCAAACCTCATCCGCAACGATGTGGATAAGCAGGTGAACATCATGGTTTCCAATGCCGAAGCTGAGGCTGCCAAGCTGGAGGCTGAGGGTGAGGCAACCTACATGGCGTTGCTGGCTGAGGCCTACAACAGCCCGGAGAAGAAGGATTTCTATGAGTTTACCCTGGCGCTGGACGCGCTGAAGCAGAGCCTCAACGGCGATGGAAAGACTGTTGTTTTGGACGCGGAGTCCGAACTGGCGCAGATTCTTCTGGGCAATTAAAGGTTCTGATTTGAGTCCTTAGCGGCAGATGCAAAGGCGGACGTGTTGGAAAACACGTCCGCTTAGTGTATTAAGAGCAAGTTGCCTCCGGCGGGGCACTTTCTTGTTTCGGCAAGAAAGTACCCAAAGAAGCCGTCTTAGGGGAGGGTTTGAGTTGCTTGCTCCCGCAAGCAAAGCCACCTCCCCTAAGAACCCCACCAGGCACGCCATGTCGGGAATCAGCGGAATGTTTTGGCGGGTAAGGTTGGGAACGGTACAGGCGGGCGTGTTGTAAAACACGTCCGCCTGGTTTGATGGATTATCGATTGACAACATTCCGGTTGGGTTTTCCCTCCAGAAACCGCACAACCTCCTCCGTCACTTCCCGGTGCAGCGCCTCGATACTTTCCTCGGTATCCCATGCAATATGGGGGGTTAGAATCAAATTTTCCGGCTTCAACAGCGGGGAGTTCGGTTCGGTGGGATAGTTTTCGTATACATCGATGGCAGCAGCACGGATTTGCCCGGTCAGCAAGGCCTCTACCAGCGCAGCATCGTCAATCAACGCGCCCCGGGAGGTGTTTACCAGCACCGCCTCCGGTTTCATCTTTGCGAAGGCGGTTGCGTCCACGAGATGGTAAGTTTCTTTGGTCAGCGGTGCGTTTATGCTGATAAAATCCGCCTGCACACAAAGCTCGTCCAGCGTTACCTGCCCGACACCGTTTTCCGCAAAGATCTCATTCGGGAGGTAGGGATCGTAGGCCAGTACCTGCATGCCGAAACCCATACCCAACTTGGCGACCTGACGGGCAATCCGTCCGAAACCGATAATGCCCAGTATCTTTCCGCCCATGAGATAGGAAGAATACGGGGTTGACTGACCGAATCGCCCCTCCCGGATCTCCCGGTCAAAGGACGGGATTTTGCGGTTTGCTGCCGCCAGCAAAGAAAAACTGTGTTCGGCCACGGCTGCTGCCCCATAGGTCGGTGCATTGCATACATCCACGCCGTGGGCGCGGGCGGCATCCAGATCCACCGTGTCATAGCCCATGCCGTAGCGTACCAGCAACTTCAGTCTGGGTAGCAAATTGAATACTTCATCTGTAAATCTGGCGGAGGCAAACAGAATGACTTCTGCATCCTTCGCCGCCTCCAACAGCTGCTCCTGCGTTTTCGTTTCTACGCAGATATATTCCGTATCATATTGCCCGAAGACCATTTCCTCGTAAGCATCCCTCTGGGCGCTGTTGACATTTACAATTTTGATCAAGGATTCTGCACTCCTTTCGCGCTTACTGAACTTTCAGCGCCTTCACCTTTTCCAGTGTATCCGTCAGACCCTGGGCCATAAAGCCGGTGTCAGAGCTGACCCACAGCATATTCATGCCTGCATCTGCCCATTCCTGCATCTGTTCGGGCATCATGAACATGCCCACAGACTTTTTATATTGCTGACATACGGTAATAATCTGACGGATCTGGGATTTGGTGATTTCGGAATGGATATTCAGCTGGACACCGCTCATCACCGACAGGTCGCTGGGGCCGATGATCACACCGGCGATTTCACTACCGTAAACCTGCAGGATTTCCGGCAGGTTCTTCACGCCCAGAGGAGATTCGGTCTGGATAAACAGCAGCCGATTGTCGTTAAATTCGTCTATGCTTTCGCCGGAACGCAGCATTCCGATTCCACCGACACCCTTGCGGCCCTGGGGATATATACGTATGGAATCAATGGCTAGCTTTACCTGCGCCAACGTTTCTGTACGGGGGATCAGCACGCTGTCTGCACCCATGTCTATGCACTTGGAAATGCAGTGATATTCGCAGTCCTGCACACGGCAGATGGTGGGAAGGTCGCAGGCGCGGCACATCTGCAGCATATCGACTGCTGTTTCGGGCATGAAATTGCCGTGCTCAAAATCAAAGAGCATAAAATCTGTGCCCAAAGACTGAAACAGACGGGGAAAATAAAGATTATTTACCGTACCGAAGGTAGAACCGAACACGAGTTCTCTTTTTTTTAGTTTTTCCTTGAAGTTTTCCAGCGCTGGCATATACATTCACCTATCCTTTTCGTAATTGTGTCCTTGCTAACAGTAAAGCTCCGGACACACTTCATTATACAGAAAACAAAGCAGATGTCAACAGATTGTTGAACAATCCTACAAAAATAAAAAAGACTTGCCAAAGTACGGTTCCCGGTGGTAAACTATAAAAAAACAAGGCGGGTATATGCTATGAATTCCGTACAACTGACAACTGTTTCCACCGTGGACGCGATCTGCCGCGCGCTGGAGCATGATATTTTCAGCCTGCACTTTGCTCCCGGAGAGAAAATTACAGAGCAGGAGCTGGTGGAGCGTTATCATGTCAGCCGCAACACGCTGCGTGAGGCCATTACCCAGCTGCGTGTGCAGGGATTGCTGACCAAGGAAGCCAATAAGGGCGTTTCTGTGAAAAAGCTCTCGGTGGAGGATGTGAAAGAGATTTTCCATTTGCGCGCCCTGTTGGAGCAGGAGGCTGTCCGCCGGATCCTCGCAAATGGGAATATCCCTGCCCACCTTGGAGAGCACGTGGAAGCAATGGAAGGTTCCGGTCAGCCGGTTTCTCTGGAGGATAAAATGCGCTCAGACTTTCTCTTCCACTCCGGTCTGGTGGCCGCCTCCGGCAGCACCCGGCTGCAGAAGCTATACGATACGATCCAGACAGAGGGTAAGCTCTGTATTTACCAGACCAGCCGCTATGTTCCTTTTTCCGGTGACAATCCGGTCTCCCACCGTCTCATTCTGGAAACATTGCAAAAGGGGGACTGTGAAACTACGCAGAGGTTGATCGAGCAGCATATTTTCCACGTCATTGAGCCGTATTGCGCCGGTGTTGCAGCGTGGGAGTAGAAATGCTATGAGCTCTGTGAGCGGCCGCATGGTAAATAACAGGGTCTGTTGCATGAATTTGCAACAGACCCTGTTTTCGTATTCTAAAACATAGGGAAGCATCCTTTAAGAAATGCCGATAGCTTCGTTAAACAGCTGCAGGGTATCCGGGAAACGGTCGTCCTTCTCCGGGCAGCCGAAAACGCCGATGATGAGCTTTTGCCCCTCATAATCAAATGCGGAGAGCAGGCAGCTGCCGGCAAAGGGTGTCTGTCCGGTTTTTAAACCCACGGCGTAGGGGCAATAATACTGACTGTCCGGGTGGATAAGCTCGTTGGTGTTTTTCCAGGGCTTTGGCGCGCCCTCTCCCTCCACCGACTGGGTTCCGTCCTCCGGCGGAATGTAGTTGGGGTTATTGCCTAAGGGCAGATTGGCGTATTTCAGAATGGTGGGGTTTTCCATGGTCAGCTTACCCAGCAGCGCAAGGTCAGCAAAGGACATGTAATGGGTGTCCTGATGGATACCGTCGGGATTTACAAAAGAGGACTTGGTCATGCCCAGTTCGCGTGCCCGGGCGTTCATGGTGTCCATAAATTTGCTTACGGCGGAGGCGGCTGACAGCTGGGAATCGCCTGCAATCTTCCGTCCTGCTGCGGCGGCCAGTACGTAGGCAGCGTCATTGCCGCTGGGCAGAAGCATGCCTTCAATCAGCTGCTCTACAGTTAAGGTGTCTCCCAGACGGATATCCGCTACAGAAGAACCCCATACCACCATATCCAGCACATTGTCTGCGCTGACGGTTGCGGTGGGCTCCAGATACTCCAGCGCAACCAGCGCGGTAGCGAGCTTCGTGATGCTGGCAGGATAAATAAGGTCGTTTTCTGCGCCGGAGACGGTAAGAAAACGGCCGGCGTTGCAGTCATAGACAAAATACTGCTGGCAGGTAAGGCTGCGGCCGGCCGGGAGGGTCATCCAGGTGGGTTCGGGCTCGGTGGTCTCCTGGGTAGTCTCCTGCGAGGTCTCCGGCGGGAGCACCTGCGTGGTGGTGTCGCTGTCTGAGGGGTCTGTTGCCAGTGCCGGCACATAGGGTCCCCGGTCCAGCCCGGAGCAGACAACGATGGACACAATCACCAGCACTGCCAGCACCGCAATTTCCAATATAAGCAGCTTTTTCATAATCATTTCCTCTTTAACATGAAATATCTTACCTGCGCAAACAGGCGTAGTGGTAGGCCATTTTATAATCCTCCAAAAGGCGGTAGCAGGTTTCCAGCGCGGCATAGGCCTGCTGGGGATACACCGTCTCTATCCGACGGAAAAGCTCTGCAGCTGGGGCGTATTCCTCCAGCGCCATATGCGCCTGGGCCTTTAACAGAAGCCACTGGGGCGGCTGGGTATGGGCGGCCTGCAAAATGGCAATGCATCGGGCAGGCTGTCCGGCCTGCAGGGAGGCCTCTGCCCGCAAAAGCAGCTCCTGCAAATTGTCCGGCAGGGCGTCCGCCAGAGCTGCGGCCCGGTCTGGCGCTGCCTGATAGCATAACAACAGCTGTTTACGCCGCAGTCCGTCTGTATAATAGGGGGTTTTCTCCCCTGCCTGGGCGGCTTGGGCCAAAAGGGTGGCAGCATAGGCGTTTTTCTTTTCCGTCAAGGCCTGTTCTGCCAGAGAAAGACAGGCCAGCACTTCCAGCAAATACCGCTCGGCATCAAATACCGCATCCGGCGCCCGGTAGTTTTCCAGTATCCGGAGGGTTTCGGCACGATCCGCAGCTTTTGCGGCTGCCATAACCTCCTGGTTGGGAGAGGTAACGGCCTGCTCCTCCAGAAAATAGCCCATGGGCATTTCCAGCCGGGCAGATAAGTACCGCAGGGTGTCCATAGAGGGGTGGGCGCTCCCGTTTTCGATCTGGGACAGCATGTTCCGGGTAATTCTGTCTCCGCACAGCTGCCGTTGTGACAGACCCTTTTCCAGCCGCGCCTGCCGCAGCCGGTCTCCCAGGCTCATAAGTTTCCCCCCTCGGACATAAAATCTACTCTATTATAACACGCTTTTCCGGTGAAATCCACCGCAATAAAAAAATCATTTGCTATTTTATCCGGTTTGGCTTATAACTATAGTATAGGCTTAACGAAGGAGGCTATTATGGATATTCAGAACGGACGCGCGCTGCGGCAATTGGCATCGGAACGGCTGGCACAGGCGCGCTACAACCCCCGGAAGCTGGTACTGCTCCACACGGGAGCGGCGTTGGTGCTGACTACACTGCTGACAGTGCTGAATTTTATACTCACCCGGAAGATTGACACAACAGGCGGCCTGTCCGGGATTGGCAGCCGGGCAATTCTGGAGACGGTTCAGACAATGCTGCAGTATGCCAGTACGGTGTTGCTGCCCTTCTGGGAGCTGGGCATTGTGGCGGCGGCTATCGGCTTGGCCAGGGGTCAAGAGACAGGTCCCAAAACCCTGCTGGAGGGATTTCGCCGGTTTTTCCCCGCGCTGCGGATGTTCCTGCTGCGGCTGGTGCTGTATTTTGTGGTGGCGATGGTATGTATCAACATCAGCATTACGCTGTTCACGCTCACCCCTCTGGCAAGGCCTATGCTGGAGCTGTTGGAACCCATCTTATCGGGCAGTAACGGTACGCTGAATTTGGATCAAATACTGGCGCAGATGCCCGCAGAGGAAATGCTTCGGGCGATGATGCCCATATGGGCAATCTTTGCCGTACTGTATGCTATCATCATGCTGCCTCTGCACTACCGGCTGCGGCTGGCGGAATTTGTGCTGATGGATGCCCCAAAGCCCGGTGCCATCGCTGCCCTGCGGGAAAGCAGCCAAATGATGCGGCATAACCGCTGGAAACTGTTCCGGCTGGATTTGGGCTTCTGGTGGTTTTATCTTCTGCAGGGGGTGGTTGCCCTGCTGTGCTACGGGGATATTCTGGTGGACTGGGCTGGAATTGAACTGCCGGTTACCGCAGATGCACGGTTTTTCCTTTTCTATGCTGCCTATGTTCTGTGCCAGCTGGCGCTGTATGTATTTGCCTGGGGAAAGGTGCAGACCACCTATGCGGCATACTACGATGCGCTTTTGCAGTACAATGCCCCTGTGCAGCAGCCTGCGCCCAAATCCTTTCCGTGGAATTATCAATAACAAAACAAAAACCCGCAGGGCATCGCCCCGCGGGTTTTGTTATGCATCAATCTTCCAAAGCCATGACCTTGTCGATGCGGCGCTGGTGGCGGGCTTCCCCGGAGAAGGCGGTGCCCAGCCAGGTATCCACGATTTCCAGAGCCAGCATCTGGCCGACCACACCGGCACCAATGGCCATCACGTTGGTATCATTGTGCTCCCGGGTCATCCGGGCAGACATCACGTCCGACAGCAGTGCGCAGCGGATGCCCTTAATTTTGTTGGCAGTGATGGAAACGCCGATGCCGGTGGTGCACAGGACGATGCCCTTTTCGCACTCCCCGGCTGCCACAGCCTTCGCCGCTGCCGCGGCAAATTCCGGATAGTCACAGCTGTCCGGCGTGTGGGTGCCGAAGTCCACGACCTCGTGTCCCTGCTTCTGCAGGTGGGAAACTACCGTGTTTTTCAGGGCCAAAGCCCCGTGGTCACAGCCAATTGCAATTTTCATTTGTTCTTCCTCCTAAATGATATAGCCGCCGTTAATGCCAAGCACCTGTCCGGTGACAAAATTTGCCTCTGTTAAGTAAACCATAGCCTGGGCCACATCGCCCGGCGTACCGTTGCGCCCCACCGGGGTATCCTCCCGCAGGGCTTCCATGGTTTCTGCGCTGACCGATGCGCACATATCTGTTACAATAACCCCGGGGGCAATGCAGTTGACACGGATGCCGCTGGGGCCCAGCTCCTGTGCCAAGGCCTTGGACAGGGCAATGACCGCGCCTTTTGTGGCGGAATAGGCAGCCTCGCAGGAAGCACCTACCTGCCCCCACATGGAGCTGACGGTGATAATACAACCGGCCTGCTTGCGCAGGAAAGCAGGGGTAGCGGCGTTGACGCAGTGATAGATGCCCTTGACGTTTACGGCAAACAGCCTGTCCCATTCCTGGGAGGAAACCTGGCTCATCAGGCCGTAATGGCAAATGCCTGCGTTGCAGATTAGCACATCCACGTCGCCGATTTGGGAAAAGGCGGCTTCTACAGCGGCCCGGTCGGCAACGTCACAGCAAATGGCGGTCGCGCCGGTTTTTTGGCTTACCTGCCGGGCGGCCTCATGCTGTTTTTCGTACAGGAAAAAAACCCGGTCTCCCCGGGCGGCAAAGGCCTCCACCGCTGCTGCTCCGATGCCCCGGGAGCCACCGGTGATAACAACTGTAGCCATAGTATTCTCTCCTTGCTTTCCAAGAAGGCTGCTGCCTAAGGCAGCAGCCTTTCCGTTATCGCTTGCGGCTCTTGGTCCGATGGTCGGAGTACTGCCGAATGGAAGAAATCTTGGAGTTAGACTCATTCATAAACTGCTTCAGCTTCTCTTCAAACAGCTGGTCTGCAGTTTTGGGAGCAGGAGGGGGTGGCGGTGCGGTCCGGGCGGGCCGGCTTTGGGGCGCCGGGCTGCCTTCCCGGCGGGGCGCACCGGTGTATGGTCTTTCCCGCTGGGGCTTCGGCTCCAGCCGCTTCATGGAAAGACTGATTTTGGTGCCGTCGATGCCGGTTACCATGACTTTAACCGTCTGGCCTTCTGTCAGATGGTCGTGAATGTCATTGACATAGGTATTGGCCACATCCGAGATATGTACCATGCCGGTTTTGTTGTCAGGCAGTGCAATGAATGCGCCAAAATTGGTGATTGACTTGACCTTGCCTTCTAGGATTGCTCCAACGGTTAACTCCATGTTTGAAATGCTTCCTCCATTTTAATCTGGGATAGTATTGTCAGCGGGACGAAAAAATGTGGTATCGGGATCTACAAGACCCAGCTTCTCACCGGCGATGTGGATAATGCTTTGGATGGTGCCCAGCTCATCGATGCGTTCCTGCAGCTGCTGATTGCTCAGCTCCAATTCCGCGGCCTGTGCCCGGAGTGCCTCCGTCCGTGCCTTAACCTCCAGAATGGAAGCCCGAAGGGTAATCAGGGCCGCCGTAGACAATACGATGGTTGCCAGAACCACACATTTTAGCAGGGGAGAGCTGTGCTTGATTACCAGTCGAATCCGGGGACGGGATTTGTTTTGTTGCGTCATGGGGGTCACCTCCGGATTTTCGCCTTAAAAGTTGCTGAAATCTGCTCCAGTATAGTATACCCCATTTTTTGCCGTATGGAAAGAGAAATTTTAGGAATTTTACAATTTTTTTTAAAATTTTTATAAAAGGCAGGAAAATGACGGAGAACAGCCGGAAAAATCCTTGCCAAAACAGGGAAAATACCGGGCTGAGGGCTTTGCCAAAGGCAAATTCCCATGCGCCTGCACCCAGAAAAAGGGCGGCGGTGTAGCCAAGGCGCAGATCGCCCTGGCACACCCCAAAGCCCAGATACAGCCAGAGCCACCCCAGTCCCAGCAGAAACAGGCTGTCGCCCAAAAGCTTAGGCCGCAGCGGGCGCAGAAAGCCGTAGTATACCCCCGCAAGACAGCCCAGCAGCAGAGCGGCCGCCAGATGCTGGGCGGCGGTGAGGGGGCTGGTCATCCGAACAGCCGGTGCCAAAGGCCGGCGTTGCTGCGGGGCTCCTCGTAGATCAGGGCGGAAACGGTACCATCCACTGCCACCTGTCCTCCGTCCAGCGACAGGGTTTTCAGCTGCAAATCCCTACCCTGCACCAGCAGCGTCCCCAGTCCGGTGTGCAGGATCACGGTGCTGTCATCGAAGCTGACCACCTCCGTAACGCCGGTCATGGTAAGGCTGGTACGCTCATTAAGTGTCAGCTTGTGGGGCAGCTGCAATTGGGTCTCACCCATGTCCATCCCTCCTTTTTCCGTAAACCCTATGCAGCCGGAGGGCAGAATAGAACAGGGATGTCGGTTGACACAGAGACATTTGGCGGGTATACTACTGGTATTGGAAAACAGGGGGTGATGCCATGGTGCTTGCACATCAGGCCATAGAACCGGGGCAGGGACATGCTGCCGGACGGGCGCTGCTGCAGAGGCTTTACCGGGAACATATGGGCGCGCAGATGCCGGAGATTATCATAACGGACAGGGGGAAGCCCTGTTTTGCCGGAGAAGCGGTACATTTTTCTATCACCCATACACCGCACCATGTGTTTTGCGCCCTTTCGGAGCGGCCCGTGGGGGTGGATGCGGAGGAATTGGAGAGACACCTGAAACCGCAGCTTGCGGAGAAAATTCTCTCAAGTGCAGAGCTTGCCCAGTATCGCGAGGCTCCGGATAAGCAGCGGGCGCTGCTGACGTTCTGGGTACTGAAGGAAGCGGCCGCCAAGTGTACGGGGGAGGGTCTGCGGGTCTATCCCAACCACACGGCATTCTCTCTGGATGACCCCCGGGTACAGGAAAGAGACGGCTGCCTGGTGGCGGTCATTGAAGAAGCGTAAAAAAGGAGAAAGCGTATGTTATTTGATACCCATGCCCATTTGAATGACCCGGCCTTTGATGAGGACCGGGAATCGCTGCTGGCAGGCCTTAGGGAAAAAGGCGTGGGCCTTGTAATGAATGTGGGCTGCTGTCTGGAAAGCTCCCGGGATATTATCCAAATGGCCCGGCAATACCCCTGGATGTATGTCTCCGTTGGCACCCATCCGGATTCTGCCGATGAGGTAAATGAAGAGGTCATCGCAGAGTATAGAAAGTTATGTAAACAAGAAGAAAAAGTAAAGGCCATCGGTGAAATCGGCCTCGACTATTACTATGAGACGATTCCCAGAGATATCCAGCAGCAGGCATTCCGGCGTCAGATGGCCCTGGCGCGGGAGTTAGATCTGCCGGTCATCGTCCACGAGCGCAATGCCCACGATGACGGCATGCGGATCGTAAAGGAATTTCCGGAGGTCACCGGCGTGTTCCACTGCTACTCCGGCTCTGCGGAAATGGCACGGCAGCTGGTAAATATGGGCTGGTACATCGGCTTTACCGGGGTGCTGACCTTCAAAAATGCCCGCAAGGCGGTGGAAACTGCCGAATCCATCCCGCTGGAGCGGATCGTTTTGGAGACAGACTGCCCGTTTATGGCACCGGAGCCCTTCCGGGGAAAGCGCAATGATCCGGGGTATTTGTACCGGATGGCAGAGCGGCTGGCGGAAATTCGCGGCATATCCGTGGATGAAATCTGCCGGATTACCACCGAAAATGCCCGGCGGTTGTACCGGATTTAGGGATTTTGGGGGAGAAATTCCCTGTATTATATGGAAAAATCCGAAAAAAGTTGTTGACCTTACTATTGTTTTCGGTTATAATATGCTGGCATGACCATGTACGGTCAGTTATTGTGTGTTGCTGCGGTCAATTTTGACTGTCGAGCATATGTGATTTGACAGGAGGTGTACCCGAATATGAAGCGTACCTATCAACCCAGCAGCCGTCACCGTTCCAAGGTTCACGGTTTCCGGCAGAGAATGGCTACTTCCAACGGCCGCAAGGTGCTTGCCCGCCGCCGTGCCAAGGGCCGTAAGGTTCTGTCTGCCTGAGCGTAATAACATAAGCAGCTGCGTTGGCAGCAAGCTGGTCGCTCAAAGCGAAACGGGAGTCCATGCGGGGCGAATGGCTATTCGCCCCGCTCCCTTTTTATAGGGGCATGCCAATCGGGCGTGCCGAAACGGGAGGATACCATGAAATTTTCAAGCGCATTGAAGCTGAATCATATTTTCCGGCGGCTCTACGGAACTTCCGGCTATGGCAATGGGTATTTGGTGCTGTACGCCCGGCGTAACCGCACCCAGGAAAACCGCGTTGGCCTGACGGTGGGAAAGAAGCTGGGGCACGCCGTGGTGCGGAACCGTATCCGCCGCCGCCTGCGGGAGGTTTACCGGCTGCATGAACACCGGTTTGCGCCCGGATGGGACATCGTTGTAGTTGCCAGAGCCCGCTGTATCGATGCGGATTTTGCCAGTCTGACAAAGGCCTATCTGTCCCTGGCGAGAAAAGCCGGGATTTTGTGTCCCGTGCAGGAGGACAGCCTATGAAAAGACTGTTTCTGGCGCTCATTCGCTTTTATCGGCGTAGTATCTCCCCCTATACCCCGGCCAGCTGCCGCTTTAACCCAACCTGCTCAGTTTACGCTTACGAGGCTATCCGCAAATACGGGGCCATGAAGGGCGGCTATCTTGCCCTGCGGCGGTTTTTGCGCTGCCACCCCTTCTACAAGGGGGATTACTACGACCCCGTCCCCTAGTATCCTTAAGGAGGAACATTCATGATCCATGCATTTAAGATCGCAGACCTTATACAGGTGCCTTTCGGTTACCTGTTGTCCTGGCTGTACCAGCTGACTACCAACTACGGTCTGGCGCTGATCATCTTTGCGATTCTGGTAAAGCTGATTCTGCTTCCTGCTACCGCAAAGGGCAAAAAGAGCACTATGAAAATGTCCCGGATCACACCCCGGGTACAGGCGATCCAGGACAAGTATGCCTCGGACAAGGTTAAGCAGAACGAGGCGATTCAGGCCCTTTACAAGGAAGAGGGCGTTACCATGGGCGGCGGCTGCCTGTGGAGCATTGTGCCGCTGCTGATTTTGCTGCCCCTGTATACGGTCGTCCGTCAGCCCATTACCTACATGCTGCACGAAACCGCTGAGGTCTCCGCCCAGATCGTGGAGGAGCTTAGGACGATCGCAGTAGAGCTGTTTTCGGAGAACAAGTACTACGACCAGATGACCGCAGCCTACAATCTGCCTAAATTTGCAGAACAGCTGAAGGCTGCCATCCCCACCATCAAGGACAGCACACTGGCGGGTGTCAACTTCGACTTCCTGGGCATTGACCTGGGTGTCATCCCCAGCATTAACATCTTCCAGTGGGAAGCGTATGACTGGAAGCATTTCGGAACGGTTTTGATTCCCCTGCTGTCTGCGGGCAGCCAGGTACTGACAATGCTGATCTCCCAGAAGATGAACAACTCCCTGGTTACTAACGAAAAGGGCATTCAGGACGAGGAGACGGCCAAGAAGTCCCAGGCCAACCAGACAAACAAAATAATGATGTATACCATGCCGCTGATGTCCCTGTGGATCGGCTTTACCGTTCCTGTGGCACTGAGCCTTTACTGGCTGGTGCAGGGCGTTATCTCCACCGCGGCGGATCTATACCTGACCAAGAAATACCGCAAAATTTACGATGCGGAGGATGCGGAGCGGCTGAAAAAGGCCATGGCGGAAGAGGCGGAGGAGGCTGAGCGCGAGCGTCAGCGTGCTCTGCGCCGGGCAGCCAATCCGGACGGCATCACCGAGAATACCAGCAAGAAAAAGCTGCAGCAGAAGCAGCAAAGAGAGCAGGAGGCTGCCAAGGCAGCTGCCCGGAAGGAATACGAGATTCAAAAGGGCATTGCAGCCGATGAGCCGGAGGCAGGACCCGTTGTCCTGTCTGGTATTCCCAGCCGTCCTAACTGTAAGGGCCGCGCCTACGATCCTAACCGCTACGCATCGGTAAACGCAGGTCAAGCGGATACCGGGGTTGTGGAAGAGGAGATCCCCGTCGTAACTGACACCGAAAACGGTGTCAATAACAATGCCGATGTTTACGAAGACAACCGACGGGCACCGGAAGACGGGAACCAGGCTGACGCGGAGGGCCGTCCCAACCGCAGAGGCCGTGCCTACGATCCCAACCGCTACGCGTCTGAAAATACGGAGGAATAATCCATGGAAAAAACCATTGTTACCACAGGCAAGACCATTGACCTTGCCATAGAGGCGGCGTTGAGCCAGCTGGGATTGGATCGGGACAGCGTTTCCGTACAGGTTCTGGCCCAGGCCAAGTCCGGCTTTCTGGGCTTTGGTGCAGCGCCGGCCAAGGTGCAGGTGACTTATGAAGCACCCGATCCCGTGCCTGCAGCCCCCAAGTCTGCGTTGGGCGCGGCATCCCGCTCCAAGCCCAAGGCTGCACCTGTAAAGAAGCCCGATGCGCCTAAGGCAGAACCGAAGGCAGAAGCACCCAAGCCTGCCCCTAAGCCCGAAGCACCCAAGCCCGCGCCTAAGGTAGAAGCACCCAAGGCGCCCCGTGCACCCAAGACACCGAAGGCGGAGGCACCTAAGGCAGCTAAGGTATATGCAGTGGCAGAGCCCGGCTCTGTAGAGGAAAAGATCGAGACCTTTATTAAGGGTCTTTTGGAGCACATGAACGCCAAGGCCATCCCCCACGCCTGGAAGGAAGAGGACAATACCTATATGGTAGAGCTGGTAGGCGAGGATTTGGGCTATCTCATTGGCCGCCGGGGCGATACCCTGGATGCTATCCAGCATCTGGCCAACTATGCCGTGGGCCGGAATGTGGAGGGCCACATCCGTATCAATGTGGATGCAGAGCAGTACCGGGAGAAGCGGGAGGAATCCCTGAGCCGCTATGCCCGGAAGAAGGCCCAGCAGGTGCTGAAGGCTCACCGCCGCACCACCCTGGAGCCCATGAATGCTTATGAACGCCACGTGATCCATGCGGCACTGCAGGATATGGAGTCCATCACCACCTATTCTGTGGGTACCGAGCCCAACCGCAGAGTGGTTATCGAATACGTAAGATAATGCTGTGTCCCCCATCGGAGAAATCCGATGGGGGATTTTCCTGCGGCGAGGTCAAAGAAAATTGTGGAAAACACAGCAGGCCAGGGCAGTAAATTTCCTATTGTGTATCCCCGGTATTTTTGCTATAATGATAAGAAAATGATATAATTGGATGTGTTATGCTTTGAAATACGGAATTTGGAATGTGGAAAGGCCCGGGGTAGAGGCGGTGAATGCGCTGGTGGGCGGAGGATACAGCCCGCTGGTGTCTATGGTGCTGGCCAGCCGGGGCTTGAAAAACCCCCAGCAGGCGCATGCCTATCTTGACTGCAATGCCGTTCTGCTGGACCCTTATCTGCTCACGGACATGGATTTGGCCGTGGGTCGGATCGCGCTGGCTATGGAGCGGGGAGAGCGTATCGCTGTGTTTGGCGACTATGACGTGGACGGCATCACTGCCACCTGCCTGCTCACCGACTTTCTGCGCCGCCATGGGGCAGACTGCCTGTCCTATATCCCCGGGCGGTTGGAGGAGGGCTACGGTCTCAATCCCATCGCAATCGGACAGCTGCACACGCAGGGTGTGAAGCTGATTATCACTGTGGACTGCGGCATTACGGCTGTGACGGAAGCACAGCTGTGCAGTGAGCTGGGCATAGATTTGGTCATCACTGACCACCATGAGTGTAAGGCGTTGCTGCCGGAGGCAGTGGCGGTGATTGACCCCCACCGCCCGGATGGCGGGTATCCCCATAAGACCCTGTCCGGCGTAGGCGTGGCCTTTAAGCTGGCCGCCGCTCTGTGCGGTGACCAGGAGGCGGTTTTGCAGGATTACGCGGATATGGTGTGTCTGGGTACCGTGGCGGATGTTATGCTGCTCCACGGGGAGAACCGGGTGTTTGTCAGCCGGGGCCTTGCCGCCCTGCGCAATACCCGCCGCCCCGGTCTTGCAGCGCTCATGGAGCAAAGTGGGTGCGATCCCAATACGGTTTCTGCCTCCTCTGTGGGCTATATGCTGGCACCCCGTATCAACGCGGCGGGCCGGATGGGAAAAATTGGACTGGCAATAGAGCTATTTTTGACCCAGGATGCTGCCCGGGGCGCAGAACTGGCAAAGGCACTTTGCGAATTGAACCGCCAGCGGCAGGCTGTGGAGTCGGAAATTTATCAGCAGGCAGTGGAAATGCTTCCGGAGGGCAATGCGCCGGAGGCCATTGTGCTGGCAGATGAAAACTGGCATCAGGGCGTGGTGGGCATTGTGGCCAGCCGGATTGCCGAGGAATGCTGCTGCCCCACGTTTTTGATTTGTCTGGACGGAGACCATGGCAAGGCCAGCTCCCGCAGCTACGGCGGATTTAATCTGTTTTCCTCTCTGTCGGAGCTGTCGGACCTGCTGGAAAGCTACGGCGGACACGAGCTGGCAGCGGGCTTTACCATTCACCGGCAGCAGATTCCTCTGTTCCGGGAGAAAATCTGCGCCATGGCACGGGATTATTACACCGATGACGGCCCCAGAACAGTGCTGGAAGCAGACTGCGTCATTTCTCCGGAGATGATGACGCTGTCAAACATTGACGCGCTGCAGCAGCTGGAGCCTTGCGGCAACGGCTGTCCCAAGCCGGTGCTGGTCATGGAGAATTTGACGGTAGAGCGTACCAGTCAGGTGGGCAATGGCCGCCATATGCGGCTGCGGCTGCAGCAGGGGCGGTATAGCTTCAACGCCATCTTCTTTTCGGAGACACCGGAGTCTGCCTCCGTTGCTCCGGGGGACCTGGTGGATGTGGCATTTATTCCCCAAGTGAACGAATTTCGGGGGGAGCGGACGGTGCAGATGAATTTGCAGGACATCCGCCCTGCCTGTAAGGCGGAGTGTTCCAGCAGCGCAGCAGGCTATTATCAGCTGCGGGCGGGCACCCTCTGCCGTGAGATTGCCCAGACGCTGCTGCCGGACAGAGGCACCCTTGCCACTGTATGGCGGTATCTTGCCGGTACGGCAGGTAAGATTCAGGAGAGCCCTATGTGCCTTTGCCGGAAGATTGTCCGCTGGTCGGGCAGTCCTTTGAGCCTGGGCGAGCTGCTGACCTGCCTGGATATTTTCCGGGATGTGGGTCTTTTGGAGACCCAGCGGATTCACAGATATATCACCATTCGCCTGATTCCCCGGCAGGACAAGGCGGATTTGAACCAGAGCCAGACCATGCAGCGGCTGCTGGCTGCGAAAGAGAGCGAATAAAGATGGAAACATTTGCACAGCATTACGGATTTCTGTATCAAACCATTCAAAAATATATGCCTGGCACCGATATGACCCAGATTGACCTGGCGGTGGAGTATGCCCGGGAAAAACACAAGGAGCAAGTTCGGAAGGATGGCTCGCCCTATATCATTCACCCGCTGGCAGTGGCGGCCATTGTGGCGGAGATGGGTCTGGACGTGGACGCTGTTCTGGGCGCGCTGCTCCATGACTGCATTGAGGACACAGACGCCTCCCATGACGACATTGCCAACCGCTTCGGCGATGTGACTGCAGAACTGGTGGAGGGTGTTACCAAGCTGACCCGCGCCAATTTCTCCAGCTCCGAGGAGCAGCAGATGGAGAACCTGCGGAAGATGTTCATGGCCATGTCCAAGGACATCCGGGTTGTGCTGATTAAAATTGCCGACCGGCTCCACAATATGCGTACCATGCAGTATCAGACCCCCGCCAAGCAGCTGACCAAGTGCCGGGAGACCATGGATATCTACGCGCCTCTGGCGCACCGGCTTGGTATGCAGAAGATGAAGTGGGAGCTGGAGGACCTCTCGTTGCGGTATCTGGACCCCACCAGTTACCAGCACATTCTGGACCACCTGAATGCTCACAAGGAGCAGGATGAGGCATTTATGCGCACCATTCAGGAGAAGGTGACAGACCGGCTTTCCTCCATGGGCATCCGCAACACCACCTACGGACGGATTAAGCACATCTACTCCATCTACCGAAAAATGAATCAACAGGGCAAAACGCTGGATGAGCTGTACGATATCTATGCGTTCCGGGTGATTGTGGACTCCATTCCCAACTGCTATAACGTGCTGGGCCATGTCCACGACCTGTTTAATCTGGTGCCCGGACGGTTCAAGGACTATATCTCTACCCCCAAGCCCAATATGTACCAGAGCTTGCATACCACGGTCATCGGCACCCAGGGCATTCCCTTTGAGGTGCAGATTCGCACCTGGGAGATGCATGAGACGGCTGAGTACGGTATTGCTGCCCACTGGAAGTATAAGCAGGGAACCGGCGCGGGAAATGAAAAGGACTTTGAGTGGGTGCGCCGCCTGCTGGAGAGCCAGCAGGATACGGATGCGGAAGATTATGTAAACTCTCTGAAAATCGACATGTTCGATGATGAGGTATTTGTCTTTACGCCCAAGGGTAAAATCGTCAGCCTGCCTGCCGGGTCTACACCCATCGACTTTGCCTATGCCATTCACTCCGGCGTTGGCAACGCGCTGGTAGGCGCCAAGGTCAATAACCGCATCTGCAACATCGATACCGCCCTGCAAAATGGCGACGTGGTGGAGATCATCACCTCCAAAGCGGCCAAGGGCCCCAGCCGTGACTGGCTGAATATCTGCAAATCCAATCAGGCCCGCACCAAGATCAAGCAGTGGTTCAAGAAGGAGAAGCGGGAAGAAAATATTGTCCACGGCCGCAGCAGCTTTGAGGCGGAAATGAGGCGCCTGCAGCTGCCTCTGTCGGCCCTTACAGATCCTGAGCTGGAGAGCAGCCTTTTGAAAAAGCTGGCCTTTGACAGCTGGGACGATATGTATGCCGCCATCGGTTACGGCGGTTTGACGGCTACCAAGGCCGTGGGCCGTATCCGGGATGATATCCACAAGGCGACCAAGGCACAGACCGCGGAAAAGCAGCCGGTGGTGAAGCTGCCGGAGGAAAATGCCAAGAAAGACCGCCATGCTGTCAACGGCGTGATTGTGGAGGACATTGACTCTTGCATGATCAAATTCTCCAAATGCTGCACCCCGGTGCCGGGGGATGTGATCGTGGGCTTTATCACCAAGGGCTTTGGCGTGTCTATCCACCGTGCGGACTGCCCCAACGCGGCTAACCGGGAAGACCCCCGGCAGGCTGCCCGCTGGGTGCGGGTGCGTTGGGCCGATGGAGATGAGCAGCCCTTTGAGACGACCCTGGAGCTGGACTGCATTACCCGGGACGGCCTGCTGCTGGATCTGGCTACCACCATGACGGCTACCAGAACCCGGATCCGGGAGCTGTACGGCAAGGATTTGCCCGGTGGCCGCAGCGTGTTTACGGTGCGGTTTGAGGTAAAAAATGTGGCGGAGCTGGAAGCCGTCCGCAATAAACTGCTGAACATCCGGGATGTGATCGGCTCCCGGAGAGGGCAGAATTAACCGTAGCTGCCCAAAGAAGCCGACTTGGGAAAAGGAGCGATATTTATGCGCGCTGTATTGACAAGAGTAAAATCCGCGTCCGTAGCCATCCATGGGGAAACTGTGGGGCAAATTGGGCAGGGCTTTCTGATTCTGTTGGGCGTCGGCCCGGCGGATACGGAAAAGACCTGCCGGTATCTTGCGGAAAAGGCACTGGGCTTGCGGGTATTTGAGGATGAAAATGGAAAAATGAATTTGGGCTTGGGTGATGTAGGCGGGCAGGTGCTGGTTGTCAGCCAGTTTACCCTGTACGGCAACTGCCGCAAGGGCCGCCGCCCCAGCTTCACGGATGCAGCAAATCCGGAACTGGGCAATGCCCTGTATGAAAAATTCCTTGCTGTCTGTGAAGAACTGGGGTATCCGCCCCAGCATGGGCAGTTTGGCGCAGATATGCAGGTGGCGTCGGTCAATGACGGGCCTGTGACCCTGATTCTGGATACAGACCAGCTGATGGACACCCCCAGGAGGTAAGTATGGTACATGTAGAAACACTGCCCTTAGGCGGATACCAGACCAACTGCTATCTGGTCTGGGGCGGGGAGTCTGACCGTTGCGTGGTCATCGACCCGGGATACGCCCCGGAGGCAGTGCTGCAAAAAGCTGCGGCGCTGGGGAAAACTGTGGAGGCTGTGCTTTTGACCCACGGGCATTTTGACCATGTGGGCGGCGTAGAGGCAATTGTCCGAAAGACCGGCTGCGCTCTGTGGATGCACCAGGGCGATTGGTCCCAGCCCAAGGATGCTCTGACAATGCAGTTGTATCCTTTGGCAAACGTGGTTTCGATTCCTGTCTCTTTTTATGAAGAGGGGGAGGTTTTGTCCTTAGCGGGCGTCCAATTCCGGGTTTATGAGACCCCGGGGCATACCTGGGGCAGCGTTTGCCTGCAGGCGGGAAATGCCCTGTTTACCGGGGATACCCTCTTTGCCGGTTCCTGCGGAAGGACGGATTTGCCCGGGGGTGACTGGGGAACCATCTGCAGTTCCCTAAGACGGTTGGCTGAGATGGAAGGTAACTATACGGTCTATCCCGGCCATGGGGCATCCACATCGCTGGATACCGAAAGGAAACAAAATCCCTATTTGTGAGGCTTCTATGAAACTAACACTCGTAGGTCACGATGACCTGTATGCGGTGCAGCAGCTGCAAATGTCTCTGTTCGCCACAGAAAGTGGGGGCGAGGCAATTTCCGCTCTGCACCGCGGCAGCGTTTGGCTGACCGCCACTGCAAAAATCACATATGCGGGGAAAACGGCGTATGCATCCCGGCGGCTGAAGGCCGACCGGGAAACTGTCCGTCTGCGCCGGCAGTTGTTACAGCAGAGCTTTTATCTGGCGGCGGTACACCTGCTGCCGGTGCTGCCCCCCTGGGGGGCGCTGGCGGGGGTGCGTCCTACCAAAATCAGCACGAAGCACCTGCTGGAGGGCGGTAGCCGCCAATCTGCTGACAAGCTCCTGAAAAACGCCTATTACGTCACCGCGCCCCGGCGGGCACTGGCGCTGGATTGCTCTGAGGCCACGGTGCGGGCGGCGGGACTTTTGGATAAAAAGGATATTTCCCTGTACGTGGGCATTCCCTTTTGCCCCACCCGCTGCACCTATTGCAGCTTTGTCAGCCGCAGTGTGGGCAAGCGGACGGAGCTGCTGGAGCCTTATTTGCAGGCGCTGGAGCGGGAGATTGCGGTGACCGGAAAACTGTTGGCAAATTCAGGCCATACCATACGTACCATTTATATAGGCGGCGGCACGCCCACTACCCTGTCCACCCCCCAGATGATACACCTTATGGATACCATCCGGGATTCCTTTGACTTGTCCCGGTGTCTGGAATTTACGGTGGAGGGAGGCAGACCCGATACTCTGGACGGGGAAAAACTCCGCGCCATCCGCGACCACGGAGCCGACCGCATGAGCATCAATCCCCAGACCATGGTGGATGCAGTACTGAAAGCCTGCGGCAGACCCCACAGGGCGCAGGATGTGATAAACCGCTACCGGGAAGCCCGGGAAGCGGGCTTTGCGGCAATCAATATGGATTTGATTGCCGGTCTGCCAAAGGATGATTTCTCCGGATTCTGCCATTCGTTGGATACAGTGACGGCGTTGAAGCCTGCCAATATCACAGTGCATACCCTGGCACTGAAAAAGGGCGCGGATTTATTTGAGCGGCGGGAGAACCTGCCGGAGGGAGCGGAGGTCGCCCGGATGGTGGAGTACGCCAACGAGACGCTCGCCGCCCAGGGCTATAAGCCCTATTACCTGTACCGGCAAAAATATATGTCCGGCAGCTTTGAAAATGTGGGCTGGAGCCGGGAGGGAGCAGACTGCCTGTATAACATCTATATGATGGAGGAGCTGCATACCATCCTGTCTCTGGGTGGCGGAGGCATGAACAAGGTCAATCTGCCGGATGGGACGCTGCAGCGGTTCCACAATCCCAAGTTCCCGGAGCAGTACATTGACCAGATTGACGGGGTACTGGCGCAAAAACAGGAATTGTTTGCATACATGAAAGGATGCGAGTAAATTGGATACCTTAATTTCCGGTGTTACCGTGGTGACGATGAATCCCAGAATGGAAGTGCTTTTCGGGGCATATTTAGGTACGCAGGCGGGTAAAATTACCTATCTGGACAAGGTTCCCCCGGCGGAAACACCTGCAACCATTATAGACGGCACCGGCATGGTTGCCATGCCCGGACTGGTCAACTGCCATACTCATTTGGCTACCACTGCACTGCGCAGCCTTCTGGACGACAGCAGCAACGGGGAGTCTTTGGAACAGCTGCTGCAAAAGCTTTCCCGGCTGGATACTGAAGGTGCCCGGGCGGCTTGCCTTTTAGGCATCGCCGAGTGTCTGCGCTTTGGCATTACGTCTGTGTCCGATTTGTCGGAATTTCCGGAGGCGGCGGCAGAAGCGGCGGCTCTGTCCGGCATCCGGGCTAACATTGCCTTGGCAGCCAACCGTTTCATTGACCACTGTGAGGACTTTGACTTTGAAACCGACGAGCAGTGTCAGCGGCTTTGCCAGCTGGCAGATACCTGGCACGGATTTGATGATGGCCGCATTCGCATTGACGGGGGTATCTACGCTGAATACACCAGCAATCATCAGCTATGGGAAAGCCTTTCCGACTATGCGGCGGAAAAGGGTCTGGGGATGCAGCTGCATCTGGCCGAAACCCAGGCAGAGGCGGATGATTGTGAGGACAGAACCGGTCTGACCCCGGCGGAGCTGTTAAACTGCCATCGCCTCTTTGCAGTGCCGGCCACGGCAGCGGGCTGTGTGGCGCTGACCGAAACAGAGCGGAAGCTGCTATCAGCCCATAAGGTCTCTGCGGTTTCTACCCCCATTGCTAACGGGAAAGCAGGTCTGCCTGCTACCCCCATTGCTGACTGCGTCAAGGCCGGCATGAATGTGGCGCTTGGTACCGGCGGAGCAGCCCAGTGCGGCAATCTGGATATGTTTGAAGTGATGCGCGCTGCGGCCATGGGCGAGCGTGTCCGGGGCGGCGATGCCACAGCTCTGCCTGCGGCAGCGGTATTGATGATGGGCACCGTTTGCGGCGCCCGAGCCCAGGGACGTGCCCAGCAGTGCGGCATGCTGGAGGTGGGCATGGACGCGGATATCATTCTGGTAGATTTCTCTGCACCCCATTTGATGCCCTGCCACAATGTGCTAAGCGGCCTTGTATTCTCCGCCAAGGGCGGTGATGTGGCTATGACCATGGTACAGGGCAAGATTCTCTATCAAAACGGTCAATTCCCCACCATCGACCTGCAGTCGGTGGTAGCCACCATAACAGAGCATGCGATTCCGCTGCTCTTCAGCCAGACTGAAACAGGGAGGTAAGTATGTCCGAATCCGAAAAGAAGCAGTCCTTCCTCCACGGAGCGGCGCTTTTGGCCATGGCTACGGCTGTGGTAAAAATCATTGGTGCCCTGTATAAAATCCCGCTGAAAATGATCATCGGAGACTTGGGCTTCGGGTATTTCAACACTGCTTATGAGATTTACGCAGTGCTTTTGATGATCTCCACCGCCGGGTTCCCGGTGGCTATGAGCCGCATGGTCAGCCAGGCGGCAACACTGGGCAACTATAATCAGGTGCGGCGGGTTTACCGGACGGCCAGAGGTATTTTTATCGGACTGGGCCTTATCAGCGCGCTGCTGATGGTGCTGGGCTGCAAGGCCCTTGCCAATTTCCAGCGGCAGCCGGATGCCTGGTTTGCCATTTTGTGTCTGGGCCCCTGCGCGCTGCTTGTGGGCGTACTGTCTACCTACCGGGGCTTTTTCCAGGGGCAGGGGAATATGATTCCCACCTCTGTCAGCCAGGTACTGGAGGCAGTATTCAAGCTGGTGGTGGGTTTGATTGCGGCCTTTGTGCTGCTGAAGTATACCAAAAGCATCCCTCTGGCAGCCGGCGGCGCCATTCTCGGCGTTACGGGCAGCTGCCTGATTTCCGCTATCTATCTGCGGGGTAAATTTGCGCCTGCCTACCGGCAGCTGCCGAAAAGCGCCGATACAGTATTCTCCTACAGCGCAACCGCCAAGAGCCTGTTGGTCATTGCCATTCCCATTACCATCGGTTCTGCAGGCCTGCAGCTGCTGACGGTGCTGGAGACAAACCTTTATATGGGGCAGCTGCTGACAGTCAACGGCTTGAGTCAGGAGACAGCCGGCACTATGAAGGGCATTTACAACTTCGGCCAGACAATCTTCAATATGCCCTGTGCCTTCATCATCCCTATCACCATCAGCATCATTCCCGCAATCACTTCCCATCTGACCCTGCAGAACAACCGGGGCGTCCGGGCTACAGAGGAATCGGCTGCCCGGGTGACAGGCCTCATATCCCTGCCCTGCGCGGTGGGTCTGAGCTTGCTGGCAGAGCCGGTGATGGCACTTTTGGGAGGCTATACCGGGGAACGGCTGGACCTTGCCACACAGCTGATGTTCATTTTGGGCATCGCCATCTTCCCCTATGCCGTTGTCCAGTACACCAATGCGGTGCTGCAGGCTCACGGAAAGGCAACGGTACCGGTTATCAATATGCTGCTGTCGGGCATTGTGAAGCTGGCGGTGGTGTATATTCTGGTGGGCAATCCTGCCATCGGTATTTTGGGAGCTCCGCTGGGTGCGGCGCTGTGTTATGTGTGTATTGCATTACTGAATCTGCTCTCCATTCGCAAATACGTTCCCCAGCGGCCGGCACTGGTTAAAAATCTCCTGCTGCCCCTGCTGCCTGCGGTGATTATGGGCCTTGGTGTATACTGCTGCAGCTGGATTTTGGAGCGGATTCTGGGAGCGGACGGCAGCCGGGTGCTGCTGTGTGGCGTGCCGATTCTTGTGGGTGTGGCGGTCTACTGCGTGGCAGCGGTGCTGTGCAAGTCCATTACCCGGGAGGATTGCCAGCTGCTTCCCAAGGGTGACCGGATTGCAAAATTGCTAAAATTGTAAAAAACTAAGAAAATTTAGAAAAATACTTGCTTTTTTCCGGTAAATATGTTAACGTAAAGTACAGAAAATTTGGAAAATTGGAAAAGAGGTTAAAATATATGAACAAAGTGGAACTGATCGCCGCAATTGCCGAAAAGGCCGGCCTGACCAAAAAGGACGCGGAGCGCGCCATGAACGCCGCGTTTGAAGCCATCACCGAGAGCCTGGTAAAGGGTGAAAAGGTACAGGTTTCCGGGTTTGGTATCTTCGAGGTAAAGAAGCGCGAAGCCCGGGTAGGCCGTAACCCCCGCACCAAGGAGTCCATTGAGATTCCCGCAACCCGTCTGCCTGCATTCAAGGCCAGCAAGACTCTGAAGGAGACTGTTGCTAAGTAATGCGCCTGGACAAATACCTGAAAGTATCCCGTCTCATTAAGCGCCGGACAGTGGCGAACGAGGCATGTGACAACGGCCGTATCAGTGTGAACGGACGGGTGGTCAAGGCCAGCTATGAAGTGAAGCCCGGTGACCGGATTGAGATTTCCATGGGGCCCCGGACGGTGGCAGTGGAGGTTGTACAGGTGGCAGACAATGTGCGTAAGGACGATGCCGGTGCCATGTACAAAGAGGTATGATAAAAGCACGCAGCCAACAGGCTGCGTGCTTTTTACGCGTTAGTACCACCAAAGCAAAGAGAGCAGTTGTTACCCTGCTCTCTTTATCTTGTTATAGATTATACCTCGTAACCGGGCTTGCCCAGCAGCTGGAACATGTTGCGCTTATAGAACTCAACACCGGGCTGGTTGAAGGGATTGACACCCAGCAGGTATGCAGATACACCGCAGGCCAGCTCGAAGAAGTAGAACATCTCGCCCAGCTTCTCGTTGGTCAGCTCACCCATGTCCATGGTGATAACAGGTACGTTGCCGTCCACATGGGCGGCCAATGTGCCCTGGAATGCCTGCTCATCCACAAAGTCGAGGGTCTTGCCCTCCAGATAGTTCAGTCCGTCCAGATTCTTGTAGTCGCCGCCGATGGTGAGCTTCTGCTGGGGAGCATCAAAGCGAACCATGGTCTCGAAGATGTTCCGCTCACCCTGCTGTATCATCTGACCAAGGGAGTGCAGGTCGGGGGTGAACTCGGCGCAAACCGGGAAGATGCCCTTGCCGTCCTTGCCCTCGGATTCACCGTAGAGCTGCTGCCACCAGCCGCCCATCATGCGGAAGCCCGGCTCAAAGGATTCCAGAATTTCAATGGCCTTGCCGTTGCGGTAGAGTAGGTTCCGGGTAGCGGCATAGAGCCAGACGGGGTTTTCAAAGGAGCGGACATCGTAATCCTTCTTGGCCTGGGCAGCGCCGCGCATAACCTCCATGGGGTCAATGCCGGCAACGGCCAGGGGCAGCAGGCCAACGGCAGTCAGCACACTGTAGCGGCCACCCACGTTGGGGGGAATCACGAAGCTCTCCCAGCCCTCCTCGGTAGCCATCTGGCGCAGCGCGCCCTTCACCGGGTCGGTGATGGCGTAAGTACGCTTTTTGGCACCGTCAGTGCCGTACTTGCGCTCCAGAAGCCAGCGCAGCGCCCGGGTGGCGATGGCAGGCTCGGTGGTGGTGCCGGACTTGGAGATAATGGCAATGGAGAAGTCCTTGCCCTCCAGCAGCCGGGTCAATTCGTTCCATGCCCGGGTGGACAGGGTGTTGCCGGCATAGTAAATCTGGGGGTTGCCCTTACCCTTGCCGATGTTGTGGTTACAGCCCTGCATCAGCTCAATGGCGGCACGGGGGCCCAGATAGCTGCCGCCGATGCCGATGACCACGAACACGTCGGAGGTCTCCCGGATGCGTTTTGCGGCAGCGCGGATACGGCGAATCTCGTCAGTTTCCTGGGTAACAGGCAGATTCAGCCAGCCCAGGAAGTCGCTGCCTTCACCGCTGCCTTCGGTCAGGGTCTGGTGGGCGGCGAACACCTCTTTTTCAATTGCTAACAGGTCAGGCAGGGAAAGCTGGCCCCACACGTTGGAAATGTCTACTTTAATCATAAAAAGGCTTCCTTTCGTCCTTGAATTTTACATTATCATGTTACCGCAAATTCCTCGCAAACGCAAGGGTTACAGGGAAAGTTTCAAAAAATTTTTATATTGCCCGGGATTGCTATGGCATTTTTAGCAAAATCATGTATAATGGGCTTGTGAAAACAATGGCAGGAGGAGAATTTATGAAATACGGCTTTGGGATTGATGTGGGCGGAACAAGCGTAAAGCTTGCCTATTTTGATCAGGAGGGCAATATGCTGGACAAGTGGGAAATCCCCTCCAATACCGCCGACGGCGGCAAACAGATTCTGCCGGATATTGTAGCTTCCATCCGGGAGTATCTGGAAAAGACCGGCACGCCTGACGAAGCGATACTTGGTATCGGTCTGGGGATTCCCAGCCCGGTAGATGATTTGGGTAATGCGGATGAATGTGTCAACTTGGGCTGGCCGGCGCAGAATATCCATGAGGCGCTTGGCAAGCTGTCGGGATTCCCGGTAAAGGCTGGAAACGACGCCACCACGGCTGCGCTGGGTGAGAGCTGGAAGGGCGGCCACAGCTGTGATAATATGGTCTTTGCCACATTGGGTACCGGTGTTGGCGGCGGAATCATCATCAACGGACAGGTTCTTCACGGCGTCCACGGTGCCGGCGCAGAAATTGGACATATCCCCCTGCGTGTAGATGAGGGCATCCGCTGTAATTGCGGAAAGGTGGGCTGCGCAGAGCAATACTGCTCCGCAAGCGGCATTATCCGCCTGGCAAAGGAAGCACTGGCCCGGGAGTCTACCCCTTCCGTCCTGCGGAGCGTGGAAAAGCTGATGGCGAAGGATATCTTCGATGCAGGCAATGCGGGAGATGCGCTGGCGCTGTCGGTTCTGGACCGGTACTACCGGTACCTTGCCGAGTTTTTGGCGGTTATCTGCCAGGTGGTGGACCCGGAGGCGGTGGTGCTGGGCGGCGGCGTCAGCAAGGCCGGCCAGGTGCTTATTGACGGCATCCAGCCCTATTTTAAAGAGCACGTCAGCTTCGGCGCCAAGGAAATCCGGTTTGAAATTGCCGCGCTGGGCAACGATGCCGGTGCATACGGCGCCTTTAAGCTGGCACTGACGGAATTTGGCGTATAAAACCTGCGGGGGCGTTCAAAACGCCCCCTTTTTCCATATATAGTAGAAATTCTACAAAAATGACATCTACATCTTGTGTTTCGACAGATTTTTCAAAAAAGATGTAGTATTATGTCCCCATGGGCGACGGATTCAGTCGAATGGTGATTACGGTTGCATCATCCTCTCCAATCAGCTGCCCACAGCCGATCAGGCCGGCCGCCAACTCCCCCGGCGTTCGGCCTGCCCCCTCCCGGCAGCAGCGCATGGCATCCTCCTCCCCGATGCCATCGCTGACCAGAACCAGAATTTCTCCCCTGCGCAGGGACAGTCTGCCTGTCATCTCCTGATACTCTGTTACCGACAGACCGGGAGGAGGGCTGGCTGTCCCAATTTTTTCCGCCCCTGTCTCGGAGACCAGATAGGAGGGCGCGGCGCCCCACTTGTACAATGTGACACGGCCGCTGTCCAGCGCCAGCTCTGCCAGGTCCACAGTCACCGCCCCTGCCCGGTTGCGCAGGGCGCACAGGCTGTTCAGACTGCGCAGGGCATACTCTGCCGGATACCCGGCCGAGAGCAGTCTGCGTAAAAGGGTTGCTGCGGTGCGCCCTTCCTGTGCCGCGCCAAGTCCGGTGCCCATGCCGTCACACAGCAGCACGTAATATTTACAGAGCGTGCCGGGAAAGCGCAGAAACCGGTCTCCGTTGTCCGCCTCTGCCCGGTTGCCGTAGGCGACCACCTCCGGCGCATAAAAGGCTGCTTGTCCAATGCTTTTCCGGGAGAGCTGGTCGGACAAATCCCGTAAGTACTCAGCAAGGAACTGGTACTGTTGGGTGACAGCTGCCCGGTATTCCCGCTGTCGCTCCCGGTCTGCCCGGATGGAGCGCAGCTGCTCCTGGCTGCGGTGCAGCTCTGCCAGAAACCGGTCACCTTTCCGGCATACAATGGGCAGTTCATGTACGTTGAGCAGGGGCTTGTGGAGAATAAGTCCCGGCAGCTGGCCGATGCGGCGGGCATCCTTGCAGTTTTTCCGCGCCGGACAGTCGCCGCAGGCGCGTTCCGCAGCCCGGGCAACCAGCGCGTCCTCATCCACCGGTATGACAGGGGCTTCCAGCAGCAGCTGCTGAGTTTGGGCAAATACCCCGGCAACCATTTCCAGCCGTACCTGCGCCGCCCCGGTCTCACCCCGCCTGTGGGCAACCCGGCTGGGCCCGGGCAGAAAGCCACCTATAATGCCACCCAGCAGCAGTCCCGGCAGAGGGTGTATGTCCCAGTGTCCGCACAGGCCCATGACCGTCAAGTATACCAGAGCCGGTGCCACACACCCCAGCCATTTGGGATACCGGGGTAGAAAGCGAATCAGATACGCCATGGCCATCACCGCAGTCATGGGCACCGGGGTGATACCGGCCAGGTCCAGTGCAAGGCCCGCCAGCGCTCCGGCAGGAAAGGCGCCGGCTACCGCCAGTACCCCGGCGGCGAGAAAGCCCAGCCCCAAGTAAGGTACGGGCGCAATCTGGGCAAGCGACAGGACACCTAACCCGCAGGCGATCCACTCCAGAATCGGGTTGCGGCCTTGCAGGATTTTGGAGAACAGCAGAGCAGAACCGCCGGCAAGGAAAACCCGGATGCCGTAGATGGGAATGGGTGTGTTGTCCCCAAAGGCCATTTGAAAGACTAAGCCGGAGGCTGCAGCAATCAGCGCTGCGGTAGCAGGCAGCAGGAGAGGATTTTCCCGACAAATTCGCCGGTCGCCCAGCGCCAGCGCCGTCAGCAGACTCACCGCCAGCCACACAAGGCACTGCTCTGCTGTGTTTCCCCAAAACAGCAGATATCCGGAGCAGCCTCCGGCAGCCGTGAGCACCGCCGGCCAGCCGGAACAGGCGCATACCAGTCCCAATGCCAGCGGCATGGCCGCGTTTCCCAGACTGGCGGCACTCAGGCAAAAGCCGGCCAGTACATAGGCTGCGCCTCGGGCAAACGTATGCATCCTAGGGTCGAGAGACCATTTGCGCAGGGTGTGATGGCCCCTGCGGACATAGGCCTGAATGGAAATCATTTCTACCACTGCCTTTCCGTTATGTATAGGAAAATCCTATCACGGAAGGGCTGTTTATTTTGTCGGAAACCGTCCCAGCAGAAAGTTTCTTGCACTGTGGGGCACAAAGGTGTATAATGGGAAAAACAAACGGCGGGAGGTTCTTATATGGGCGTTGAATACGAGTGGAAATTCCGGGCCAGTCCGGACGTGCTGACCGCATTGGAGGCGGCCTATCCCGGGCAATGGCAGACCCTCACCATGCAGACAACTTACTATGACACCCCCACCGGCGCCCTGTCTGAGCGCAGGTACACTCTGCGGCGGCGTTTGGAAAATGGCCGGCCGGTATGCACCTTGAAAACCCCGGGAACCAATGGCGGCCGGGGCGAGTGGGAAGTGCTTTGCGATTCAGTTGCGGAAGCGATTGATGAATTATGTAAACTAAGCGGGCTTGAGGAGCTGCCGCTGCTTTCCAAAGAGGGGCTGCTTCCCATCTGCGGGGCAAGCTTTACCCGGCGGGCACAGTGCCTGCCCTGGCAGGAGGGCACCGTAGAATTGGCGCTGGACCGGGGGGTTCTCACCGGCGGCGGGCGGGAGATTCCCCTGCGTGAAGTGGAAGTGGAGCTGAAATCCGGAAGTCCTTGCGTTGCGGAAGCTTTTGCAGAGGAAATCGCCCGGCGTTATGGGCTGGAACCGGAGCATAGAAGTAAATTTCAAAGGGCAATGGCCCTTGGTAAGGGAGAGTAACATGGCACTGGATGCATTGTTTGAACGCTATGACCGGCTGGTTCTGTTTGATACGGAGACTACCGGACTGCAATATAACCGGGATGAAATTATCGAATTTGCGGCAGTGGTGCTGGAGCGTCAAGGGGGGAAGCCTGTGGTGGTACAGGAGTATGACCAGCTGATTGCGTTGCATCCCGGCAGCTTTGTGCCGGCAAATATTGAAAAGCTGACGGGCATTACCAATCAGGATTTGCGGGAACGGGGCATCCCCAAAACCCGCGTTTGCTGCGACATCGCCCGGATGCTCCAGGGGAACACCTTGCTGCTGGCCTACAACGCCCATTTTGATTTAAGCTTTCTGTTTTACATGCTGCTGCGGGATGGGGATGTATCCATTCTCAAGGGCAAGGACAAGCTGGATCTTTTGACGGTGTACAAGGACCGGCACAGCTATCCCCATAAGCTGTGTAACGCCATTGAGGTGTACGGCTTGGCGGATAAGGTGGTCAATTCCCACCGGGCGGTGGATGACGTGCTGGCGACGGTAGCGGTCATGGAGGCCATGGAGGAAGAACGAAACGATTTGGCGCGGTACATAAATCTTTTTGGCTACAATCCCAAGTACGGCATCAGCGGCAAGCCCATCGGCTCGGTGACCTATAAGGCACAGCCCTTTGACCCGCCGAAGCCCCTTTACGAGGGATAACGGTCAGATATACGGAAACACAACCACCCCCACAAACATAAAAGGTGGGGGTTCTTCTCTTATATAACCGGACAATATGTCAAAAGTCACAAAGTCAATCCGGGTCTACATAAAAAATTGGTTGAATTTTCCATAGGCATATGATAATATATAATTAACCTATGAAAAGGAGGGGATTACGATGGCACAGTTCCGGTAGAGGATGACGAAGCTCAAATGCACCTTGATGTTGAATGCATTAAAAATTAAACAGAGAAAGCATTGCAGCGTGTAGTCATCCTCTTTTTATGCAGGATAGATTTACGCGTTTTTTTATACCGTGATTATGAAGAAAGGGGTAGAATAAGATGAAAAACAAAAAGGCCTTATGGATTGTTGGGCTTTTGGTTCTTTGCTGTCTGGCGGTCGTGCTTGTTGGCGTGCTGCAAAAGCAAGCCCAACCGGAAGACAGGCTGACGCCTGAGCAGAAAGAAGCGCTGAGAGAGGAATACCCCATTTGCGGAATTAAGATGCCACCATTGATTTCAATGAGAAAGTCTGATATTGAAACAGTGAGAACGCATGTGGAGACCTTTGTATACGGAGAGGTTACCAGCGACATCATAAAATATAACACTACAGTATCGTTGGAAAATGAAGATTTGGCAGATAAAAGGGCGGAGAACGGAATTGACGACACCGTTGACTTTTATGAATATGAGTTTACTGTGCTTGATGATTCAGATGGGATATATGCCAAAGGAGATAAGATTACAATTTCAGCAAACATCGAATTCATAGAGTATAATCCACAGCTATACAAGGGGATGAAAATAATTGTACCGCTCACGAAAGTCAAAAAAGAGGCCGGACGCAGATATTTTAGCGGTAATGGGTCTTTTTACGTAACGCCGGACGGATATACCATCCCGGTCATGGAAAGTAAAGCAAAAAGCAATGATGAAATGTATAGCGGATTGAAAGTGGAAGATCTGTTAGCGAAATTGAAAAAGTAACTTACATCCCCCTCCGGCAAGCACGCCGGAGGGGTGCAAGTTTACCCCCCCCCCCAGC
>JAZTZS010000018.1:0-146672 GCA_045637585.1 Faecousia sp. | reverse complement strand
TCCTTCTTAGTGAGGATATGGCTCTTGTAAGCGCGGGCTCTCTTGACCTTACCGGACTTGGTGAGGTTAAATCTCTTCTTTGCACCGCTATGGGTTTTCAGCTTGGGCATAGTGGTTACTCCTTCCGTATCTTTGGTAATTGGCGGCCTCTGCAGAGGCCATAAGAACAAACTTACTTGCTGTTTTTGGGGGTTAGGAACATCGCCATAAAGCGACCCTCCAGCTTGGGATTCTTCTCCATGGTGGCAACCTCAGCGCAGGCCTCGGCAAAATCCATCAGCAGCTTCTCACCCAGGTGGGTATGTGCCATCTCACGGCCGCGGAAGCGGACGCTGACCTTGACCCGGTTGCCGTCAACCAGAAACTTGGCGGCGTTCTTTGCCTTGGTGTTGGAGTCGTTGGTGTCGGTGCTGGGACTCATGCGAATTTCCTTGATTTCCACAACCTTCTGATTCTTACGGGCTTCCTTTTCACGCTTCTTCTGATCGAAGCAGAACTTGGAATAGTCCATAATCTTGCAAACGGGGGGCACGGCGTTGGGAGAGATCTTCACAAGATCCAGACCCTGCTCCTCTGCCATTTCGTTGGCCTGTGCTGCAGACACGATACCCAGCTGGGCACCGTCCTGGCCAATCAGTCGGATTTCTTTATCCTGGATTTCCTCATTCAGCTGATGTTCTAACTTTGCGATGGTAAGCACCTCCAAATAAACAAGAAAAGCGGATGCCAAAGCATCCGCATACTCGCACATTATCCCTGTAACAGGGAGGTGGAATATTAACCCCTTTGCATTTGCTGGGGGTGAGGCGGATGTTCAGCCTTCTTCATTACTTGGGTATCTTACCATAGGTCTTATAGATTGTCAAGGGGTATTTTTTAGGAAAAAAGGGTAAAACAGGCATTAGGCGTGCATTTTTACGCGCCTTACTGCCTATTCTCCTGCAACCCGCGCGGCAACGCGCTGTAGGGCATAGCCCATGGCAGCATAGGTGTCCTCTGACACCCGGTTCAGGTGGTTGGCTTCATAAGCCGCCATGGCCTCCTCCAGCCGAAGCACCTGCGCGGGCGCATCTTTTTCAGAAACCGTGAAAATGGGGGTATAGCTGTAGCCGGTGATTTTCGTATCTCCGGAGACATTATCCCGGGTGATCTCCAAATCCAGAAGCACAGAATACTCCGAGCCGGCCCGCTGGGCATCCCCAAAGAAGTCACCCAGAGAATAGGCAACAATCTGCCCTGTTTCTGGGTTATAGTCCAGTTTCTGTACATAGTGGGAGTGGGTGCCAATAATGGCATCCACGCCGTTTGCCTGCAGAAGCTTTACGATGCGCTGCTGGCTGTCGCTGACCGTGTCGTTAAATTCACTGCCCCAGTGCAGCAGAGCAACGGTGATATCCGGCTTTTCCTCTGCTACGGCA
This sequence comes from Faecousia sp., assembly GCA_045637585.1. Classification (GTDB taxonomy): domain Bacteria; phylum Bacillota; class Clostridia; order Oscillospirales; family Oscillospiraceae; genus Faecousia. The sequence goes on along the minus strand of JAZTZS010000018.1, from coordinate 145,254 downwards.
GACAAAATCCCGGTAATGCCCTTGGTGTCAACATCCTGGTAAGTGCTGTCGTAATCTTCGTACAGCACGTTGACGCAGTCCTCACTGCCGGCGGGCAGTGCCATGCCGTCCATACCCTTGGTAAAGGCCACAAGGGCAACGGTAATTCCGTTCACGTTCCGCAGGGTATACCCCTTTCCGGCCTTGAAGGCGGCTGCATCGGCGTATACGCCCAAAGGCTCCATCCCGGCAGCACGCACGCCGTCAATGGTCTGGGTCAGACCGGAAAGACCCTTGTTGATGGAATAGGAATTTGCCAGCTGAATGAAATCCACACCGGCGCGGCTTAGCGCCTGCATCAGCTCCTGGGGGGCGGACCGGGTTTCCGTGCCGTAGGGCGGGCCGTAGAGGCTGCCCTCCAGATTGAGGACAGACAGGTCGGCATCTGCCAGCAGATGGGCGACATCCAAGAAGGTTTCCGTATAATCGTATTGAACACCGCCGGCATCCACAACCGTGTCTACAATATTCAAATCCCCCCCGGCCACCAGATGAATGGTGGTGGTTGGCTCTGTTACTGCAGGCTGTGTCTGGGTTTGGGTGGTGGTTTCCGGGACAGGAGGCTGGGTAGTCTCAACGCTCGGGGTCTGCCGGCTGTTACGGCTGAGGGAAAAAATCAGTCCGCCGCACAGCAGAAGTACAGCACATGCGATCCCCAGCCGAATGGTCAGCTGCCGCCGCTGACGCGCGCGGGCCTGACGCTGCTGCTGGCGCAGCTGCCGCTGTCTTTTCAGTTCTTCCGGATCCAGTGCCATACAATCCCTCCTTTTCCTGTTTGCTTTTTATTGTACACCATTGCGGCCTTTTTCACAACCCCCTATGCGGAAAAACCTTTACACCGACAGCCTTTTGCAGTACAATAAAAGAGTAAATCACAGGGGATGGAGGAGGAAGCCATGTTTAAAGATGCGCAGGAAGAGCTAAAACGCCTGGAACAGGAGCTTCTGGCGGAGGAATATTTGGAAGAATCACAGCAGCAGGACGAAGCTGCGCCTGAGGAAGATATTTTGGATGACGAAGTCCTGCGGGCGCTGCTGGAGGACACCCAGACCATCGCAGACCCGGAAGATTATCAGAACTATTCCAACGATTACGGCGTGAAGGCCGATGACAGGACCCGGGTATTTCGGGTATATAACACAGATAGATCTGACCAGCCGCTGGAAGAATATGCTGAGGCACTGCAACAGCCCGGTAAGGAAAAGCTCACCGGACTTATCGTAACCGCTGCCCTTTTGACAGCAGGCATTGTGGGGGTTCTCATATGGTGGATTCTGCGTTTTTGGGTGCTCCGGTAATGGAGAAGGCAGAAACGGCGCCGGTTGGCCGGTTTGCGCCCACCCCCTCTGGGCGGATGCACTTGGGAAATGTGTTTGCGGCGCTGGTGGCCTGGCTCTCTGTCCGCAGCCGCAACGGGAGTCTGATTTTGCGGATGGAGGATCTGGACACCCAGCGTACCAGCCCGGAATATGCCCAGCTGCTCCGGGAGGATTTGCGCTGGCTGGGTTTGGATTGGGATATGGAAACCGCGCCCCAGTCCCAGCGCAGCGGGGTGTATGACAGGTATTTTGAGCTCCTTAGGGATATGCACCTGCTCTACCCCTGTTACTGTACCCGCAGCCAGCTTCACAGTGTCAACGCTCCTCACATGTCCGACGGAACCTATGTGTATCCCGGCACCTGCCGGACGCTGACCCCGGCGGAACGGGCCGGATTTAGCCGGGCACCTGCCTGGCGGGTTATGGTACCGGACCGGGATTGGACGGTGGAGGATGTCTGTCAGGGCCGCTATACGGAAAATCTGGCAGCCCACTGCGGTGACTTTGTAGTACGTCGGGCAGACGGATGTTATGTCTACCAGTTGGCGGTTACTGTGGATGACGGCGAAGCCGGCGTGACCGAGGTGGTGCGGGGAATGGATTTGCTCAGCTCTGCACCCCGGCAGATGTACTTGCAGGAGTTGTTTGGCTTTGCCCACCCGGATTACGGCCATGTGCCCCTGCTGTTGGCATCAGATGGCCGCCGGCTGAGCAAACGGGATAAGGATTTGGATATGGGCGCGTTGCGGCAAAGGCTCTCTGCGGAACAACTTTTGGGTGTTTTGGCCTGTGCGGCCGGACTGACTGCCGGTGCAAAACCCATATCTGCCCGGGAACTGGCCGCGGTATTTTCCTGGGAGAAGCTGCAAAAGGATGCAATCTATCTGGATTTTGCGGCATTCTTGTAAAAAACAACAGCATCCTTACAATATTTTCTATAAAGAGAAACCTCGTCTTGCTTTTCCCGGCGGGATGGGATATAATAACAGATATTAACGATAATGGAGGGATTCTTTTGAATAAGAAACCGATTTTGGTGGTTATGGCCGCCGGTATGGGCAGCCGCTACGGCGGACTGAAGCAAATTGACCCTGTGGGAAGCTGCGGAGAGGCGATTTTGGACTACTCTCTGTTCGATGCCTACGAGGCAGGCTTTGAAACTGCCGTTATCATCATCAAAAAAGCCATTGAAAAGGACTTTATGGAGACGGTAGGCGCGCGGCTGAAAAACTGCCCGCTGGAGATCCGGTACGCTTTCCAGGAAATGGATAAGATCCCCGCCGGTTTCCCAATCCCTGCCGAGCGCACCAAGCCCTGGGGAACCAGCCATGCGGTGCTGTGCGCCGCTGAGCAAATCGGAGATGCGCCGTTTGTGGTCATCAACGCTGACGATTACTACGGCAAGGAGGCTTTCCGGGAGATTTACAAGTACCAGCTTACCGCACAGGATACCGATACATACGACTACTGCATGGTAGGCTACCAGCTGGGAAATACCGTGACGGAAAACGGCTCTGTGGCCAGAGGCATCTGCACCACCGATGAAAACAGCTTCCTGACCTCTGTTGCCGAGCGCACAAGGATTGAGCAGTACGCTGGCGGCATCCACTTCACGGAGGATGACGGCGCTACATGGACGGATGTTCCTGCGGACGCCCCTGTTTCCATGAACTTCTGGGGCTTCACCCCCAGCTTCCTGCAGGAAATTGAGGCGCATTTCCCTGCGTTCCTGGAAAAGGCACTGGCAACCAATCCCATTAAGGGTGAGTTTTACCTGCCTCTGCTGATCGCTGATCTGCTGGCAGAAAAGAAGGCATCGGTAAAGGTGCTGCATACGGATGCCAAGTGGTACGGTGTGACCTACGCTGCTGACAAGCCGGTGGTGGTTGCGGCTCTGCAGGAGATGACCCGGCAGGGACTGTATCCCGACGGACTCTGGAAGAAATAAGCAAATTAGAAGGCGCAGGGGCTATTACAGCCCCTGCGCTCAGAGTGTCGAAAAACCTTCTGGCGCGGGAGCGCCCGAGGCTCCCTTGTGTAAAGGGAGCTGTCACGCGAACAGCGTGACTGAGGGATTGTGGCGGTAAATTGTTGCGATTTTGCAAAAAATAATGCAAAATCGCAACTTTTTCAAAAAACCCCTCCGAGCCGCCTTTGGGTGGCCCACCTCCCCTTACACAGGGGAGGCTTTGTGCGGTGCGTCGAATCCACTTTTTTGACAGCCTGTGCGCAGGGGTTATAGCCCCTGCGCTTTTTTATGCCCCCTTCATGGCCAGCTGCTCCAGAACACGCACGAACATCTGCCACCAGGTGAGCTTGGGTACGGCAGTTTCCGCCACCAGCGGGACTTCTGCCAGAACCTGCTCCCCTGCCTTTAAATACAGAGTGCCCAGCCGCTGGCCCTGAGCCACCGGCGCTGTGACCGTTTCCTCCTGTTCCACTTGGGTGGCGGCCAGGGACTGCTGGGATTTATCCAGCAGCACCGCATCGGCAGTGGCGGGAACGGCCTTGACCGATGGGGCGGTACCCAGCTTCACAGGGATTATAATTTCCTCTTTCAGTTCCGGCGCAATGATGCAGTAATTGGCAAAGCCGTAATCCAGCATGGACTTACAGGCGGCAAACCGCGCCTGGGAGGAGTCACAGCCCATTACCACCGCGATTAGCTCCATATTATCCCGCTTGGCAGAGGCGGACAGACAGTAGCCTGCTTCCCGGGTAAAGCCGGTCTTCAGACCGGTAGCACCGCTGTAAAACCGCACCAGCTTATTGGTATTGGACAGGCCGAAGGCACCGTTGCGCACAGTGTCCATCCAAATGGTGGTGTATTTAGTAATGTCCGGGTGGTTTTTCAGCAGTTCCCGGGACATCAGCGCGATGTCATAGGCGGAGGTGCGGTGGTTGGTGGCCTCCGGACTGTCATCCAGCCCTGTGCAGTTGACAAAGTGGGTATCCTCCATTCCAAGGGCATTTGCTCTGGTATTCATTAGTTCCACAAAGGCAGTCTCGCTGCCGGCCAGATGCTCTGCCATGGCACAGGCGCAGTCATTGGCAGAGGATACGGCGATGGATTTGACCATATCTTCCACCGACAGGGTCTCTCCAACTTTCAGGAAAATCTGACTGCCGCCCTTAGCAGCGGCGGCTTCCGAGGCGGTGACCGTATCCTGCCACCCGATGCGCCCGCTGTCAATGGCCTCCATAATCAGCAGCAGCGTCATAACCTTAGTAACACTGGCCGGAGCCAGCTGCGTGTGGGCATCCTGCTCGTAAAGCACCGTTCCGGTGGCCACATCCATGAGAAGTGCGCTCTTGGCGGGGATGTCCATTTCCACCGCCTGCACCCCCAGAGGCAGCATCCCCGCCAGCAATCCCAGCACCACAATTATCCAACCGGCCCGCTTCATAGCAATCCCTCCCAAGTTTTCTACCAGAGAGTATGAGGCAAGTCCCTGGTATATGCATGATAAACCTCTGTGAGGAAACGGAAGCTTGGGGAAATATTTAATTTATTCAGTCTAAAATGCTTGCAAGTTGTGCCCTTTGATGGTATGATATATTATGTATGTGTGGCATTGCCGCAATTTTATAATGTACTTTCCGCCTGCGGATGCAGGCAAGAAAAACAAGGAGGAACACAATGACTTCCAGTGAAAGAAAACAACTGCAAATCACTGCCTGCAAGGTCCGTATGGGTGTAATCGAGTCCACCTATGGCGCAAAAGCAGGACACCCCGGCGGAAGCTTGTCTTCAGCTGAGGTTTATACCTATCTGTACTTTAAGGAAATGAACATTGATCCCAAGAACCCCAAGTGGGAGGACCGGGACCGTTTTGTTCTGTCCAAGGGTCACACTACCCCCGGCCTGTACTCCGTACTGGCACAGCGCGGATTCTTCCCCGTGGAGGATCTGCCCACCTTCCGTCACATCGACTCTTACCTGCAGGGCCACCCCAACATGAACATGGTTCCCGGCGTTGACATGTCCACCGGTTCTCTGGGTCAGGGCGTTTCCGTTGCCACCGGCATGGCACTGGCTGCCAAGCACACCGGCAAGCAGAACCGCGTTTACTCCCTGCTGGGCGACGGCGAGATCCAGGTGGGCCAGGTTTGGGAAGCTTGCATGGCAGCTGCCCACTACAACCTGGCCAACCTGTGCATTATCGTAGACAACAACGGCCTGCAGATCGACGGCAACATCGCCGACGTTATGAGCCCGTATCCCATCGTTGACAAGCTGATTGCTTTCGGTTTTGAAGTTGCTGCTGTTGACGGCCACAGCTTTGACGAGCTGGAAGCTGCCTTCGCTCAGGCACGGCAGACCAAGGGCAAGCCCTTCGCTATTGTGATGAAGACCACCAAGGGCAAGGGTGTTTCCTACATGGAGAACAATGCCGGCTGGCACGGCAAGGCTCCCAACGACGCTGAGTACGAGCAGGCTATGACCGAGCTGAAGGCTCAGCTGGCAGAATTGGAGGCGTAATTATGGCAGAATTGAAGAAAGTCGCTACCCGTGACAGCTACGGCAACGCTCTGAAGGAGCTGGGTGCCCAGTATGATAACCTGGTCGTTCTGGATGCTGACCTGGCCGGTGCTCCCAAGACCGGTGTGTTCCAGAAGGCCTTCCCCGAGCGTCATTTCGATGCCGGTATCGCCGAGGCCAACATGATTTGTATGGCTGTCGGTATGTCCACCGCAGGCCTGGTGCCCTTTGCATCCAGCTTTGCAATGTTTGCAGCCGGCCGTGCCTTTGAGCAGGTACGTAACTCCATCGGCTACCCCCACATGAACGTGAAGATCGGCGCTACCCACGGCGGCATCTCCGTCGGTGAGGACGGCGCATCCCACCAGTGCTGCGAGGACTTCGCTCTGATGCGTTCCATCCCCGGTATGACTGTTATCTGCCCCGCCGACGACGTAGAAGCTAAGGCTGCTGTTCGCGCTGCTTACGAGATGAACGGCCCTGTGTACCTGCGCTTCGGCCGTCTGGCAGTGCCTGTGTTCCACAGCGAGGACTACAAGTTCCAGATCGGTAAGGGCGAGGTTGTCCGTGAGGGCTCCGATGTTGCCATCATTGCCAACGGTCTGCTGACCTACGAAGCCATTGAGGCTGGTGAGAAGCTGGCAGAGCAGGGTATCAACGCTATGGTCATCAACATGGCTACCATCAAGCCTCTGGACGAGGAGCTGGTGATCGCTGCTGCCAAGAAGTGCGGCAAGGTCATTACCTGCGAAGAGCACTCCATCATCGGCGGTCTGGGCGAGGCTGTTGCTTCCTGCCTGTCCGAGAAGTGCCCCACTCTGGTACGCCGCATCGGTGTGAACGACGAGTTCGGCCACTCCGGTCCCGCCAAGGACCTGCTGAAGCAGTTCGGCCTGTGCGCTGACCACATTGTGGAAGTTGCAAAGGAAGTTTGCGGCAAGTAAATAAATGCCATGCCCGGGATGTAAAAACATCCCGGGCGTTTTTTATATATGAATACAAACGGAAACAGGCGGACGTGTTTTGCAACACGTCCGCCTGCGCGGTATGAATTAGATTCTTGCGACACCGGTTCTGCGGGCAGCCTCAGCAACAGCCTTGGCAACAGCGGGGCCGACGCGCTTGTCAAAAGCGGCGGGGATGATGTAGTCCTCGCTCAGTTCGTCATCGGAGATCAGGTTGGCCAGCGCCTCAGCAGCGGCGACCTTCATCTCCTCGTTGATGTCGGAGGCTCTTACATCGAAAGCACCGCGGAAAATGCCGGGGAAGGCCAGAACGTTATTGATCTGGTTGGGGAAGTCGGAACGGCCGGTGGAGACAACTCTTGCGCCGCCAGCCTTGGCATCCTCCGGGAAAATCTCGGGGGTGGGGTTGGCACAGGCAAAGATGATGGCATCCTTAGCCATGGTCTTGACCATCTCGGTGGTCAGCGTGCCGGGGGCGGAAACACCGATGAACACGTCAGCGCCAACAATTACGTCAGCCAGAGTACCCTTCTCGCAGTTCAGGTTGGTGACCTGCGCCATTTCTTCCTTAATCCAGTTCAGCTTTTCACGGCCGGCGTAGATAGCGCCGCTGCGGTCGGTCATGATTACGTTCTTGAAGCCTGCGCTCAGCAGCAGCTTTACAATAGCAATAGCGGCTGCGCCGGCACCAGAGGTGACAATCTTAACGTCCTCTTTCTTCTTGCCCACAACCTTCAGCGCGTTTACAAGACCTGCCAGGGTGATAACGGCGGTGCCGTGCTGGTCGTCATGGAAGATGGGAATGTCGCACTTTTCCTTCAGCTTCTTCTCGATTTCAAAGCAGCGGGGAGCGGAGATATCCTCCAGGTTGATGCCGCCGAAGGAGCCGGAAATCAGGTAAACTGCGTTGACAAATTCGTCAACATCCTTGCTCTTGACACACAGAGGGAAGGCGTCAACGTCGCCAAAGGACTTAAACAGTGCGCACTTGCCCTCCATAACAGGCATGCCGGCCTCGGGACCGATATCGCCCAGACCCAGAACGGCAGTACCGTCGGTGATAACGGCGCACAGGTTGTGGCGGCGGGTCAGCTCATAGGACTTGTTTACGTCCTTTTGGATTTCCAGACAGGGCTGAGCAACGCCGGGAGTGTAAGCCAGAGACAGGTCCTCCTTGGTGCTGCAGGGGACAGTGCTGATAACTTCGATTTTGCCGCCCCACTCGCCGTGGAGCCGCAGGGATTCTTTTGCATAATCCATAATTTATGTTCCTCCAATAATACAATGTAGGCCAATACCGCTTCCGCAATGTTAGCAAAGTGAACTATACGTGCTTATTTTAACATAAAGGTGGCATAGATTGCAAGATGTAAAACGAATTTTTCCCTGTTAATCCACTCTTTTTGCCACAACCACCAGCCGCCCGTTGGTTTGCGAGTACTCGCAGGTGGAAAGAGTGATCAGCTTATCACCGTATTCGGCGGTAACACCGGTATCGTACAGGGAGCGCTGCTTGCAGGAGGCAACATAATTTTCAAACTGCGCCGCATCGGCGGCATCCACAAATTTATGGTAAGGGAAACCCTCGTCCAAGGTGGCAGAGATCAAAAAGACAGAGAGAATTTTGTAATTATGATGCTCTGTCAGCGTATCGAACCGGATGATGGAATGATCCTGCCAGAAGGCTATGTCTTTGTATTTATGCAGGGCGGCGAACATGGAGCCGTCTTTCATATTGTGACCGTAAATGGTTAGGTTGTCCGAGGGAGCTTCTACATCGCAGGCCTCCCGGACATACAGGCAGCCGTGGCTGCTGTATTCCTTTTGAAAGCTGCGGTGCAGGTAATAATCCTGCCAGTCAGGTGTTTGCATGACGGGGTAATTAATATTGGTGCCTTCAATCTGCATCCAGCCCACCATATCCGTGTTTTGGGAATATACGGGGGCGTACTCCCGGAGGATGGACATAGCCTCACCGGTCTGCGGATGTTGGATTTCCACCAGCGCCGGGAGCGTTGGGGCAGTGGGTTCATCTTCTGTTTGCGTAGGACTGTCGGGGGAAGGTGTGGTTGGGGTTGGTTTCTGTATTTGCGGGGGTGTCTGCGTCTGCGCCTGCGCTACCAGCGCAGCCAGATCGTCAAATGCCGCCTTCTGTTTTCTGGACTCCAGAAAATAGCGCACCAAAAAGAAACCGCTGACCAGGAAGGTAACAGTGAAGATTATTATGAGAAGATTATAGACCCACTTTTTCATATGCATCACATCCTTATCCACAGTATAACGGTTTTTCTATAAAAAGTAAAGAGATAGCCCTGCGTGAGGATATTTACTTGCAATTAAACTATGCAAATGGTAAAATGAGAACAACCAAGTTTAAGACAGGCAAAGGAGAAGGCGTATGATTTCAAGAGAAGTGTGCCAGCGGGTGCTGCAGGCTGCGGTGTCAACCGGCGCGGATTATGCTGAGATTTTCGCAGAAAATACGAGCAATCACAGCATTAACATGGTGGCAAGCAAGGTCGATTCTATTAAGGACACCGTCATTGCCGGGGCGGCTATACGGGTATACAAGGGACTGCGCAGTGTGATGGCGTCCACAGTGGATACCTCGGAGCAGGGGCTTTTGCGCTGTGCCGGTCAGGCCGCGGATGCGCTGGGAGAGGGTACGGCCCAAATGGATATCGTGCTGAAAGAGCGGCTGTTTGGGGACATACATCCGGTACGCATTGTGCCGGCATCCGTTTGTAACCGGGAAAAGGTGGAGATTTTAAAAGAGGGATATTTTGCCGCCAAGGACTACTCCGATAAGATTACCCAGGTGACCGGGGTTCTGCTGGATGTGGACCACAATATCCTCATCGCCAACACAGAGGGGACCTATGCGCAGGACAGGCAGATTCGTACCCGGCTGTCAGTGTCTGCTGTGGCAGAGGTGAACGGCGAGACCCAGACCGGCTCTTTCAATCCCGGCAGACGGATGGGTCTGGAGATGTTTGAGACAGTTAAGCCCGCAGAGGTGGGTATCCAAGCGGCACGGCAGGCAGTGACCATGGCAGGCGCCGGCTATTGCCCCGCAGGGGTGATGCCTGTGGCCATTGACAACGGCTTTGGCGGGGTTATCTTCCATGAGGCGTGCGGACACTCTCTGGAAGCCTCCGGCGTTGCCTACGGGCAGAGTCAGTTTGTGGGTAAGCTGGGACAGAAAATCGCCAACGAAAAGGTAACCGCCATCGACGACGGTACCATTCCGGGCGCCTGGGGCTCTGTGAACATAGACGATGAAGGCACACCGGCAAGAAAGAATGTGCTGATTGAAAAAGGTGTCCTGAAATCTTACATGATTGACAAGTTCAACGGCCGACGGATGGGGATGGCGTCTACCGGCAACGCCCGCCGCCAGAGCTACAGCTACACCCCCACCTCCCGGATGACCAATACCTATATTGCGCCGGGAGAGGATAAAAATGAGGATATTATTGCGTCCATAGAGTATGGCCTGTATGCCAAGCAAATGGGCGGCGGCTCTGTTAATCCGGTGACGGGAGAGTTTAATTTTGCCGTCAATGAGGGATATCTGGTGCGCAACGGCAAAATATGCGAGCCTGTCCGCGGGGCAAGCCTTGTGGGCAAGGGCAGTGAAATTATTCAGAATATTGACATGGTGGGGACGGAATTGGATATGGGTCAGGGCATGTGCGGCTCCTCCAGCGGTTCCATTCCTACCAACGTGGGCCAGCCTATGATTCGGGTATCGTCCATTACCGTCGGCGGCAGATAAGGAGGCTATTATGCAATTTACGGAATTTAAAAATGCAGTGGTTGCCAAGGCCGAACAGATGGGCCTAAAAGAATATGAGCTGTATTATCAGGCCGGTGAGGGTGTCAGTGTGGATACCTTTCAGCATGAAATCAACGAATTCAGCGCCTCTGCCGAGGGCGGCGTGTGCTTCCGGTGTATTGTAAACGGCAAGATGGGCTATGCTTCCACCGAAGCGCTGAACCCGGAACAGGCGGAGGCTGTTGTGGTGCGGGCTATGGACAATGCCGCAGTGCTGGAGGCAGAGGAAGCCGTGTTTTTGGCAGAGGGAGGCAAGAGCTACACCCCGTTGGAGAGAACCGTGTATGACCTGCCTGCAACAGAAGCGCTGATTGCCAAGGCATTGGAAACACAGCAGGCCCTCTACGATGCACCTCAGAACACCGTGGATGGCTGTCAGACCTCGGCCTATGCCCAGAAAATGGAAATTGCCATCTATAATTCCAAGGGTCTTGACCTACACTATGAAAACAATGTCTGCGCCCTGTTTGCTGTAGCGATTGTTTCCGACGGGCAGGAAATGGCCAACGATTATCAGGTGAAGGTGGGGTGCCTTGATACCATTGACAGCAAGGCGCTGGCAGAAAAGGCGGCAGAGGCCGCGGCTGGGAAGCTGGGCGGCGAAGCAGCGCCTACCGGTGTGTATCCGGTGGTATTTAACCCGGAGGCGATGAGCAGTTTGCTGTCCACCTTCAGCGGTATTTTCTCCGCGGAGACAGCCCAGAAGGGATTGAGCAAGCTGGGGGATAAAGAGGGGCAGATGATTGCATCATCCACAGTGACGCTGATCGATGACCCCTTCCACAAAGAAAGCCCCATGCCTATTCACTTTGACGCAGAGGGTTCTCCCACAGCCTGCAAAAGGGTGATTGAAAACGGCAGGCTCATCACACTGCTGTACAACCTGAAAACCGCAGCGGTTGCCGGAAAGGAGACCACCGGAAACGGCTCCAAGGCCGGTTATGATGCCGCAGTTGGGGTGCGGCCCTTTACCATGTATCTGGCCGGTGGTGCGTACACCGAGGAGGAACTGCTGGCAAAGGCGGAAAATGGCGTGTATATCAACTCTTTGGGGGGACTTCATGCAGGCGCAAACCCCATTACCGGTGATTTTTCCCTGCAGAGCGCAGGCTTTATGATTGAAAACGGGAAGAAAACCGTTCCGGTGAAATCCTTTACGGTGGCGGGCAATTTCTACGATTTACTAAAGTCTGTTGTGGCGGTTGGCGCAAATGTGGAACTGCCCGGGGCTATGGGCATGACGGCATTCGGCGCGCCCAGCGTGTTGGTGGAAAAGCTGTCAGTGGCAGGAAAATAAGCATAAAAAAAGGACGTGTATCGTTTTGATACACGTCCTTTTTCTATAAAATTCGGAGGGCACCCTCTCAGTCAGCTGCGCTGACAGCTCTCCCAGAGGGAGAGCCAAGGGCAGTGCTTATTTGTTATTGCGGAACTCCAGCTTGGTTGCGCCGTCTCCGTCGTAATAGAGCATGGTGAAGGTCATATTGCAAGCTTCGGCAATGACACGGTAAAGGGTCCGGGTCTGCTCTATGTAGTACCTGGAAGGCTCATGGTTCAAAGAACGCATATGCTCGATAGCAGGACTCTTGTCGATGGCGACAGCCAGCATATCGTCGGTCAGTTCCGTGTGCAGAACATCAGAGGCTTCTTCCACTTCGTACACATGCTCGATCCATTCCTTCAGTGCCACCAGTCCCCGCGCCTGGATATCCTTGATTTGGGGCGCGTAATAGTTGCGCACATAGCTGGTAAGAAGATTTACGACTTCTTCCTCACCGAATTGGGTACCGCAGTATTTCAGCACCCGGTCGCCGGACAGATGGAAGTCTCTGTGCAGGTACTTATTGTCCTCGGGCTTCATGTCAATGACGGTTCTGCCCTCAAGAGGAAGCTTGACATCATCTGCATCGGGACGGTGGCCCTCTCGATACAGCATGGAGGAGCACTCTGCGTTATCAATTTTAGAATGATCCCGTTCCATAATGAGGCCGTATCTGCTCAGAATCCGCTGGTAAATTACATTACAGTGCTCACAGTAATCATAATAGGGGGTTATGTGCTCCAGCGCGTTCAGTCTTCCCCGGGAGGGGCAATGGCGCATATGGGCATACCACTGTTGTTTTTCGTCGTCAATGACTTTGTAAAGGTCACTAGCCTCTTCCGTCAGGGTGTGGTCCCAGTAGTTACGGGCACCCTCAAAGGGGGTTTCAGCCCGTTCTATAAAAGAGATCAGACTGTTGGGGTTGTTCTTGTTACCAACACCGTTGTCGGAGGTGTAGTGCCAGTAAGCAACTACTGCGTCATGTCCGCCGCGGGCTTCCAGATATTTGAAAAACTCGCTGTAAAAAGGAATAAACTCAGTACAGGAAATCATGGAAGAACTCTCCTTTGATTATTTCAGCTCACCGATCTGTCTCATTCTCTCTGCTACACGCTCAGCCTCATCGGGTTTGGGCATATGACGTGTGTAACCGGGGCCGTAATTGCCCTCCAGACCCAAGAGGTTCATGGCAATGGTAAAGCCCGGCCAGATGCCATTTCCAAGGAACAGGTTACGCAGGTCGATGATGGTGTTCAGGTGCTTGGTGGCCTCTGCCATATCACCGGCGGCGTATGCCTTAGTGAAGGCGGCGGAGGTGGCAGGCATACAGGAGAACATGCCGTCGAGAACATTGGGCAGGCCAAATGCGCCGGCTACGTCAAAAATGTCCAGGTTGCTGAAGAACAGCTCTACTTCGGGATGGTTCAGGTACAGCAGACGGGCCAGAACGATATCGCCGGTCTTGATGCCTTTAATATTGGGGTGCTTGATCAGCTCTTCCATCATGGGGTAGGTGATTTTCTGCTGGGTGACACCGGGCAGGTCATACAGGTATACGGGCTTCGGAGCGATGTCTGCGCACTCCTTGAAGAACTGGATCAGCTTATCGGTGGGTGCCTTGCCGTAGAAAGGTGCGGTCAGGACAACACCGTCAAAGTCCAGATCCTTTATTAGCTCAAAACGCTCCTTTACGCGGAATACGGATACATCCATAGCACCGATGAACAGAGGGATACGCTTGTTTACCGTCTCTGCGGCTACCCTGGCAGTGTTGGCATAGGCTTCCATGGACAGAGCAGCTTCCGTGCCCATACTGCCCATGCTCAAAGCGCCACAGGCACCGGCTTCAATCATAAGCTCAATTTGCTTGCGGTAGCTTGCCTCTATCAAATTGCCGTTATCATCCAGAGGCGTTCCCAGAGCAGGGCAGAAACCCTTTTGCATTTCCATATACATTTCTCCATTTCATAAAACAATCAAACACTTGCAAGTCAAGTATTTGTTAAGTATAATAATACCATGAAGCAGTGCATTTAGAAAGTGAACTGAAAAGACCATTATGCGACCCAAACCGGGAGTTTACCTCACGTTGGTACTGGGGGGATTGAAATGCCGCAACAGGAAACGGAGCTTGTGCTGGGAAATGCAAAATGTACGCTGGTGATGAATAACGGGTCTGCCGTGCCGATGGCTTCCCACGCCCATGTGCATCCCAATTATGAACTGTTCTATGTCTGGCGGGGCGGTGTGGACATCATAACCGATGAGAAAATTTATCACGTCAAGGCAGGGCAGGCGGCCTTGATCGCCCCGACCTGTTACCATCAGACCTATACATATCCGGACACAGAGAAATTCAATGTGTACTTTTTCTTTGCGCTCATGCCCAAGCGCAGTAAGGCAGAGGATGTCTATATGGCGCTGGTGCAGGCGTTTTCCGGATTGGCTATTATGGTGGTTGACGCTGCAAGGGAAATCGGCGGAATTATTTCCGGGCTTCGCCAGCTGCAGCTGCGGAACTGTTTCTGCCGGGAGGAGAGACTGAAGGCGGAACTGACAAAGCTGATGATGGCGATTTATGATTTTATGACAGCGCAAATGCAGCAGCAACAGATGCTCTCCGGAAATCAGGCAGGGAATGTGCTGTACCAATATGAAATAGACCGGTTGCTGGCCAAGAATTACGAAAAGGATATTAGTCTGGCGTTTTTGGCGGAGCAGCTGCATCTGTCACAGAAGCGGGTTTCCGTGCTGATTAAATCTCTATACGGCAAAACGTTTCGGAAGGTAATTGCGGAAATGCGCATCCAGACAGCGAAACAGTTTTTGAAGGAAAGCGGCCATACAGTGGCGGAAATCGGGGCGTTGGTGGGATATAAGTCTACGCGGGGATTCTTATCTGCCTTTACAGATATGGTGGGCTTAACGCCCAGTCAGTACCGGGAGGAGAAATTGGGCGCCGGCAAACAAAATCACAGTGTAAAATAGGGCTTATTTACACAAAAGCATTGCATTTTTGTATTTTCCATGGTACACTGTCCGTAGGAAAACGGTTGTGTTTTGATAACTCTCTAAAAATCATAAGGAGTGTGTGATATGAAACTGATTCTTGCGATTGTGAACAATGATGACAGCGCTTTGGCGGCATCTGCCTTGACGGATGCGGGGTTTTCCGTAACCAAGTTGTCCACGACCGGCGGCTTTTTGATGGTGGGCAATACGACATTCTTGATTGGCACTGAAGATGACGGAACACAGCAGGCAATTGATATTCTGAAAACCCATTGCACCTCCCGCAAGCGGGTTGTGCCTGCCAGCACCGGCGCGTTTGGTCTGGGCATGCGGACTATGAGCGTCCCTGAGGAGATCATGGTGGGCGGCGCGACGATTTTTGTACTGGACGTAGACCACATGGAGAAGATTTGAGGTGCGGTCTATGCAGGCTGTAGGATGACAATATTCTAGCCGGATGCGTGGTTGCGCGTCCGGCTATTTATTATGGCCCTGTTCCCCGGTAACGGGTCTTGACGAAAACTGCCGGAATATATACAATAACAGCAGTAACACTTTCGGAGGTGTATTGTGGAATTTGGATTTGACACCGCCCTGTTCCAGAGCAACGGCTGCGGAGAAAAAGTGGGGGCCAGCATGAGAAAGTACATACTGTGGTTAGTTTTGCTGTGTCTGGTACTTACCGGCTGCGGTAAGGCGGCAGATGGGGAGAGCACACAGGCAAGTACCGCCGGGGAAAGCACAGAGGCGTCTGAGGCCGGAACGGAGATTACGGACACAACAGCGGCGACCCAGCCGCAGATTGGCTGGGTGTCGGAAAACGGACAGACCCGGTATGTGCGGGAAGATGGCAGCTTGCATACCGGCTGGCTGGATCTAAACGGAAAACACTATTATCTGGATGCAGATGGCGTTATGCAGACCGGCTGGCTGGAGACCGGGGAAGGCATGTATTATCTGCAGGCAGACGGGGCGATGGCCAGAGGGGCAGTAAGCATTGACGGGCAGAACCACTTCTTTACCAGGGCGGGTCTGGAGATCCCGGTGGCCAATCCCTGGAATATGATCCATGAAACGTACACCCCGGATTTGGTGGAGGCAGAAAACGGTTATCAGGTAGACCGCAGCTGCGTTGACAGTCTGCTGGCGATGCTGCAGGCTTGCCGAAAAGACGGATACAATGCCCAAATTACCTCTGCATACCGGGACCATGATCTGCAGGTGTATTTGTATAACCGCAAGGTGGACTATTTCCTGTCCTGCGGCTACGGGCTGGACGAAGCAAAGTTAGAGGCGGGGACAATTGTGGCAGTTCCCGGAACCAGTGAGCATGAATTGGGCCTTGCAGTGGATCTGGTGGACAACAGTTATTGGGTGTTGGATGAGGCGCAGGAGAATACGCCTGCCCAGAAATGGCTGATGGAGCACTGCTGGGAGTATGGCTTTATTTTGCGCTATCCCAACAGCAAAAGCGGTGTTACCGGTATCATCTATGAGCCTTGGCATTACCGTTATGTTGGGACGGAGGTTGCCCGGGATCTGCGCACGACAGGCCTGTGCCTTGAGGAATATTTGGCGGTACTGTCGGGAGAGTCGCTGTCTTAAAAAATTCCTGTCCGGTGGTTTTTTCATCGGACAGGTTGTTTTTAACAGGATTTTTGTGCTGTGGGGGACTTGCTATTTTGCCCTGTTTCTTATACAATATATCATATTGTATTTTGCAGAAAGAAGAGTTGGGGATATGCAGAGAATCGGATTTGACAACGATTTATATATTCAGAGCCAGTCGGCTCGTATCCGGGAGCGGATTGCCCAGTTTGGCGGCAAGCTGTATCTGGAATTTGGCGGCAAGCTGTATGACGATTTTCATGCCTCCCGGGTACTGCCCGGTTTCCGGCCGGACAGCAAGCTACAGATGCTGCTGAAAATGAAAGAACAGGTGGAGATGGTCATTGCCATCAATGCCGATGACATTGAAAAGAATAAGGTGCGGGGCGATTTGGGCATCACCTATGACCGGGATGTGATTCGCCTGATTGATATTTTCCGGGGCTTGGGTCTGTATGTGTCCAGCGTGGTTTTGACCCGGTTCCGGGAGCAGACACTGGCGCGGGTATTTCAGTCCCGGCTGGAGACTATGGGGATACGGGTGTATCACCACTATGCCATTGAGGGATATCCGGCCAATATTGCCCACATTGTCAGCGAAGAGGGCTACGGAAAAAATGAGTTTATTGAAACCACCCGGGAGCTGGTGGTGGTTACTGCTCCCGGCCCTGGCAGCGGCAAGCTGGCAACCAGTTTGAGTCAGCTGTACCATGAGCATAAGCGGGGCGTTCAGGCGGGCTATGCCAAGTTTGAGACGTTTCCCGTCTGGAATCTGCCGCTGAACCATCCGGTGAATCTGGCCTATGAGGCGGCGACGGCGGATTTAAGCGATGTGAATATGATTGACCCGTTCCATCTGGAGGCCTACGGCAAAACTACGGTCAATTACAACCGGGACGTGGAAGCGTTCCCAGTGCTGGTCGCCATGTTTGAGCGGATCCTTGGGGAGTGCCCTTACAAATCTCCCACGGACATGGGTGTGAACATGGTGGGCAACTGCATTGTCAGTGATGACAATACCCGGTGGGCATCCAAACAGGAGATTCTCCGCCGGTACTATACGGCGCTGTGCGACCAGAAGCAGGGAAAGGCCGACGATGCACAGATACTGAAGCTGGAGCTTTTGATGAAAAAGGCCGGCGTCAGTCCAGAGGAGCGGGCGGTGGTAGCGCCGGCACTGGATAAGGCGGAGCAGACCGGATTGCCCGCGGCGGCTATGGAGCTGCCGGACGGTACAATTGTTACGGGAAAGACCTCGGATTTGCTGGGGGCCTGTGCGGCACTGCTGCTCAATGCCTTAAAGCACTTGGCCGGGATTGACGACGGGCTGCATTTGATTTCTCCGCTGGTTATCAATCCCATTCAGCATCTGAAAGTGGACCATTTCGGCAACCGGAATCCCCGGCTGCATACAGATGAAGTGCTGATTGCCCTGTCTATCAGCGCGGCAACCGACCCGGTGGCGGAAAAGGCTATGGAGCAGCTGAGCCAGCTGCGGGGCTGCGATGTCCACTCCTCGGTGATTTTGTCGCAGGTGGATGAGAAAACGTTTAAACGGCTTGGGGTGAACCTCACTTGCGAGCCCAGATACAAGGCTTAAAAACGGCCCGCCGGAGAGGAAGTTCCTTCCGGCGGGTACGGCTGTAAGTTGCCGGCAAGCGCAGGAATCGGCCATATGGCATATTTGTTTTAAAGCAGAATCAATGAGGTGCTTATGTTACGACGTTATATTGGTGACTGGAGTTTTTACAGGCGGACGCTGGCCATTGCTGTGCCGCTGATTATTCAAAACGGAATTACAAACCTGGTCTCTCTGCTGGATAATATTATGGTAGGACAGGTGGGTACGCTGCAAATGAGCGGCGTTTCCATTGTCAACCAGCTGATGGTTGTCTTCAATCTGTGTATTTTCGGCGCAGTTGCCGGCGCGGGTATTTTTACCGCGCAGTTTTATGGCTCGGAGAATAATGACGGCATCCGCTATACCTTCCGGTATAAGGTGCTGCTTTGCCTGCTGCTTTCTGCACTGGGCATTGCGGTGCTGTATTTTGGGAAAACGCACTTAATCGGCCTGTACCTGCAGGGAGAAGGGGATGCTACGGATGCGGCGCTTACCATGCAGTATGGAAAGCAGTATCTGGCGGTGATGCTCTGGGGTATTGCACCCTTTGCCCTGACCAATGCCTATGCCGGCACGCTGCGGGAGTGCGGGAAAGCTTCGGTGCCGATGGCTGCCGGGGTGACTGCGGTGCTGACCAATCTGGTGCTCAATTATTGTCTGATTTACGGCAATTTCGGCTTCCCGGAGATGGGAATCCGGGGCGCTGCGCTGGCAACTGTGATTTCCCGGTATGTGGAACTGGCAATTGTAGTTACCTGGCTGCATGGACATAAAAAAACCCAGCCTTATATTGTGGGTGTATACCGCTCTTTCTACATTCCCGGAAGGCTCGTAAAGGATCTGGTGGTCAAAGGGTCGCCGCTGCTTCTTAATGAGACGCTGTTCGGTGCGGGTTTGGCTATGCTCAATCAGTGCTATTCCACCTGCGGGCTGGAAGTGGTGCCTGCAATGAACATTGCCAGCGTCATTTACAATCTGTCCAGTGTGGTATACATGTCGCTGGGCAACGCGGTGGGCATTATTATGGGGCAGATGCAAGGCGCCGGAAACACCAAGCCGGTGCTGATGGATGCCAACCGGAAGCTCACGGCGCTGGGCATATTCTGCGGTGTGGTCTTCGGGGGGGTGCTGGCTTCTGTCTCCGGAGTGTTCCCACGGCTTTACAGCACCACGGACGTTGTCCGGCATCTGGCAACGCAGATGATTCTCATTTCCGCGGCTGCGATGCCGATTCACGCGTATATCCATCCGGTATATTTTACTCTCCGTTCCGGCGGAAAGACAATTATTACGTTTTTGTTTGACAGCGGTTTTATGTGGGTCTGCAGTGTGCCGGTGGCGATCTTACTTAGCCGGTTTACGGATATCCCGATCCTCTGGCTGTACGGCATCTGCAATGGCCTCGACCTGCTGAAATGTCCTGTGGGCTTCTTTATGATCCGCCATGGCGGCTGGATGCAGAACCTTGCGGCAAAGACAAAGTGACGCAGGGAATACTGCCGCTTGACGTGGGTACTGGAATATGTTAACATAAAAACAAGGATGTATTGTGCGCAAGGTGCACGATACCGGATAAATCACCCCGGGTGGTATGCCACCGGAAAGGACAACATATGATTATTGAACAGCGTATTTTGGATTTTGAAAAATTGGGCCTTGGCATGTTTGTGCACTTCGGTCTGTACAGTGTACTGGGTAAGGGCGAATGGGCAAAGCACTGCCTGCAGATCCCGGATGCGGAATATGAGGCGCTGGCAAAGCGGTTTAACCCCGAACAGGATTGGGCGCAGAAGCTGGCGGAGATGGCCCGGATGGCAGGCTGCAAGTATATTACCCTCACAACCCGGCATCATGACGGTTTTTCCCTGTTCGACACTTGCGGACTCAACGATTACGATGCGCCCCACGTTTGCGGACGGGACTTGGTGCGGGAGTTTGTGGATGCCTGCCGCAAGGAGGGTCTGATCCCCTTCTTCTACCACACGCTGCTGGACTGGCGGGAGGAAACCTACGAAAATGACTTCCCGGCATATCTGGCGTACTTAAGAAAAAGTGTTGAGATACTGTGCACCAATTACGGCAAAATCGGCGGCCTGTGGTTTGACGGTATGTGGAACAAATGGGATGCAGATTGGGAGGAAGATGCCCTGTATAGCTGTATCCGCAAGCATCAGCCGGAGGCAATGATCATCAACAATACCGGCTTGGATGAGCTGGGCAAGCTGGGACATATTGAGCTGGACAGCGTGACCTTTGAGCGGGGCAGACCCGGCCGAATCAATATGGAAGGCGCTCCTAAGTACATAGCCAGTGAGATGTGCCAGGTTTTGGCTGATCATTGGGGCTATGCGGATGAGGATCTCGATTACAAAGCGCCCAGTGATATTATCCGGGATTTGGCAGTCTGCCGCAGATACGGTTCTAATTTCCTGCTGAATGTAGGCCCTATGGGCAATGGACTGGTGCGTCCTCTGGACCGGGAGATTTACCTGCTGCTGGGCCGTTGGGTGCAGATGCATCAAGAGGCGCTTTACGATGTGCGGCCCTCCGGCATTGAAGTGACCAACAAGACAGATGATTTCATCCTGCAAAAGGGAAATACATATTATCTGTTCTGCGACAATCTGCCCATGCGCGGCAATGCAAATGTGCAAAGAGATGTGGAAAACGATCCCTACTTAGACCAGTTTAAGCTGGATAAGAAAATTGCCTCCATTTCCTGGCTGGACAACGGAGAAGAGGTTGTCTTCAGACAAAACGGCGAGGACGTTACAGTGGAGACTGTGCCTTTCCGGTATGGACGCCAGCTGGTAGTTCGCATAGCAAAAATTGTTACCCAGTAATTGGTATATATGACAGAAAAACGAGCCCTCTGATGTATCAGAGGGCTCGTTTATTATGTATTCTAGGCGATGGGCTGCTTTTTCTTCCGGTAGTAGGATTTGCCGAATACCAGAATCTCTGCCAGCAGGCACACCGGCAGGGCAGCAAAGAAATCGGCGGCGGAATGCTGCTTTACGAAGGCGATGGACATACAGATAAGGGCAACGGCAACGACTACAAAGGCTTTCCACAGCGGATGGGCGGTCTTTTCCTTCAGCCAGACGGAGGCAATGCCCAGAGAGTAGGCCACGTGGAGAGAGGGGAAAACGCCGGTATTGGTATCAAAGGAATAGATGAGGGCGATTATGTCGGTGAGGAAATTGTCCCGGGGGAACTGGGTAGGACGCAAATCCTGCCGGCTGGGATAAATGATATAAACGGCCATGGCAACTACCTGGGTGATAATGATGTAGGTTTGCAGGTTTTTAAACTGCCGGACATCGTATAAAAGGAAGTAACCCAGGGAAACAACAATGAGCAGATACCAGAAAACATAGGGAATCACAAAGATTTCGTGAAAGGGGATAATGTCATCCAGCCAGATGTGGATGGGGTGGCATTTTTCTGCGGGGATGAGGTTTTCTGTGAGCATGTACAGCAGAAAGTAGCCAACCCAGCCCAGCAGCAGAAGCAGATGGGAATACTCCGGGGTGGTGATTTTAGACAGGCGGAAATTCCGATAATCAACGACAGGCTTTTTCATGGGCAGGGCACCTCCGGCGTGTTTTTGGGGTATTGCTTCTTGGGGACGTTGCTGTAGGGAACCACGGTATGGGGCGGCAGGTGAACGGCGATGTCTGTAATGTCTGCCATCAGGGCATCACGTATGCGAAGCCGTTCCTGCTCTATGGGTGCATCCGGGGAGAATACAAGGGGCTTACCCA
Organism: Faecousia sp.; assembly: GCA_045637585.1. Lineage (GTDB taxonomy): Bacteria > Bacillota > Clostridia > Oscillospirales > Oscillospiraceae > Faecousia. The sequence goes on along the minus strand of JAZTZS010000018.1, from coordinate 123,281 downwards.
GATACATGGTTTTTAAGCTGGGGGCGATGTACATGGGGACAAATTGCAGGGCTTTTCCGGTGCGTTTATAATAAAGCCTTGCCACATCGATGAATTTGTCCTGGAAGGTATTGACGATGTTGTTGTGGGGGATCGCACATTCCGGGAAAACCACTACATTGGCTCCGGCTTCCAGACTTTGGACCGTTTTACGGAAGGTGGAGATAATGCGGGTGTCACGGTAAACGGCAATGGTATGGGCGTTGTTAAAGATACAGACGGAAAGTGGGGCAATCAAATAGGACAGCAGCTTATAAAACCAGCGGACAGCCTTTGGCTTTCCGCTCCAGAAGTCCTGGTAAGCATAAGCGGGGACGTCCTTTAAGTGCATCATTTGACCGGCGCACCAGATGCTGCGGTCTCCGGGAAAATACAGCTCACAGGAGATAGGGCCGTTCATCTGGGTGTGGTTGGCTACCACAAGACACGGTTCGTCCGGCAGGTTTTCCAGCCCCTTCACTTTGATTTTCGGGTAGAACACCCAGACCAGCCCGCGAATCACGCGGTAGCATAGGTGGGAAATGTGCTGTTTTACGGTTTTTTTCTTCATTGGGGTATCCCTCTTTGGTGATATATGGGTATTTTAACTTATTATATCATATGATAGCAAGCTATTATGAAAAAAAGATGAATATTTTTAAAGTGCTGTCAAAAGGCGTGTTTATAAGGTGATAAAAAAACGAGGAGACTTTTACAGGAATCTGTGGTACTATGGCATCACCGAAAACAGCAACCGGGCAAGGGAGGGATGTGTCAGGGGTTATGTCAAGAAAGAAGAAAAAACAAATCAGCCGGGAACGGGTGATGGAGGAACTGGTGGCCATTGGGTTTGCAAGGGTCACCGATTTTTTATGCGTCAAAAACGGGGAGCTTGTGGTGCAGGCTACGGATGCACTGACACCGGAGACGGGAGCAGCCATCGCATCCATTGAACGGACAACCCAGGGGCTGAAGGTGAAATTCTATGATAAGCTGAAAGCACTGGAGCTGTTGAGTAAGCTGATGGGCTTGTTTGACGGAAAAAGTTTCCCAGAGCAGCAGGAAAATAATCTGCTGGAGGAGATTTTAAAGGCTACACGGGAGGAGATGGACATCCATGATATACCGGAACTTCAGCAAACGGCAGATACTGGCCATGACATGGTGGAACCGGCCGGGACTGGGGACGTATGACGGAATCATCTGTGATGGGGCTATCCGGTCGGGAAAGACGGTGTGCATGGTGGACGGCTTTTTTCTGTGGAGCATGGCAAATTTTAACGGCTGCACCTTTGGTCTGTGCGGAAAGACCATCGCTTCGCTGCGCAGAAATGTGATTCAAAATATCGGTAGCTGGCTGGGAAATGTGCTGGAGGTGACGGAGTACCGCAGCGAAAACAAACTGGTGGTGACCAATGACAGAGGGAACATCAATGTATATTACCTGTTCGGCGGGCAGGATGAAAGCGCGTACAAGCTGATTCAGGGTATTACGCTGGCGGGGGTGCTGCTGGATGAAGTGGCACTGATGCCCCGCAGCTTCGTGGAGCAGGCCTGCGCCCGGTGCTCGGTGGCTGGCTCTAAGCTGTGGTTTAACTGCAATCCCGCAGGACCGGAGCACTGGTTTTATAAGGAGTGGATTTTGCCCTGTCAGCAAAAAAATTTGCTGCGCCTGCAGTTTACCATGGCAGACAACCGGAGTTTGGACGAAAAAATCCGGCTGCGGTATGAAAGAATGTACAGCGGCGTGTTTTACAGGCGGTATATTCTGGGGCAGTGGTGTCAGGCCGAGGGACTGGTGTATGCCTTTGACCGGGAGCGGCACGTGGCAAAATCCCTGCCGGAGTGGGGACAGTACTATATCTCTGTGGACTACGGTACGCTGAACCCCTTTTCTGCCGGACTCTGGTGCGTTTGCGACGGCCGGGCGGTTCGGCTGCGGGAGTATTACTACTGCGGGCGGGATAAGGGCGTTATGCGGACAGATGAAGAATACTATCAGGCGCTGGTGGAGCTGGCGGGGGGATTGCCCATTACACAGGTAATTGTCGACCCCTCGGCGGCTTCTTTTATTGCCACCATACGGTCGCACGGGCTGTTTTCGGTACGCAAGGCCAAAAATGAGGTGCTACCCGGGATTCATTTGGTGGCAACATTATTGGCTGGCGGGGTAATACAGATCGGAGAGGGCTGCCGGGATGCGATTCGGGAGTTTGGCCTGTACCGCTGGGAGGAAAAGGGGGAGCAGGACAGAGTCTGCAAGGAAAATGACCACGCAATGGACGATATTCGTTATTTCTGCGCCACAATCATGCGCAGAGACAGGAAAACAAAGGAAATCATTGGAGGCATTTAAATGAAAAAATGGCTGATAGAGCGGTTTTTGCCCATGTGGGCAAAGGAGACCGTGCTGGCGGAAAACCGGCAGCTGCGAAGGGAAAACGGTTTGCTGCAGCAGAAGGTGCGGCAGCTGGAGGCATATATCCGGGGGATGGAATCCGGGATGCGGGCCGGTAAACGCATTACGATTTACAACCGGGGAGGAGAAGCATGAGTATTTACAACTATGAAGAAGCCTTTGGCATGTGGGACAAGACGTCCGCAGCAATGCGCAAGGCAATTGAAGAGTGGTTCACGCTGTATTACGGGCAGCAGGCAGAGGGCGAGGATACCTGCCAGAAGATCGCTTACACCGTGGTCAACAAGCTGGTGAAAACAGTATTTGGAGAGTATACGGTGGCGGCGGAGAATCCCTGGGTTCGGGGATTGCTGCAGCGTTTGGGAGAGCACCGGAAGGTTGCCATGCAGCTGGCTCTGGTGGGCGGCGAGTGCTACATTAAGCCGTGGCTGGGAGAGGACGGATTTGCCTTTACCCTAATTCCCAGAAGCAATGTGCTGATTTTTGGCCGGGACAGCAGCGGCAATCCCACGGATATGGGAACGGTGGAGCGCATGACAAGGGGGAAATACTATTACACCCTTTTAGAGCGCAGGACTGTGGACGAAATGGGGTATTTGACCATACGCAATCAGCTGTACCGGTCGCTGAATGCCCAGAGTCTGGGAAGTGCCGTGGGATTGCAGGTGCTGCCGGAGTATGCCGGTTTGGCAGAGTGCTACCGCTATGAGCAGCCCTTTGGCTCGCTGGGGCTCGTCCGGATGAAAACCCCCATGCTCAACTGTGTGGATGGGTCTGCAGACGGCGTGGCCGTATATGCGGCTGCAGTGGGACTGATTCACAATATCGACCGGAACGAAGCCCAGATGAATGGCGAATTTCAGCGGGGCGAAAGCCGGATTATTGCCTCTGCGGATTTGCTGGGCAAGGAAGGACAGGGCCTAGCAGAGCATTTGTTTGTGGGACTGGATGAGGATCCGGAGCATGTGGGCTTGACGGTGTTCTCCCCTGCCTTGCGGGAGCAGTCCTTTTTGGCGCGTAAGCAGGAGTATTTGCGGAATGTAGAGAGCATCATCGGCTTGCGGCGGGGTACGCTGTCCGATGCCAACATTGCAGACCGGACGGCAACGGAGATTTCCACCAGCGCCGGAGATTTCAATTTGACGGTCATGGAGTTTCAGACCATGTGGGAGCATGCCCTGCGGCAGACGGTGGCACTGTGCTACCAGTTGGCAAAGCTCTATGGCGTGGAAGCGCCCGAGGAGGCAGCGTTTAGTTTGGACTGGGGCAACGGCATTTTGTACGATGAGGACAAAGTCTGGCAGGACTACCGGGAGATGGTGAGCATCGGTCTTTTGAAGCCGGAGGTTGCGCTGGGCTGGCGGTTTGGGATGCCGGTGGACACCCAGGCGGACTTAACGGCGATTCGGAAGCGGTACATGCCCGAGGGCGTATAAAGGGCAATTTCTGGGCGCGCATAATTTTTTACTTGGGAATTGGCATCGTGGTAACACGGTGCTTTTTCATACATATTTTTGCCTGAGCCGGGCGTAAAAAAGGCCAGCCGCAAGGGGTGCGACCCCATAAAAAGCGTAGCGGCAGAAAGGATACCTATGAAGCGTGAATTTTTACAGAATCTTAAGGTGGGAGACCAGCCCCTCTCCAAAGAGGTCATCAATGCCATTATGGAAGAAAATGGGCGGGACGTCCAGGGGGCAAAGGCCTGGCAGGAAAAGTATAACCAGGCGGTTGCCCAGCATCAAAAGGCACTGGCGGATATGTCTTTCAGCAGCGCACTGAATCAGGCAATCCTCCGGGCAAAGGGCCGAAACGAAAAGGCAATTGCTGCACTTTTGGATGTGGAAGCTCTGAGAAACAGTGAAAATCAGCAGGCTGCCATTGAACAGGCGTTGGAACAGATGAAAAAAGAAAACGGATACCTGTTTGAGACAGCACCGACTCCGCCCCCGTATGCAAGGGGCACCGGCGCTCAAGTTGGCGCAGAAAACAGAGCACCCGGTACACTGGCCGGGGCTTTAAGAGAACGTTTTGAAAAGGAAAGGAAGTAAATAATTATGGCAATTACACTTGCAGAAGCAAAGGTCGGCATGGCCGACAAGGTGGATCAGCAGATCGTGGACATGTTCCGGCGCAGTTCCCTGCTGCTGGATCAGATGCCCTTTGACAATGTGATTTCCCCCGGTACCGGTGGCAGTACCCTGACTTACGGCTATATTCAGCTGAAGTCTCCCTCTACCGCATCGGTGCGTACTGTGGGCGGTGAGTACACCCCCGGTGAGGCAAAGAAGGAAAAGAAAACCGCCAATGCGATTATCATGGGCGGCTCCTTCCAGATGGACAGAGTGCTGCAGAATACCGCAGGCGCGGCCAATGAGCTGGCGTTCCAGGCAGAGCAGAAGATTAAGGCAACTGCCAACTATTTCCACAATCTGGTCATCAACGGTATCGGCGACAGCACCGGTGAGGGCTACGTGACCGGCACCTTTGATGGCCTCAAGAAGCTGCTGGCCGGCACCGCCAATGAGCTTACCAGTCAGGTAAGTCTGACCTCTTCTCAGGAGCTGGACAATAATTACAATGCGTTTTTGGACGAGATGGACAGCTTTATCAGCACGCTGGACGGCACGCCCTCTATGCTGCTGATGAACCGGGCTATGCTCATCAAGCTGCGCTCCATTGCCCGCCGGGCTGGTTATTATGAGCGCTCTCAGGACGATTTCGGCCGTACCGTAGAGTCCTATGCGGGCGTACCCATGGTGGATATGGGTCAGTTCTATAATGGCAGCACCATTGAGGATGTGGTCGCTACCGATGCCGCCGGCAAGACCGCGATTTATGCAGTCTCTCTGGGTCTGGACGGCTTCCACGGCATCTCTCCTCTGGGCGATGGCGTAATTCAGTCCTATCTGCCGGATCTGAACACCCCCGGTGCTGTCAAGACCGGTGAGGTGGAATTGGTGGCAGGCGTGGCTCTGAAAAATACCCTAAAGGCTGCTGTGCTGAAGGGCATCGCCATTGCCCCTGCCGGTAACGCTGGTTAATAAGAGGCGCGCTGCCTATGGTGGAATACGATTTCTATGTAAACAGTTACCTGGGCAGCACCATTCCGGAGAATATGTTCTCCGGAGTGGCTGCCCGGGCAGAGGCAGAGCTTCAGCGGTTCGAGAGAATCTATCAGGTGGAAAATTCCGGAGAGGATGCAAGAGCGATGGCTATATGCGCGATGGCGGAGACGCTGTACGAAACTGGACGGCGTGCCGGTGTGCGTTCTGCCAACGTGGGCAATGTATCGGTACAGTACGGCGATGGCGGCAGTTCCGGGAAGGATATCTGCCGGGAACTCTACCGCCGGGCCAGCATCTATCTGGATATTTACCGGGGGGCGGTTCGATGAGCGGGTGTCCGCTAGATTACAGCCTGTGCGACAGGACGGTGACCATCTACCGCAGGCAGGGAGAGCAAATCATCCGGCAGGTGGTGGAAAACTGCTATTTATCCCGGCAGGAGACACAGACGGTATCCGTTTCTGGCAGACGTGAAAATCAGGCGTTTATGCTGATTATGCCCGGCAAGGTTCAGCGGGTATTTCCCGGGGACCGGGTATATGATGGCGTTGGTCCAGAGGTTTCTCTGGAGAATTGGGCAGGCTTTCTTTCGGTGATGGTGCCGGGACTTTGCCAGGTGAGTTATGCACAGCCCTGTTACTGGGACGGAGAAATCTGTCATGTTGAGGCAGGACGGAAGTAGAGGTGGCATATATGGACCGATTGGAGAGACTTAAGGCGTGGCTGCGAAGCTACCCTCACTGGGGGGAGGCGCAGCTGTACGTTGACTACCTGGATGCGGTGCCGGAGAACGCGGGTCTGTATCCCCGGGGACTTCAGGAAGTGAAGCGGACGGAGGATGTGCTGGGCAATGTGACGGTGGCGTGCAGATATCAGTTCCGTCTTTACCGGATGACCGGAGAGGGTCAGGACAATGCCCAGTGGCTGCTGTCTTTTCAGCAGTGGGTACAGCAGCAGAGCGCGATGGGGCTGGCACCCCGGTTTGGAGATGTGCCGGCAAAGGAGCAGATGCGGGCTGAGCAGGGCGCGCTGCAGGAGGTGTCCCAAGCGGGAACGGGTGTTTATTCGGTGATTCTGATTGCAGATTTTATGAAAGTATATGAGGTGAATGAATAATGGCAAAAATTGAGAGAAAGTATCTGGCGCATTTTATCAACACAGCCGCTGCCGGTGCAGAGACGGCGGTGTATGAGCGTCTGGGTAAGGATTTGGAGGAGTTCAGTCCGGAGCTGGCAGCGCAGGTGGAGACCAAGAAGAACATTCTGGGTCAGAGCTCTGTGGTGATTTCCGGCTATGAAAAGACCGGCAGCGTGGAGCCGTTCTATGCAGAAGAGGGCTCGGGTCTGTTCCAGCGGCTGCAGGATATTATCGACAACGGTTTGGTGCTGGATGCGCTGAAAACCGATGTGGTTGAGGTGAAGCTGTGGGAGACTGCCCAGGGAGAAGCTTATCCTGCGGTAAAGGAGGAGGCCTTTATCGAGGTGACTTCCTACGGCGGAGATACCACCGGCTATCAGATCCCCTTTACCCTGCATTATACCGGTGTTAAGGTTAAGGGCAGCTTTAATGTGACCAGCAAGACCTTTACTGCGGCAGAGTAAAAGTTAAGGGAAATTGTAAAACTGTGGGCGGTTTGCGGAGGGAATAAGGAGAGAATATGGAGAAAATTTCGTTTGACAGCGGTGTAAAGGAATATCGCATCAACGGCGGCGGTGTGTTGCGGTTTCATCCGGGTGACCCCAATCTGTATGTGCGGTTTCTGAATGCAGTAGAGAAAATTCAGAACATTGAGGATACATTGATGCAGCAGGCAAAGCTTTTGACGGAAGCGGACACCGGTATCCAGGCAGTGAAGCTGATGGCCCAGGCGGATAAACAGATGAAGGAGATTCTGGGCGAGGTGTTTGGCGCAGGCAACGATTTCGACAAGATTCTGGGCGGCGTAAACCTGCTGGCTGTGGCGGGAAACGGAGAGCGGGTAGTGACGAATCTGTTTGCAGCGCTGCAACCAATTTTGGTGGCAGGTGCGGAGCTGTGCGCCAATCAGACCACCCAGGCGGCGGTGGAAAAGGCAAAAGCCCGGCGGGCAGCACAATGACCGGTTGGGAATTGCCCACAAGGGCGGATATCGGCGGGAAAAGCTATGAAATCCATGCGGACTACCGGGATATCATCGAAATTCTCTCCTATTTTGACGATCCGGATTTGCCGGAGTATCTGCGTTGGCAGGTGGCACTGGCGCTTTTTTATGAGGGGAAAATTCCGGAGCGGTTCCGGCAGGAAGCGATGGAGTATCTTGCTGTGTTTCTGAACTGCGGCAAGCAGGATGCGGGAAAGCCCGGCCCGAAGCTGCTGGACTGGCAGCAGGATGCGGCGATGATTGTGGCGGATGTGAATAAGGTGGCAGGGCAGGAGATTCGTGCCCTGCCATTTCTTCACTGGTGGAGCTTTATGGCATGGTTTCATGCCATCGGTGAGGGGCAGCTTTCCACGGTGATAGCTATCCGGGACAAGCTGCGCCGGGGAAAGTCACTGGAAAAGTGGGAGAAGGATTTTTACCGGGAGCACAAGGCAATGGTGGATTTACCCAAACGGTATTCTGTGCAGGAATTGCAGGAGCAGCAGAGACTGCAGCAGATGCTTGGCGGTTAATCCATCTGTGTAGAGCGTGGGTTGCACGCTCGGTATTTTAGGTAGGTGAGTAGATGGCAGAAAATATAATCAATTTTGATATTAACACCCGTTCTGCTACCGGGGATATGCAGGAGATTTCCCAGGCAGTGGGGGGATTGGAAAAAACGGTGCGCAGTCTCGGGGTGGCTGTGCAAAGCGTGTTTGCCGGGGCAAAAATTTCTGAGTATATGGGAAAAGCCGTAAGCTCCAGCGGGGATTTGGAGAAAGAACTGCTGGTGTTGCGGTTGGGTCTTGGTAAACTGAAGGCGGCCATCGGGCAGGCGGTCGCACCGCTGGGTGTAGCGTTTATTCCTGTGGTACAGCAGGCGGTGTGGGCAACCACAAGACTGGTGAAGTCTGTGGGAAAGGTAATCGGTGCTTTGTTCGGGGGCAGTGAAGCCAGCGAGGATTTTGGCGACAACACACTGGAGGCGGCCAAAAGTCAGCAGGTTTTGGAAAAGTCTGCGGCCAAGGCGAAACGCACGCTGGCAGGCTTTGATGAGATTAACAGACTGGGCAGCTCCTCCGGTGGAAGCGCGGGAACAGAGATTCTTTCGGAGGGGAAGGTGCCGGACACCTTATCGCCCCAGTTACAGAGAATTGTGGACAAGATTTTGTCACTGACAGCCCCGCTGAAGGAAATTGATTTTGCCCCTGCGGTGGCGGCCTTTGGCAAGCTGCGGGAGGCAATTACTCCCCTGGGCCAGACGCTGTTTTCCGGGCTGGAGTGGGCTTGGCACAATCTTTTGGTGCCGCTGGCGGCGTGGAGTATTGAAGATTTGCTGCCGGCGTTTTTGCAGCTGCTGAGCGGTGCTTTACAGGTGCTCAATGGGGTATTGGTGGCCTTAAGGCCTGTAGCGGACTGGCTGTGGGAGAAGTTTTTAAAGCCCGTTGCCCAGTGGACCGGGGAGACGGCTGTGAAAGGTATCCAGTGGCTTACGGAAAGGCTGCAGGGGCTTAGCCACTGGATCGGAGAAAATCAAGGTCTGGTGCAGGGACTGGTTGTGCTGGTGGGCGGTTTGGCGGCTGCCTGGGCGCTGGTGAACGGTGCTGCATCCAAGTGGAATGTGCTGGGCGTTGCGGCGGCGGCAGCGGTGGGCGCGCTGATTACAGTAGTAGCTCTGCTCGCGGCCAACTGGGATAAGGTAAAAAACACGGCTCTGCAGGTTTGGGAGTCTGTGAAAAACATCTGGGGCAATGCGGCGGCCTGGTTCCGGGGGAATGTGTTAAATCCGCTGGCGACCGGTTTTCGCAGCACAGCAAACGGCGTCATCGGCGTTGTCAACGGGATGATTGCCGGCGCGGTGCGGGGGCTTAATAGCCTGATCAAGGCTATCAATGCTTTGCAGTTCAGCATACCCGCCTGGGTGCCCGGTTTGGGCGGAAAAACACTTGGATTCAACATGAAACCGGTAACTGCGCCCTCCATTCCCTATTTGGCAAAGGGTGCGGTTCTGCCTGCCAACAGGCCGTTCATGGCAGTGGTGGGCGACCAGCGGCACGGCACCAACATCGAAGCACCCCTTGCCACCATTCAGGAGGCGGTGGCGCTGGTGATGAATGATCAGACCGCAGCCATTTTGGCGGGATTTGAAAGCTCGGTGGGCGTACAGCGGGAAATCCTGCAGGCGGTGTTGGGTATTCAAATTGGAGACGATGTGATCGGGCAGGCGGTTACGCGCTATCAGCGCAGACTGGCAGCGGTGAAGGGAGGCTAAAGGATGCGGCAGAAAACCAATTTATTTACCATAAACGGCCAGCCAATGCTGGTACCGGATGCAGAGGTGACTGTGAGCTACGAGGATTTAGATGCCTCCGATTCCGGCAGAGATGAAAGCGGGTATATGCACAGAATTGTGGTTCGCCACAAAGTGGCTAGCTGGAGCTTCTCCTACAGTCATCTGACCGAGGAGGAAAAACAGTATATGGAGGGGCTGTTTGCCCAGACGGCTGCCTTTTCCTTTGGGCATCCGTCCAGAACGGACGGCTCTATGCAGCAGGTTACCCGCTGCTACCGCAGCAAGTACGCTCTGGCATGGAAAAGTGCCCGGGCCGGCCTGTGGAGCAATTACGGTTTTCAAATTATTGAATGTTAAGGGGGTGGCGCAGTGTTACGTACGCAGATAATTTTGCCCGGCGGCAGAGAACTGTTTTCCGGCGCGGATGCGCAGGTCGCCATACAAAGCGTCACCATTACAGAATGTGTCAACAGCACGGAAGAGCTGACACCGGGGTCGGTGTGTGCCAATATGCTGGAGGCGAAGGTGCTGGATCCGTCCGGCGGCTTTACGTTACACGCCGGGGAGGAGCTTACGGTGTACAGGGTCGACGATGCGGGGAAACGGTATCCTGTGGGCCTTTTTACCACAGAAAAGCCCACCCGCGCCAGCGCCAACTGCATCAGCATTGTTGCCTATGACCGGGTGACATGGTTGGATAAAGACCTGACCCAATGGCTTGCCGGATTGCAGGGGTGGCCGTATACACTGCTGACCTTTGCGGGCATGGTCTGTGAGGCTTGTGGGCTGACGCTGGTGAACGGAAGTATTCCCAATGGGGAATATCCGGTAAGGCCCTTCGCCGCAGAGGGAATTACCGGCCGGCAGCTGATGCAGTGGATAGGGCAGGCAGCGGGCCGGTTTTGCCGGGCAACGGTGGAAGGTAAGCTGGAATTTGCGTGGTACAGTCCCAGTCAGGTGGAGATCTCACCTGAGGGAGAAAATGCGTACTTTATGAATGGGCTGCGTTATGAGACATACCAGATAGCCCCGGTGGAGAGGGTGCAAATCCGGCAGACAGGCACCGATGTGGGCGCAGCATACCCGGTAGATTCCGTGGACGGCAATACCTACACCGTAACCGGAAACCTTTTACTTACAGCCGAAAGTACAGAGCAGCTTCGGACTGTGGCGCAGGGGATTCACAGTACTTTGTGTGAGGCTACCTATACCCCCTGTACAGTGGTCATGCCTGCCAATCCGGCCATTCATGCAGGGGATATTGTTCAGGTGACAGACAAAAACGGAACGGCTTTTTCTGTTTATGTCATGACAAAAATACAGGCAGGACAAAAGGATACCCTCGAGTGTACCGGAAGTCCCCGTCGGGACAGTGTATCCGCTGTGAACAGCGCGAAATTTGCCGCGCTATCCGGTAAGGTGCTGGAAGTGCAGATGGGCGTGGAAGGGCTCAATGTTGCAAACCGGGGGCTTGAAGGGAGATTAACCGCCGCAGAGACCGTTATCTCCCAGAATACAGAGGAAATCCAGCTCCGGGCCACCAGGTCAGAGGTGACCACGGACATAACCAATGCAGTTGCCGAGGCAAATGCATACGCCGGAAATGCCGCCGATAAGGCGCTGAATCTTGCAAATGCAAACACACAGAACTGCATCACAGAGTATCAGACCATGGTGGCGACCAGATTTCAGCAGACCGCGGAGGACATCACCCTGGCCATCGACAAGACTACAGAAGTGCAGACGCAGGTCAATGGAATTAGGCAAAACGGTACAACCAAGGTGCAGACCTCCACGGGCTACACCTTTAATGAGGAAGGACTGAAAATCAGCAAGTCCGGACAGGCAATGGAAAATATTATTGACAATACCGGCATGTATGTGAAAAAGAATGGGGAAGCAATGCTGTCTGCCAACAACGAGGGTGTGGATGCGGTGAACCTGCACGCCTCTACCTACTTGATCGTGGGCGGAAGAAGCCGGTTTGAAAACTTTGAATCAGGCAGGACAGGCTGCTTCTGGATTGGAGGGTAACAGATGGCAATACAAACAAAAACATTCTCGGCCGGTGATTACGCCTGGCATTCCTGGTCCAATGGCTATGTAATATCGCTGGGACTGACAGAGGAGAGCACCGATCATGCCACAAACACATCGCTTGTCTCCTACCTGTTTACCATAAGTAACACAGACAACAACCGGTTTTTCTCCAATGACTACAGCTGGACGGTTTCCATTGGCGGGCAGAGCATTGCGATCCATAACTTTGACTTCAATCTTGGGTCAAACTACACAACGCAGACAATTGCTTCCGGACAGATAACAGTGGCCCACAACGCAGATGGCACACTGGATATGCCGTTCAGCGTTTCCGTACCCAATACGCAGGCTTATATAAGCTATGGCTGTCCGGCAATGTCAATCACCGGCACATGGACGCTGACAGCGATTCCGGTTTACACACTGAGCATATCTGCAGGGACGGGCAGCAGCGTATCGGTCACCAGAACCCAGTCCGGCTATGCCGGCGTGGGCACGTTGGCCTCCGGATCGCTGCTGTATCAGGGAGATACTCTGACAATCACCTTTGCTTCCGGCAGCAGTTATCAAATAGAAACTCACACGGTCAACGGCGTTTCCTTTGCCTCCGGCGGCAGCCATACGGTGTCCGGGGATGTGGCGGTAGTGGCAACGGCAACCTATATTGCCCAGCCGCCTACCATCTACAATGTGTCAATTGCGGACGGGAATCCGGATACCGTGGCTTTGACCGGAGACAGCGCGGTGATGGTGCGCGGCCGCAGCAATGCGGTTATCAGCGCTTATGCAAGCGTCCATAACGGAGCAAGTATCACAAGTCTTGTATGTACCTGCGCAGATGGGCAGCAGCTTACGTCCGCTTCCGGCGCGCTGAGCGGCACCATAAACGGCGTTTACAGCGGTGACTTTACCATAACTGCAACGGACAGCAGGGGCAATACCAATACATTTTCGGTGGCAAAGACGCTGGTTCCCTATGTGAATCTGACCATTGATATATCAGTGGTTATCAACGCTGACGGAACCGGAACTGCCAGCTGCAGCGGCAACTGGTTTAGTGGTTCCTTTGGGGCTGCAGACAACACCCTTGAAGTGCAGTATCGTTACAAAGAGCAAGGCGGCACGTATAGCGGTTGGTACAGCATGGGAATATCAGCCGGCGGCAATACATACACGGCTTCGGCATCTTTTTCCGGTTTCGATTACCAAAAAGCCTATGTATTCCAGGCCAGAGCCATGGACCGGTTGAGCGCAGTGCCGTCATCTGAAAAGGCGGTGAAATCTGTACCTGTATTCGACTGGGGAGAGAACGATTTTAACGTCAACGGCACTTTCAAAATCAATAGTACGGGAATGGCTGACTTCGTGGTAGACCAGGGTGCCAGCGGCGGCTGGGAATACCGCAAGTGGAACAGCGGAATCGGGGAATGCTGGCGTAACGGCATTGCGCTGTATGATGAAAATAGCTCTGTTGCGCCTGGTGTGGTTTATACCAATAGCATAGCCTTTCCGTTCTATTTCGTAAGTGAGGGATGGTGTGCTTCTTTTGTGCCCAACGGCGTGGACAGCGCTACCAATGTGGTGCTGGGCATTCCCTGGAAAACACAAAGCACCTTCGTCGTAAGACTGAAAAACAATGGCAGTACAAATGCTGTAATTTCTACGGATGTCTATGTAATTGGCAGATGGAAATGGTGAGGTGTATTATGAGAATAGTGGATATAGCAGGCAATACCATAACCGACTGCGATTTGACTGCAGGAGAGCTTATTGCGGCTGTGGCTGTACGAGAAGATGCGCCACCCATAGATAATCAGACAAAGCGTGCCTGGGCCGATGAGGACTATGAGCAGGTACGGATGTATATTCGGCATCCCATAAAGACGGCAGAAGAAAAAATTGCAGAAATCAGAACAAAACTGCGGAATACGGACTATCATATATTGAAGGTTGTCGAAGGGGCGGGTACGCTTTTGGATTGCGGGGAGATCATAAAGCAACGCGCCGCATGGCGCAAAGAAATCAATGCGTTGGAAAAGGAGATGGCGAATCATGGCGTTTAGAATTGCATACGGAGCCGGACATTATCTGCATGAAGCCGGTAAAAGACTTCCGGCTGCGTTGGATCCCGAGCAGACCCGGGAGTGGGTACTCAATGATCGGGTAGCACGGTATTTTGCGGAAGCCGCCCAGCAGTACGAGGATGTGGAGCTGCTGCGTACCGATGACCCTACCGGTCAAACGGAGACCAATCTGCAGCCCCGGTGCGACAAGGCCAACGGTTTTCGTGCGGACTTTGCACTGTCTATCCATCACAATGCAGGTGCGCAGCTTACCCGTGCCGGTGGCGTGGTGGCGTTTTCTTATTATAATAGCGCCAAGGGCGCGCAGTATCGGGATGCCATTTACGAGGCCTGTATTGCAGCCGGTGGGCTGGTAGGTGACAGGTGGCAGCCTAAGACCGTGGCAGGCTTCCATGTGCTCAAATACACCCATATGCCCTGTGTGCTTATGGAGTATGGGTTTATGGATTCCAAAGTGGATTATTCTGTGATTCTGGATGCGGAATATTCCAAAAAGATGGCATATGCCACCATGGAGGGAATCGCCAAGGTCGCGGGATTGAAAAAGAAGGCCGCTTCCACCGGATACACCCGGGAGCAGTTCGTCCGGGAGATACAGGCGGCTTGCGGTGCGGAAGTGGACGGCATCGCAGGACCGGAGACCCTGTCCAAAACAGTGACGATCAATACAAGCAGCAACCGTACCCACAGAGCTGTAGCACCGGTACAGAAATGGCTGGCGGCACAGGGCTACAATCAGGTGGGAGAGGCAGACGGAATCGCCGGGCCAAAGTTTCAGGCGGCAGTGCGGGCGTTTCAGGCGGATAACCAATGCCGGGTGGACGGCGAGATTACAGCCCGGAACAAAACCTGGAAACGGCTTTTGGGGATGGAATAAAAGGAGGAAAGGTACATGAGCGAAGCGGTGCTGACAGCATTGGTTACAGGCGGCCTGTCCTTGCTGGGCGTCGTGATTTCCGGGGTCGCTACGACCAGGAAAAATGAACAGGTAACAAAAATTGCCCAGGCAGTCACCGATACAAAAATCGATGAGCTGACCCGGGAGGTACGGGAGCACAACGGTTTTGCCAGAAGGATGCCTGTGGTGGAGGAGCAGATTCGCATTATCAACCATCGGCTGGCGGATTTAGAGCATCCGGATTAGGAGATAGGCATGGAGAAGTGCATACAGAATTTGGCAAGCCTTATTAAGGTAAAGACATTGGTAACGCTGGTGGTGGTTGCCGTATTTGCGGTGCTGGCACTGCGCGGTGAAATCTCAGCGGACAATGTAATGATTGTGGTTTCCATGGTGGTGTCCTTTTATTTTGGGACGCAGCACGAAAAGACGGCCAACTGAACAGCCCCCACCCGAAAGGGTGGGGGTCTTTTTCTGGTTACATTTACCAAAGGGCGTTTGTTGACAGGACAGTACCTGCATATTTATAATGTAACAGGAGCTGCGATGATGACACAAACGGTGGACGCATTTTTTTACTTCAGCGTATAGGCATGGCGGAAGGCACATTGTGCCGCGGATCGTGCAAAAATACGGTCGGAAGAGGGCAAACGAAGAAAGTTGGTTTTTTTGTAGGGCTGAGAGAATGTGCTGATGCATTTTTCAACCATAAATTGGAACAACGCTTCCTGTTCTTCAAACAATTTACAGCCAATAGCGATGGTCTGGGCATCAAAAACGCTTTGCAGGGCCGCGATGCACCGGCACATACTTTCCAGAGCCTTGTGGACAGCGTTCAAAATCTCCCGGTCTCCGGTTTGCAATGCTTTCTGCAGGGCGGCAAACCGCGCATCTTCCGACAGATCGCTCCATTGGGGAATGTCGGATACAATTTGGTTCACAATGTCGGCAATATCCCTGCGTTCCGGGAACAGAAGAATGTTACCGGACAGGTTGTGATATCCCCGGTACAGTTCCCTGTTGGCGGCAAAACTCATACCCACACCGTACCGGCGTATGCCAAAGCAGAGAATGCTACTGGAATGTTCCAATGCCGGGGTGTTGTGGATGGCATTGGCAAGGAGAATATTGATATCATTATCCACGTAGGGGGTCAGATGGAGCTTTTCCTGAAAGAAGGAAGTGAAAGAGAATCCGTCTAGTTGGGAAACGGTAGACAGATTGATACGGCCGTTTTCGTGGTCTACCATACCCGAGGCAGAGATGCCAAGAGTCTTGATAACGGCATTTTGCTCTGCGGCAATGGCGGAAAATTCATCGGTGATTGTTTCCAGCAGGCTGGCCAGATCCCGGTTTTCCAGCGGGAAGTGCTGCTCGTGGATTACACCAAGCTCAGAGTCCAAAAGGGTGGCAGTGATTCCGGACTGGCACAGATCAAGGCCTGCAAACAGATACCCTGACGTATTGATGCGGTACAGAATGGGCTGCGGGCCACCGCCGGAACTGGCATCGCCTTTCCCGCAGGAAATGAGCCAGCCGTCCTCGCAAAGCTGCTGAATGATGGCGGAGACGGTGGGTGGCTTCAGGTTGGTCAGGCGGCACAAATCGGCCCGGGACAGCTGCCCATGGCGGAAGAACTCAGCATATATAATATTACGGTTCATCTGGCGCATAGCGGATGGTGAGCCTGTTTTCATGGCACATTCCCCCTTCCTGTTAGATATGGAAATATTTTATCATTGGCTATTGACAAAGTCAAGGGACGGTGCTAAACTGCATGTTAGTTAGGAATGTTTACTAACTAATTAAAAGAAGGAGATATTATGCAAAGTACATCTTTTTTTGGACATGAAATCAGCCGGTTGATCGTGGGTGACAATCCCTTTACCGGACATTCCTATATTGAGCATAAAATTACCGGCAAAGAGATGAAGGCGTATTACGATTCCAAACGGCTGTATGAGGTGCTGTTTAAAATCGAGGAAGCGGGATATACCTGTATGATGCCGCTGGCTCATCCCTTCAATGTGCAGATAATCAGAGAGTACAAGCGAGACGGCGGTAAGCTGCAGTTTATTTTCCAGCCCTATGAGGCTATGGACCAAAGGGTCATGATGCGGGAACTAGACGATATCGAACCCATTGGCATTTACCACCAGGGCACCAATACGGATATGTATTTTGAAACCGGCAGATGCGACGAAATTCGCAGGCAAATTGCGGAATATCATACCATGGGCATCCCAGTGGGGCTTGGCACCCACCGGCCGGAAGTAATCGAACTGGCTGAAAAGGAAGGCTGGGATGTAAATTTCTACGTGGCTTGTCTGCAAAATGCCCGCCGCGGCAGAACCGGTGAGGCCAGTGGATTTCTTACAGGTAAGACCAAGCAGGGACTGGTATTCTATCCGGAGGACCGACCGATTATGTTGGATATGATTTCCAAGGTGCAGAAGCCTTGTATTGCATTCAAGATTTTTGCCGGCGGACAGCTGCTTCTGGCTGAAGATCCGGAAGAGGTCAAAGAGTGTATCCGAAATGTCTACCGGGAGGTATTCTCTAAGCTAAAGCCCAGTGACGTGGCGGCAATTGGCGTATTTAATAAGTACCACGATCAAATTTCTGAGGATGCGGCTCTGTTTGAAGAAGTTATGCAGGAAATGGCATCCGGAATGAAATAATACGGACATACAATAAAGCAACATATGGAGGGAAATACATTGAGCAAAGAGATGGCAAAGAATTATAAGGTTTTATTTACACAGCCGAAACAGGTGGAGCTGGTTTGTGAGGATATCCCCCCTGTGGGTGACGATGAAATTCTGCTCCGCACACTGGTATCCCAGATCAGTATCGGTACAGAGCTGACCTGTCTGATGGGAGAGGTGGACAAGGACTCCTCCTGGAACGATGACATCAAGTACCCCACGAATCCGGGCTACTCCAATGTATCGCAAATTGTTAAGGTAGGTAAGAATGTAGACCCGGCTTTGGTGGGAAAGCGTTTGAAGGCAGCAATCTCTCATGCCACATACCACGTAGTGAATGTGAAGCTTCTGGAAGGGGAAGATTCCCTTTATGTGCCAATTCCGGAGAATGTCTCCAACGATGAGGCGGTGTTTTCTTCGCTGGGCGTGGTGGCAATGGCCAGCATTCGTGCCCGTGAGGTAAAGCCGGGCAGTACAGTGCTGGTGTTTGGCGCAGGGCTTGTGGGACAGCTTGTGGCGCGTCTTGCCAAGGTGGCGGGCGCTGTCAAGGTCATTGTAACGGACGTGTCTGACCACAGACTGAGCTTTGTTCCCAAGACCCCGGGCTTTGTGGCGGTCAACTCTCTGGATACGGATATTGTAGAATATGTTGCCGGTCTGACAGACGGAGAGATGGCGGATATTGTATACGAAACCACAGCAAACGCCAATTTGATCTCCACAGAGATGAAATGTGCGGCAGAGCGGGGCGCTGTGGTCATTACCAGCAGCCCCAAAACCAAGTCCTTGATTGACCTGAACTACTGCAACGTCAAGGGGTTGACCGTTATCGGCGCGGCAAACTGGATGATCCACCCCACAAAAGTGACGGCTGATAACCGTTGGACCCAAAACCGGGAGAATAAGTTTTTCCTGCAGCTGCTCAGCGACAGGCAGATCAGCACAGCAGAGATGGTGACCCATAGAATCCACTGCCAGAATGCACCGGATATGTACCGGCAGCTGATGGAGGACAGAACCAAGATGCTGGCGGTACATATTGATTGGGCTGATAATCAGGAATAAGGCCGCTGCTGCATAAATACGGCCCAAAAAACCGGAAAGAATACCGCAGCTATGAAAAATGGCTGAAACTTTTATTTACTTATAAGGAGGAAACAATATGTTACGTGTTGGACTGATCGGCTTTGGCGTGATTGCAAGAGTTGCACACCTGAAAGCGCTGTTAAAGCTGCAGGAGGAAGGACTGGCCCAGCTGGTAGCGGTCAGTGATCTTCGCATCGAGGACTTCCGCACTGAGCTCAGCGATGCCGTCCATACCTATACCGATTGGCGTGAAATGCTGGAGAAGGAAACCCTTGATTTTGTGGATATTTGCCTGCCCACGTTCCTGCATAAGGAGGTTACTGTCACGGCTTTGGGCATGGGATATCCCGTGCTGTGTGAAAAGCCCATGAGCCTCACAGACGAGGCATGTGCAGAGATGATCGCGGCGGCAAAGGCTGCTGACCGTCAGCTGATGATTGCCCAGTGCCTGCGGTTTGACCCTTATTATAATTTCCTAAAAGAGGCAATACAGAACAATACCTTCGGCGCTGCAAAGTCCGGTATTTTTTACCGCATGAGCGATCCTCCCTTCAACCCCTATGCGGAAACCAAAAACTGGTTTATGGATTACGAAAAAACACACGGCTGCATTGCGGATATGCATGTCCATGATGTGGACATGGTACGGTATCTGTTTGGACAGCCGGAGTCTGTCTCCTGCTGCACACAGGACATTTACAGCAAAAAGGACATCGCCCACTCTACCTTAAGATACCCGGGCTTCTCTATGCTGGCGCTGGGGGATTGGTCCCAGACGGGCGTTCCCTGCGCCATTGGATACCGCGTGGCATTTGAAAAGGCTACGGTTGACTATTCCAACAATGCACTTACTGTTTACATGAGAACCGGTGAGACATATAACCCGGGAATCCAAAAAGAGAATATTTATTATAACGAAATCCGCTACTTTATGGAAGGAATTACCACCGGGGCAGAAAATACGGTAAATCCGCCGGAGGAGTCGGCAAACACCATCGCGCTTATCAACAAGCTCATCTACAGCTCGGACAACAATGGCGCAGTTGTCGAGACCAAAATTTAACAGACGTATCACATGAAGGGCGTGTTACATTTTGCAACACGCCCTTGTTATGCAATATAGACAGTAGCGCCTGCATCCTCCAGCCGGGAGCAGACGGCTTGGTCACAGCCGCTGTCGGTAATCAGAATATGCCGGCTGTCGATACCGCAAATGCGGGTGAATCCGGCTTTGCCGATTTTTCGGGAATCGGCGGCAATGATAGTTTTCCGTGCCCGCTCCATCATCATCCGGTCAATCATGGCCTCTTCCGCGTGGTAGGTGGTGATACCGCTTTCCACGTCCACGCCGTCTACGGAAAGGATGCTCCAGGCCGGCTGATATAGCCGCAATTGCTCCACGGTGTCACCGCCGTAGGTAAAGCCGTAATCTGCATTCAATTCGCCGCCCAGCAACACCACCCGAATGGTGGCGCAATGGGCCAGGCAATTGGCTACAGCAAGGGAGTTGGTAACTACGTTTATCAGTTTGCGCTTGCTGAGCGCTTGGGCAATGGCAAGGGAGGTTGTTCCGGAATTGATAAACAGGGTGTCGCCGTCGTGAATACAGGCAAGTGTACGCTGGGCAATGGCCTGCTTTTCCGCCTGGCAGACTACAAAGCTGCTGTCTGCTGCCAGCCAGGGACTACTTCCCCGGTTCTTACACACCGCACCGCCTTGAATCCGCTCCAGACGGCCTTCACTTGCCAGCACATCCAAATCATTGCGGATGGTTACCGGAGTTGCGCCCAGCGTTTTACTCAGCTGCGCTACGGAGACCTGCCCTGCCTGGTTTAACTGGTCCAGTATCAGCTGCCGCCGGTTATCAATTTTCAGCTTTCCAGAAGGCATGGCTTCTTCTCCCGCTATTTTTACAGTGCCTTGTTGTTCAAACGCTCGCCCACAGCTCCGCCCGGATGAATCAGGGCAAACTGCTCTGCCTGGTAGCCGGTCTCCTCAATGACTGCGGCCTGCAGGGCGTGGAAAATCATACACAGGGCGGTGGTAGAGGTGGTTCCCTGAGCGTTCCACTTGTCGGTCTCCCGGTTTACGTGCTGCTTCAGAACCACATCGGCAGCCTGCGCCAGAGGGGATTCCATGTTCTCTGTTACGGTAATAATGGATACGCCCTTTGCCTTGCAAATGTCTACAATGGGCAGAAGCTCCTTGGTCTTGCCGCCACGGGAGGCAAACACCATCACATCTCCTGCCTGCAAAAAGCCGGTAGCGCCATGAACTGCTTCTGCAGGAGAGATAAAACGGGCGGGCCGCTCAATGCAGCACATCAGATGGGCAAAGTGCTGACAGATAATGCCGGAGTGACCGCAGCCGGCAGCACCGATACGGGGAGCGGCAGACAGCAGGTCTACAGCCTTGCCAAACTGGGCATCGTCAATGTAGGCTTTCATTTCAGCAATGCAGGCCTGCTCAATATCGTAAGCTGCATGGATTGCCTGAATGGATTCGGGTTTCATAATAATTCCTCCTTATATGCTTTCTGTTTTTTATTATAACACAAATAATATTTTCTTTCAAGAAAATTATAGGGGCAATGCGCTGGTATTTTATCCATATTTTCCGGTGAAAGTTTATCTAAAACAACAAAATGAAATAATATGATTGACATATTTTCCCGCCTTCGGTATAATGTAAGCGAACAAAAAACGGAGGTTGTTATTATGAATCAGAATTGCACCATCAAAGCACCGTTCTTTGAAATTGGACCTAAGTCCTACCTGTACGGCGATGAGATTCTGGAGCTGGCAAAGGCTGCAGATGCCGCATCTGAAAAGTATGGTGTAGACATTATCTTCACCTGCCCTGTGGTAGATATCCGCCGGGTCAAGGAAAATACCAAGCGGATTCACGTATTTGCACCCCATATGGACCCCATTCCCGTAGGCCGCGGTCTGGCAGACATTCTGCCCGAGTCTCTGGTTGCTGCCGGTGCTGAGGGCGTTATGCTGAACCACGTTGAAAAGCCTGTGACCTTTGAAGTTTTGAAGGACACCATCGCCCGGGCCGAGGAGGTTGGCCTGCTCACCATTGTCTGCGCAGACTCCATGGCAGACGCCAGCAAGATCGCTACTTTGAATCCGGACATCATCGTGGCCGAGCCCTCTGAGCTGATCGGTACCGGTGTCAGCGTAGGCCCCGAGTACGTAGAAGCTGCTACCAAGTGCGTCAAGAGTGTCAATGAAAACATTCTGGTACTGACCGCTGCCGGTATTTCCAACGGCAAGGATGTTTATGACACCATCATCGCCGGCGCAGATGCCACCGGTTCTTCCTCCGGTGTTGCCAAGGCTGCTGACCGCGCTGCTATGGTGGACGAGATGATTGCCGCCGTCCGTAAGGCTTGGGACGAGCGTCACGCCTAATTACGTTTACACATTATTTTTGGAGGTAATATAAAATGGAATTTAAAGTGTATCAGAAAGAACTGGAGCTGCAGTCCCGCGGCTGGATCCCCACCTTCCACGACATCTCTAAGGAAGTTATGCAGATCGTCAAGGACTCCGGCGTTATCAACGGCACGGTTGCTATCGTTTCCCACCACACTACCTGCTCCGTCATGGTTCAGGAGTGCTCTCATGACATCGACACCTTTGACCTGGAGTTCCTGCAGCATGACCTGCTGGACATCATGCGTAAGATGATCCCCGACTACACCAACGAGGGTGACTACCGTCATCCCGGCCCCATCCACGCACAGTTCGGCCGCTATGTTGACGAGCCCGGCAACTACACCTCCATGAACACCGACGGCCACCTGCGTTCCGTATTCTTCGGCCGCAGCGAGACCATGACCATCAAGGACGGCAAGCTGGACGGTGGTGAGTTCGCTCACATCTACTTCATCGACTGGGACCATGTCCGTAACCGCCGCCGTCAGGCTAACATCACCGTTATGGGCACCACCGAGGAAGTCAACGACCGCAAGTGGAAGAACGGCGAGGTCATCAACACCCTGCGCAAGTTCACTCCCGAGGAGAAGGCTTACGACCTGCACTACGACAACCAGCTGGAAGGCCGCGTATAAAAATCCACAAAGAAACAGCCCCGGAAGCAAATGCTTCCGGGGGTATTTTATTTGGATTATCGCTGAATCCGGCCGGAACCGTCGCCACCGGCCAGTTTTTCCACTTCTGCAAGGGTAACCATATTGTAGTCGCCCTCGATGGAGTGCTTCAAAGCAGATGCGGCAACGGCAAATTCCACGGCAGCCTGATTGGACTTACCAGTGAGCAGGCTGTAAATCAGACCACCGCCGAAGCTGTCACCGCCGCCTACCCGGTCGATGATGTGCAGTTCGTACTTCTTGGAGAAGCAGTACTCGTTGGATGCAACGTCATAGAGCATGGCGCTCCAGCCGTTATCAAAGGCAGAGTGGCTCTCACGCAGGGTGATGGCAACCTTTTCAAAGCCGAATTTGTCAGCCAGCTGACGGGCAACGGACTTGTAGCCTTCGTGATTCAAAGTACCGGCATAAATGTCGGTAGCCTCGGCTTCAATGCCGAATACATCCTTGGCATCCTCTTCGTTGGAGATACACACGTCCACATACTGGCACAGCTCGGTCATAGCCTCCCGTGCCTGGGCGCGGGTCCAGAGCTTGCCGCGGTAGTTCAAATCACAGGAGATTTTAACGCCCCGGGCCTTGGCTGCCTGGCAGGCCTGCTTGCAGATTTCCACCAGATTGGCGCCCAGTGCCGGGGTGATTCCGGTGAAGTGGAACCATTCAGCGCCCTCGAAAATGGCATCCCAGTCAAAGTCAGCGGGAGAGGACTCCTGAATTGCGGAGTGTGCCCGGTCGTAAATGCAGACAGAGCCGCGCTGGGAGGCACCCTTTTCGTTGAAGTAGATGCCTACCCGGTCGCCGCCGCGGACAATTTTTGAGGTGTCCACACCGTAACGGCGCAGGGAATTGACGGCGCTCTGGCCAATAGCGTGGGTGGGGAGCTTGGTTACATAGGCAACATCCATGCCGTAATTGGCAAGGGATACGGCCACGTTGGCCTCGCCGCCGCCAAAGGTAAACTCTACGTGGTCGCACTGAACAAAACGCTCATAGTTATAAGGCTGCAGGCGGAGCATCAGCTCGCCAAAGGTAATAATCTTAGCCATGATTTATCCTCCTATTAACCGAAGGCCGCTTGCCGGGCCTCGGCGCACAAAGCAGTAATTTTTTCGAAATTGCCTGCGGCAATGTCGGCCTTGGGGCAAACCCAGGAGCCGCCAACCGCGTGGATAAAGGGTGCGTCAATGTACTCCCGCAGATTGGCGGCATTTACACCGCCGGTAGGCAGGAATTTGATGCCCACAAAGGGAGCTGCCAGATTCTTCATGGCATTGAGTCCGCCGTACACATTGGCGGGGAAGAACTTCACGACCTTCAGGCCCAGCTTGATGGCAGCCATAATCTCGGTGGGAGTGACACAGCCGGGGGTAACCGCGATGCCGTTTTCCACACACCAGGCAACGACTTCGGCATCGAAACCGGGGGAGACGATGAATTTGGCACCCATGGAAACTGCCAGCTTGCACTGCTCCAGATTCAGAACAGTGCCGGCACCCACCAGCATATCCGGGCAGTTTTCTGCCACGGCGCGGATGGAATCTGCTGCAGCAGCGGTACGGAAGGTGATTTCCATGACATCGATGCCGCCGGCGAGCATGGCCTTGGCAGTGGGAACGGCATCCTTTGCATCGTCCAGAACAACTACCGGCACAACACCGGCCTTCGCCAGTCTAGCTAATACATCCATTGGACAATCCTCCGATTACACGCCGGAATAGGCGGCGAAGCCACAGTCGATGGGCAGAACCACACCAGTAATGGCGGAAGCGGACCGGTCATCGCACAGGAACAGGGTTGCGCCCAGCAGTTCGGAAGCGTCCACAAACCGGCCGGTGGGGGTGCCGTTCAAAATCTTGGCAGAGCGGGCGGTGGGAGTGCCGTCCTCGTTGAAGAGCAGTGCCTTGTTCTGGGCAGAGACCAGGAAGCCGGGGGCAATGGCATTGCAGCGGATACCGGTGCCGGCAAAGTGGGTAGCCAGCCACTGGGTGAAGTTGGAGATACCGGCCTTAGCAGCGGAGTATGCGGGAATCTTGGTCAGAGGGGTGTAAGCGTTCATAGAGGAGATGTTCAGAATAACGCCGGCCTTCTTTTCCACCATGTCCTTGGCAAAGACCTGAGTGGGGAGCAAGGTGCCCTGGAAGTTCAGCTTGAACACGAAGTCTACACCGCCGGCATCCAGATCAAAGAAGGACTTGCCGCCCTCTTTGGCCTCGTGCTGGTACTCATTGTCGGTGGTTGCGCGGGGGTTGTTGCCGCCGGCACCGTTGACCAGAATATCGCAGGAGCCCAGATCTGCGAGCACTGCCTGATGGACAGCCTCCAGAGACTCCGGATCCAGTACATTGGCCTTATAGCCCTCGCAGACAAAGCCTTCGGCTTTCAGTTCGTCAGCCAGCTTCTTGACGGCATCCTCGTTCAAATCCAGAGCAGCGACCTTTGCACCGCTCTGTGCAAAAGCACGGGCCATAGCGCCGCAAATCAGACCGCCAGCGCCGGTAACCACGGCAACCTTACCGGAAAAATCAATGTTCAAGGGAAGATTCAGCATAATTCATTACCTCCAAAATTATTTGTTGTCCAGTTTGTCCAGCATATCCCACACGCCCAGCATATACATGATGCCCAGAGCGCGGTCATAAAGGCCGTAGCCGGGGCGGACAGTGCCGGGACCCTCGCCCCACAGATGACGGCCGTGGTCGGGGCGGATATAACCCTCAAAGCCGCCGTCGTGGTAGGCTTTCAAAATTTCCAGAATACCGGTGTCGCCGTCGCAATCCCGGTGGGAGGCTTCGGAGAAATCGCCGTTTTCAAAGTGCTTTACGTTGCGAATGTGGGCAAAGGCGATCCGGTCGCAGTGCTTGCGCACGATGGCGGCCACGTTGTTGTTGGGGTCGGCATTCAGAGAGCCGGAGCACAGGGTCAGGCAGTTGTAGGGGTTGTCTACCATCTTCAGGAAACGGTCAATGTTGGCCTCGTTGATCAGCAGACGGGGCAGACCGAAGATATCCCAGGGGGGATCGTCCATATGGATGGCCATTTTTACGTCACATTCCTCGCAGGTAGGCATAATCGCTTCCAGGAAGTACTTGAGATTTTCCCACAAGACCTCGTGGGTTACGTCCTTGTACGCTTTGAACAGCTCATCCAGTTTGGCCATTCTCTCCGGTTCCCAGCCGGGGAAGGACATGTTATATTTCTCGGTAAAGTCCAGGATGTACTTTGCCATGGCATTGTAGTCGTCCTGGATCATGCCTTTTTCATAGAACAGGGCGGTGGAGCCGTCGCCCACAGGGTGGAACAGGTTGGAACGGGTCCAGTCAAAGATAGGCATAAAGTTGTAGCAGATGACCTTTACGCCGAATTTGCTCAGGTTGCGAATGGTCTGCTTGTAGGCATCAATGTGGCCGTCACGGGAAGGCAGGCCGATTTTGATATCGTCGTGGACGTTCACGGACTCTACAACATCCATATTGAAGCCGTATTCGTCCAGCTGGCGCTTCACTTCAGCAATTTCTGCTTCCTCCCAGACTTCACCGGGCATTTTGTGGTGCAGTGCCCAGACAATACTGGTCACACCGGGAATCTGCTTGATGTCGGAGAGCTTGATGTTGTCGTTGCCCTCGCCGTACCAGCGAAAGCCCATTTGCATTGGCATAAGATGTTCCTCCTGTTGTAGATTAAAGATTGAAGTAACGCTTGGCGTTATTATAGCAGATATCCTCCACCAGCGCACCCAGGGTTTCCATGTCGGCAGGATATTCGCCGTTTTCTACCCAGGTGCCGATGAGATTGCAGAGGATTCTGCGGAAATACGTGTGGCGGGGATAGCTGAGCAGGCTCCGGGAGTCGGTCAGCATACCGATAAAGTTGCCTAAAATCCCCAAATTAGCAAGGCTGGTCATTTGGTTTTGCATGCCGACCTTATTGTCGTTGAACCACCAGGCACTGCCGTGCTGAATTTTGCCGGGGATTCCTGTGCCCTGGAACGCGCCCAGCAGCGTGTCCAGCCACTGGTCATCTGCAGGATTGAGGCTGTAGAGAATGGTCTTGGGAAGCAGATTCTCCTGCTCCAGCGCGTCCATCAAGGGATAGAGCCCGCTGTTTTGGGTCACTGCCATAGAGTCAAAACCGGTGTCCGGGCCGAGGGCGGCCATGGCGCGGGTATTGGGGTTTCTCTGGCAGCTGAAATGCAGCTGCATGGCCCAGTCGTGCCGGGCGTATTCTCTGGCGCAGTGGAGCAGCATATAGGTCTGGTAACCTTCAATCTCATCCTTTGTCAGGGCTGTTCCTGCAAGAGCCTTGGCAAATGCTGCCTCAACCGCCTCGCCGGATACAGGATGGTACATCACATAATCCAGTCCGTGGTCAGAGGCCCGGCAACCGTGGGAATCGAAATAGGCAATCCGGGCAGAGAGGGCTTTGCAAACATCGGCAGCAGAGGTGATTTGGGTGCCCGCGGCTTCTGCCAGCTTCCGGATATAAGCAGCAAAGCCGGGCTTATGGATGTTCAGCGCCGGGTCGGGCCGGAAGCTGGGGCAGACCTTCACAGGGAAATCGGACTGTGCCAAGAGGCTGTGATACATTAGGTCACTGCAGGGGTCATCGGTGGTGCCAATCATGGCCACATTGCTGCGCAGAATCAGCCCGCGGGCACTGAAAGCGGGGTCAGCCAGCTTTTCCTGGGTCAGCTCCCAGACCTGCTGGGCGGTTTCGCCGTTCAGGATACCCTCATAGCCAAAGAAGCTGCGCAGTTCCATATGACACCAGTGGTACATGGGGTTGCCGATGCACCGGGGCAGTGTCTGTGCAAATTTCTGAAATTTTTCCCGGTCGGGAGCGGCACCGGTAATGTAATACTCGTCAATACCGTTGGAGCGCATAATACGCCACTTATAGTGGTCTCCGCCCAGCCAAACCTGGGTGATATTCT
This sequence comes from Faecousia sp., assembly GCA_045637585.1. Classification (GTDB taxonomy): domain Bacteria; phylum Bacillota; class Clostridia; order Oscillospirales; family Oscillospiraceae; genus Faecousia. Next base: position 95,501 of record JAZTZS010000018.1, on the reverse strand, counting down.
CAAAGCGGCGATCCTCGTAGATGTCCTTGGGATCGATGTGGCAGTGGTAGTCTGCAATGGGCATTTTTGCCGCATGGCTGTGGTACAGAGCCTTTGCGGTATCGTTGGAAAGCAGGAAGTTTTCGTCCATAAATGGAACCATGACGCTTCACTCCGTTCAATTTTGGATAGTTCCAGTATAACAGAAGATATTTGCAATATAAACGACAAATCTTGTTTGACACTTTGCGAAAATTGCTGTAAAATATACGAAAGGAGATGGTTGCCGTGTCTATGCGTACCCAGCGGTTTGATGACCGCCAGAGTATGAAAACCAAACAATTTGAGATTTTTCACTATCGGGAGGCAAAGCCGGGAGCGGTCAGTGTTCACCACCATGATTTTTATGAAATTTACTTTCTCCTGGGCGGTGAGGTTTCCTACTGGATCGAGGGAAAAACCTATCATTTGAATCAGGGAGATTTACTGCTTTTGAACCCCCAGCAGCTGCACCAGCCGCTGGTGTTGCCGGGCAGTCCCTATGAGCGGATTGTGCTGTGGATTGACCGCAGCTATCTTGCCGGACTTTGCAGTGACGGGACGGATTTGATGTCCTGCTTTGGCAGTGAGGCACCGGAGCATGCCAATCTTCTGCGGCCGCCGGTGGTGGTGCGTCAGAAAATCCGGGAGCTGCTGGAACTGCTGAACCGGGAGTATTACAGCCAGGAATTTGGAAGTGGCCGTTATGGAGAGGGGCTGTTTTTCCAGCTGATGGTGGAGGTGAACCGTTTGGCGCGGCAGGAGACACTGCCGGAAAAGCAGGCGGATACCCCGGATCTGGTAAGCCAGGTGGTTTCCTATATTAACAGCCACAGCCAGGAGAATATAACACTGGAACAGCTGGCCGGGATGTTCTATGTGAGCAAATATCATTTGGCCCACACCTTTACCCGGCAGACAGGCACCAGCGTTTACAAGTACATTACCTTAAAGCGGTTAATGCAGGCAAGAGAGCTGATGGCTTTGGGACAGACCCCCGGTGAGGTGTACAAGGTCTGTGGGTTTGGTGATTATGCAAACTTTTACCGCGCGTTTAAATCGGAGTACGGAATCAGTCCCAAAGAATTTGCATCTGGGTCATTATAATACCATACAATCTCGAAAAATGTCGAATTATACAATCCCGGCTTCCCTTGTCAAGCATGGTAAAATATGGTATTCTAATAGCAAGAGGTGATAGGATTGCGAAAGTTGCTGATTGCGGACAGCTCGGAGCCGTTTACCAATGCGCTGAAGAATGCCTTTCGTGGGGAATTCGATATCCGAATCTGTCAAGACGGCAAGACAGCGCTGGAATTACTGGCTTCTTTTTGCCCGGACGCGCTGATTCTCAATCTTATGCTTCCGTTTAAGGATGGGCTGACGGTGTTGCAGGAGACGGCCTATGTGCCGCCGGCAGTGCTGGCACTGACAAACTACTCCAGCGATTATATTGTGCGGGCTGCCGCCCAGCTGGGCGTTGACTATATTCTGACTATGCCCTGTGTCAATGCAGTTTGTGTGCGTTTGCTGGATTTGCTGCAGCAGTCACCGGTACCCAAGAGAAAGTCCACCCCGCAAAATGAGACGGCAGTCCATTTGCATATTTTGAACTTTACGACCCGGCGGGACGGCTATCAACAGCTCTGTGCCGGTATTCCGCTGTTCTCCCGGGACCCCAATCAGCGGCTGACCAAGGAGTTGTATCCGGCAGTGGCGGAACTGTGCGGCAGTAAGGACGGGCGCGCGGTAGAACACTCCATCCGGTGCGCCATTGAAACTGCCTGGAAAAGCCGGGACGATGCGGTCTGGGCCAAGTATTTCCCCCAGAATGCCGATGGGAATATTCCCTGTCCCAGCAACAAAACCTTCATCTCCCGTCTGGCAGAACTTCTGGATATACAATCCCCATAGAAATCCATAAAAACATCCGCGCCTCCGGTGTTGTGAACCGGAGGCGCGGGTCTATTTCAGATGTTGCGCAAATGCCTTAAAAGTGGCGGATACCTGCCTTGGGGGCAAAAGAAACATGCAGAATTATCTGTTCTCGTCCACCATTTTTTGGACGCTTGCGGCACATTCGGCCAGGAAAGCCTTCCAGCCATCCGGGTCGATGAAGGGATTCTCGGTTTCTGTCAAGCTACGTTGATATTTACCAAGGGTGTCATTGTTCCAGACGTGATTGCCCAGAAAAACATCCACGTGGATAGCTTGCAGCCGAGTGATGCCCTCCAAAAACTGACGGCGGCAGTCGGGGGAGAGATTATTGGCAGTAAGCCAGTCCAGCGCCATAGAATTGGTACCTACACTGCCGTGCATACCCACTTTATAGGTTTTTCCGTTTTCATGGGTGTCAAAAAACAGGGAGATAGTACCGGGTGTGTGACCGGGGGTGGAGAGAATCCGGATGCTGGTGTTGCCAAGGCAGACCACGTCCTCGTCTTGAAGGATCACGTCTGCTTCAAAAGCACCGTCGTATTCTTCGTCCAACTCCTTTGCCCAGGTTAAATCCAATGTGCCGTTGACATAGTTTTCGTCGCCCTTGCCGATGAATGTCTTTCCGCCGTACAGGGATACAAAAGCTTTGGTACCGCCGCAGTGGTCAATATGGCCGTGGGTGTGGATAATATACTTTACATCATGGGGATTAAAGCCCAGTGCGTAAATATTTTCAATTACCTGATACAGATTCTGGGGATAGCCGGTATCGATGAGTATCAAGCCAGCGCCGGTGTCGATCATGTGGCAGGAAGCCCCGCGGCAGCCGACAAAATAGAGATTTCCGATGATTTTAAACGGAGTTACCTGATGTTCCCATGGCTTTTTCATATACTCACTTCTCTTTAAATCAAATCTTTCATGCACATATCGGTAGCGTGTACCTGGTCGTAAATGCGCTGCAGATTTTCCATGGCCAGGGGGATGGCAATATCCTGAGATTCCAGAGCGGAGTATTCCACGGAATACCAGCCGTCATACTGTATCTGCTGGAGCAGGCGGAATACCTTCTGGTATTCAATAATGCCGTGGCCGGGGATGGTCTCCCGGAGGAAATTACCGCTGCGGGTCATGTACCACTCTCTGCCGGGCCAGCCCTCATTTCCGGACTTGAGCAGATAATCTTTACAGTGTACGTGAACGATCTTATCGGCAAACAGGCCGATGAAGGACTCCGGACGCTCATCCACAAAGAGAATGTTGCCCAGATCAGCCACCAGGCCGAAAGGAGAATCCCCCAGCGCCTCAGCCAGCCGCAGAACGGAGTTGCAGCCGTTAAAATACAGGCCCTGCTCCTCGTAGATACACAGCACACCCTTGTCCTGGGCGTAGCTGCACAGCTCCGGCAGGACTTGCATAGCACGCCGGAATATGTCGTGGTAAGAGGCATCCCCAGGATGGGCCAGGGAAAGACGGGGGAAGATGGTATGGTGGTAATAGGGGGAGCCCATGGCAGCTGCCATATCGATGCGGTTTTTCATATCCGCAAGAACCGTGTCCCGGTCTCTGGTTATCAGATCGGCACAGATGGAGTAACAGCTTATGGTGGCGCCCTTGTCCCGGACGTATTGGCCCAAATCCGCAGCCTGCGCCATAGTTACCAAATCCGGAGCGGAGAAGGGCTCGATGGCCTGGAAGCCTTGGCTGAGAGCCTTGTCCACAATCTGACGGGAGGACATACCTGCCCGGTACTGCGCATCGTAGCTGAGTAGAAAAGCACTTAATTTCATAGGATTACCCCCAATTGGAAATTCCCAATATAAACATAAGATGATCACAGTGGGCAAAAGGTGAACCAGTCACTGTTTATAATACTATTATAGGGGAAATTTTTAGGCAATCAATATAAAATACGGTGCAAGATTTATAATATCGGTCAATTAGGCGTCTGCGCCGCCAAAAATCATACGACCGAAATACTGGGGGCAGTGGAAAGTGCGCCCGGATTCAATGGGATTCCAGGACAGGAAGTGAAGCTTTGGGGTCAAATCGCCGCACTTGTAGCAGTTGCCGCGGAAAGGCAGATTCTCAGTAGGGGTAAACTCCGGGAAGAACTTCCGGATGAATGCGAAGGGAACCCGGTATGTGATTTCCCAGCCGGTTTGGCTGCGCTGGACGCGGGGGGCAAAGGTCTCATCCTGGTCCTGCACCACCAGTCGTATCAGCTCATCCATGTTGCGGCCGTAACCCAGATAAAGGGCGCAGTTGGGGTTAAATTCGAAATTAAAATACCGGCTGTCACCGTCTACAGGGCCGAAGAAAAATTCCAGACAGCTATCCTCACAGACAGAGGCCAGCAGCCCGGTGTGCTCTGCGCGGATTTCTGTTTCATCGGCTTTCAGACGCACATGGATGGCTTCGTCGTCCCAGCACAGCTGGGCCTGGGCGCGGATATCCGTGGCTTCCGTCCACATCAGCGTGTCAATGGGGAGAATGGCGATATTTTCCCAGTCGGGGGTGCCGGTGATCTTTTTTAATGTGTAGGTTCTCATAAGGATCTCCTTTTCTGTATAAGGCAGAACAAGGGAGCCTGCTGGCTCCCTTGCTGTGAGTTGAGAAGAATTAGTAACCGACCTTCTCCCAGCACTCGAAGGGAGCAGCCAGCTCTTCGCTGATGTAGACCTGAGTCTTCTTGGTCTGCAGCATGGTGCTGGGCAGGTAGGGAGTGATGGGACCGTGGGTACACAGACGGGAAGTCATTCTCTGCCAGGAGGAGAAAGTGCCACAAGTGGCCAGAGCATGAACTTCGATACGCTCCTTGGCACGCATAACGTCCAGAGGTCCGATGGTAGCAGCCATAGGAGGCACATTGGCGATGTCGCCGGACTGACCGAAGGTGCCGTTCAGGGAGTTCTGCATAATGGTCATGGGGTGCAGCTTGACCAGCTTAGCGGGCTGATTCAGCCACTCTTCGATGTCGCCGCTGCCGATGAACTCGGGGATGGGGTCAACGAAAGCCATGTGGCCAGCCCAACCGGGAGAGGTGGAAGCAATATCAGCGCCGCCTTCGGAGATGTCGTTGATGATCTTGGAGTAGTCGTTAATGTTTGCGTTGGTGGGGAAGTGGACGTTCTCCATGGGCATACGCAGCTTCTCGTCGATCTGGTAGTACAGGTACTTGATCATGGAGTGGGCAAAACCTGCTTCGTAGGTGATGGGGGCGATGTTACCCTGATCGTCAGCCCACTCGTCCTCGGCAAACAGGTGCACCTTGGAGCAGTCAACCTGGAAGTAGTTGATCAGCTGTGCCAGAGGGATGTAGGTGTCGGGCTCGGGGTTGCCCAGGATCATGGTGAAGGTCTTGCCGGCCTCGGAAGCGGCCTTCAGACGGGAGAACAGGGTAGCGATCAGAACGGGGTGGGGGTTCATCATGACCTTAACTTCAAACTCAGGATGCCACCAGGGCTCACGCTGCTCCAGTTCCTTGCCGCTCATCTTACGTACACGCTCGCATACTTCACGGTCCTTGAAGGGCACGAAGTCAGCAGGCTGGAAGCTGAACTTGGTTGCGGGCTCTACAACAAAGTCTTTCATAGTACAATTTCTCCTTTTAAAATTACTTTTTGCACATGCATTTTATAATCCACAACCACAAGGTCTGCGCGCTTACCGACGGCGATTTCGCCGCGGTCGGTCATACCATAGCACTTGGCAGGGTTGTAGGACGCAAAATTGAATACATCCACTAAGGATGCACCGGTATGCTTCATCATGTTCCGGCAGGCCACATCCAGCGTCAGCTTGGATCCGGCAATTTCGCCCTCAAAGTCGAAGCACAAATCGGTCACGCCATCGTACCCCTCGGGCACAGGGCCGTCAAAGACGCAGGAATCGGAAATCAGCATGATCCGGTCATCGCCCTTGATGCGGCGGATCAAACGGAGCATATAGGGGTCAACGTGGATGCCACGGCTGTCGCAAATCAGCTCGGCGTAAATCTCCCGGTTATAATTGACGGTTTCGTCTACGCAAACACCCCGGCACTCGGGGTACTTGGGCAGGTCACCGGTGGCGTTGGTGTGATGGGTGCCGATGCACAGGCCATAGGGCATCAGTGCTTCGATTTGGGAAGGGGAGGCCTCACTGTGGGCAACTGTGAAGCGCACATTGGGGTTTGCCTGCTTGGCATCCTTCACAAAGCTTTCGATATTCTCGCGCTCCGGTGCTACACACCAGGCGTAGGCATCCGTACCGACTGCATCGATAAGGGGCTGGTAGTCCTCTTTACAAATGGGGCCTTTCCAGGGATTTCCCTCCCGGTCGGCGCCGAACTTGGGATTCATGTAAGGCGCTTCCATGTAAAAGCCGACGAAATTGGCACATTCCGGGGTTTTCATGGCTGCCTGCAGCAGCTTAATCTGCGATAGCAGGTTTTCTTTGTTTTGGTTAAAGTAAAGAGTGGGGAGCATGGTGGTTGTGCCGTGGTGCAGGTTAAACTGCGCGGCGTGGGCGGGGTCCTCAAATACCCATTTACCGCCGCCGGCGTGATTATGGGTATCGATCAGACCGGGGCCTACATAGGCGCCTGCCACGTCCAGAATTTCACAGCCATCGGGAATCGGGGTGCTGCGCATTTCACCAAAGCCGCGGATGATGCCATCCTCTATCAAAAGGACAGCTTCGGGGATGTAGTGATTGTGCATGATCAGTTCAGCATTGATAATAGCCAGCATAGTGCTCTACCACCTGTTTTAGTTTCATTGGCTGTTTTGGCAGTATTACGGTTCTGCAGATACAGCCGTTTATTTTTGCGGTTTTGTATTAATTGGGGGGTGTTTGGAAATATGCCCGCAAAATACCTGCAAGGGGCGCTGCAAACACCATGAAATCAAGTATAGTATACACTATCCAGTGGGAATGTCAATATAAGGAAGGGTGCTTTTTTGCTTTTTGTTAAAAGAGAACAAGAATGGCAGCGGCCATTTGGCCATGTTGATTTTGGTTTTTTGCATAGAATTGGAGACGGAAAGCGGGTAGGACGGGAGATATTATTAAAAATGAATACAATTAGGTTGCTATTGCCGGAAATATGTGGTATGATATTTACGGATATGATAAAAATGAAGCTGAAAAAGGAGGCACAGGGCTATGACCAATAGCTATCATTCCCACAGATGCTATTCTGTTTTGAATTTGGTGAACCATTTGGGGCCGGTCAGCCGTACCAAGCTGATTTCCCTGACGGATTACCGGCCTGCCAGCGTGGGTGCGATGATCAAAGAGCTTCAAGAGGAAAAGCTGCTGGTAGAGACGGGCTTTTATTCCTCCGGACATGGCCGCAAGCGTGCCCTGCTGGAGATCAACAAGGATTATATCTGCGCAATTGGCATCAGCTTCACCTCTGCGACGATTATCCATGTGGTGACCCGGTTTGACGGCAAGATTCTCCGCCGGGAGGAAACGCCCTTTTCGCCGGCAACGGACAAATCCGCGCTGGAGGCGAAAATTGTTGCGGTGACCCAAATGCTGATCCAGGCATTTGCAGACCGGAAGATCGTTGGCGTGGGCATTGGCGACCCACTGTATGGACCGGGGTATTTTGACGGCAGTGATTCCTCCTATGCGCATTTTATAAATTGGATCAACCGGGAGTTAAAGAGCGGCCTGGAGCGAGCGCTGTCGCTGCCGGTCAAATGCTTCAGTGCGGTTACACTGCCGGCGCTGATTGAACAGCGGTTCGGTGTTGCCCGGGGCGCGAAGAATTTCTTCTGTGTAGAGCTTTCCAATGGCATTGGCAGCTCTATCTGCTGCAACGGGATTGTGGTTGGCGGGTCCCGGGGCGCGGCGGGAGAGCTGGGTCATACGGTGATAAATTATGAAGGGGAGGGCGGCAGTACCTGCTACTGCGGAAAATCCGGCTGTGTGGAGCATGCGGCGGCGTTTCCCAGTATCTCCAAAGAAATCGGAAAAGCGCTGGAACAGGGTGTGTACTCTGTATTAAACGAGTTTTATGATAGAAGCCGGCCCCTGACGGTTCACGATATCCGGCGGGCATTGGACGAGGGCGACCAGCTGTGCAGGCACCATGTCCGCAAGGCTGCAGAGCGCATTGGGGTATCCATTGCCAATGCGGTGAACCTGCTGAATCCGGAAATGGTGGTGCTGTATGGGTTCATGATGGAACTGGGGCCGTATTTTCTGTCCCGTCTGGAAGATGCTATCCGGGAAAATGTGGTATATATGGCGAGAGATTTTGAAATCAAGATTTCCTCCACGGTGGAGCGCACCATGCCCTTGGGCGCGGCGGCGGAGATGTTCTGCCACTATTTAAAAATGGACGATTATCTGTGGGTTTACCGTATCCAGCCCTCCGACGGCGAAGAGGAATGGGACGGAAAGGAAGAACCGGAAGAATAAAGAAACCGCGGACATGCACAAAGCGTGTCCGCGGCTTCTTGTATTGCAGAGGAAGAGTTATAACGGGTTACTTAACCAGCTCGTCCAGGAAGAAATAGGTGTAGCCGGCCTCGGACATGAGTTTTGCAACAGCATGAATCTTCTCCATGTACTCCGGTTGATGGATGATATAGTAGGGATAGAAATACTGCTCATGGGTTCCATAGATAATACATTCAGGTCCCTCTGCCAAAAGGTTACGGACAATCTCACAGGCTTTTTCTGTAGGATGCTCGTCTAAGCCAAGTCCTTGTGACTGTGCAAATATTTTGAAATGCAGCCCGGTTTCCGGGTCATAATGGGTATTAAGGGTGCCGGTGGTGGCTCGGCATGCGTCGCCGGTTAGATGGTTATAGGATGCAAGGAAACCTGTATCCAGCCAGAATTTGGCCTCCGGTTTTCTGTTATACAGGAGTCTGCCGATGTTTTGCTTACCATAGCTGTCGGGGAGGGAGGCCTTGTTTTCGTCGGTAACCTCCAGCACTTCTCCGTAGCTGGTACCCAAAAGTTTTATGCCGCCGTCATGGAGAGCTTTGCAGCCATCCTTGCTCATGCAGAACCAGTGGGGCATGGTCACACGGGAGAAATTTGCCTCTGATGCAAAACGTGCGACCTGTTCTTTTGTGTAGTCCAGAACGGATTTGACATCTTCGTAATCCGCGTTGATATGGGGGAAAACCGGGAACTCCTGTTTGGCGTGGAAACTGAACCGCAGCCAGTCGCTTGCAGCGGCAAACTCATCCTTGTAAGCATCGGTCATTTCATGCAGACAGAACTCGTCGCTGCCGTAGAAATAGTCTGTCCGGCAGAACAGGTTCAGCTGCACCTTCATCCCATATTTATCGTGGGCTTCTTTCAGACCCTTCAGAAAAGGATTGTCAAAAAGGTGAGCCGGTCTCTGCCGGGTCAAATCCCGAAAGAGCCAGATTACATCGTCAATATAGAAGTAAGTCTTTTTCATTATGCACCTCTATGAAACACGAATGGATTATTCAGCCAACTCGTCCGGGAAGAAGTAGGTATAACCGGCATTGTGGAAGATTTCCGCGACACGGTGCAGCCGTTCCATGTATTCCGGCTGATGGAGGAAATAGAAGGGGTAGAAGTACCCCTCATGGGTTACATAGAAAATACATTCCTGCCCCTCTGCGATACGGGTGCGGGCAATCTCACAGGCTCCTTCCGTGGAATTTTCGTCCAAGACGAATCCCTTGGTGAACACCTTGAGGTGCAGTCCGGTTTCCGGGTCATAATGGGTATTGAATGTACCGTAAGTTGATTGCCACACACCATCGGGGAGGTGATTGTAAGAGGAAAGAAATCCCGGACCCGGCCAGAATTTTGCTTCCGGCTTTCTGTTATACAGGAGTCTGCCGATGTTTTGCTTGCCGTAGCTGTCGGGGAGGGAGGCTTTGTTATCGTCAGTAACTTCCCATACTTCCCCGTTTGTGGCGCCTAAAAGCTTTATGCCGCCGTCGCGGAGAGCTTTGCAGCCGTCTTTACTCATGCAGATCCAGTGGGGCATGCATACAGGGGAAAAATTGGCTTCCGATGCAAAACGTGCAACATGTTCCTTTGTGTAGTCCAGAACCGATTTCACATCTTCGTAATCCGCGTTGACATGGGGGAAAACCGGGAACTCCTGCTTGGCGTGGAAGCCGAACCGAAGCCAGTCGCTGGCGGCGGTAAATTCATCCTTGTAGGCATCAGTCATTTCGTGAAGGCAAAACTCATCGCTGCCGTAGAAATAGTCTGTGCGGCAGAACAGGTTCAACTGCACCTTCATCCCGTATTTGTCATGGGCTTCTTTCAGACCCTTCAAGAAAGGATTGTCAAACAGGCTGGCCGGTCTTTCCCGGGTCAAATCCCGAAGACACCAAATCACATCGTCGATAAAGAAATAAGTCTTTTTCATTATGAACCTCCTGCTTGCGATATTATATTGTTGTTTTATACGCCGCGCTGCATTTCATCGATGGATTCCAGAATGGAGTCTGCCATGTAATCCAGCTGCGCCTGGGTCAAACCGTAGATGGGGAAGTGGGTAAAGCGGCGGTCAAAGACCTCCTCGGTCACAGGGCAGGTGGCGGCAATCGCGGCCTCGTCATAGCCTCTGTCCTTCAGCACCTCGAAGCGGTACAGAGGGCCAAAGTGGGCAATTTCCGTAACGCCCTTCTGAGCCAGCTTCTTCTTGAAGGTCTGCACATCTCCACCGGCCTTCTCCGGATCCAGAATTACGCTGTACAGGTGGAAGGTGGGCTTAATGTCCTCGTTGCCCAAGTCCTGGGGCTGGATGGCGTCACAGACGGACAGCCGGTTTGTCAGATAGGCAGCGGCCTGTCTGCGGGTCTCCAGAATCTCATTGTAACGGGAAAGCTGCAGCTGCAGGCCCAGACCCTGAATTTCTGTGGTGGAGAAGTTAGTGGCGACAAAGCTGCTGCCGTCCTTACCGGGGATGGAGCATACATCATACAGCCAGTTCTTGATATGCTTGCTGAAGTCGGCACCTAAGAAACGGGCGCGCTTCATGGCAGGTCGGAAATCGGCGATGGTAGTGGTCAAAATGCCGCCCTCACCAAAGGAGGTCATGTTTTTGACCTCGTGGAAGGAGTAGGAGCCAAAGTGACCGATGGTGCCCAAGCGCTTACCCTTGTACTCACCGCCAAAGCCGTGGGCGGCGTCCTCCAGCACGATAATGCCGTGCTTTTCTGCCAGCTCCATGATGGGGTCCATATCCACAGGATAGCCGCCAATATGAACAGGGACGATCATCTTGGTCTTGCTTGTGATCTTCTTGGCAACGTCCTTGGGATCCATGTTCAGCGTCTTGGGATCTACGTCCGCAAAGACCATCTTACAGCCGATGGACAGGGGGTATGCCATGGTCGCAGCAAAGGTGATGGCAGGAACAATGACCTCATCGCCGGGCTGCAGGTTGGCGTACTTGGAGGCAATTTCGAAGCCGGCGGTACAGTTGGTCAGGAAGGTACAGCCCTCAGTTCTCAAAAATTCATCGCACATAGCCTCGGCCTTGGCGACCTCGGCATCCAGAGACAGCTTGGCAGGGGGCTCGGAGACACTGTCCAGTGCGTAGATTTTTTCCTCAACAGCCTTGAGAGCGTCTTCGTACTGGCTGCCCTGACCCTTCATCATAAACTTGATGATGGCCATAACGTCCTCCCGGTTGTAGTTCTCACCTACTGCAGCCCAGGGGACCTTGGTTTCGCCGGTGTTGTATCGGAAGTCAGAGGCTTTCTTTTCAATCTTATTTTCCATAATATCACCCGCTCATTTGTTTTTTATTTATAGGTCGATGACCCGTTTTTCATCATTGGAGCGGTATGCCGCTTCCATAATCTTCTGCAGCTGGACAGCATCCGAGGCGGGAACCTCCAGAGGCAGGTTGTTCAAAATAGAATTGCCAAAGGACTCAATTTCCCGGGTATACATGTTGCCAAATTCCACGCTGACGTCTTCACCCTTTACATCCTTGGTGTCCTGCATGGCATCGTAACCGATGTCTTTTCCGCAGAACAGGGCATCCAGAGTTCCGCCGTCGATCTGACCGATGATATTTTCGCCCACCAGTCTGCCCTGGTCACCGAAAATTTCCACACGCCACATGGAGGCGTCGTCGGGGATGTTGAAATTGGACTGAACCACGCACTGACAACCGTTTTCCAGCCGGAGCATGACCATAGAGGAGTCCTCTACTTCGTAGTTGAAAGACAGGGTGTCGTGGAAAGCGGCTACCTGCTTGACCTTGGAGCCGGTGATATACTGCATCAGGTCGATACAGTGCACGCCCATATCCATCATGGCACCACCGCCGCCGTTCTTCTTGTTTTGCCGCCAGTTGCCGGGCATATCGGGGAACCAGCCGGTGAACTGGGAGTAACCGGAGACGGGCTTGCCAATCTTACCTTCGGCGACAGCCTTCTTCATATACTGTACGTAGGAACCGAAGCGCATCATAAGGCCTGCGGCGATCTTCACGCCCTTTGCCTCGCAGTAGGCGATGACTTTCTCACCCTCTTCGGAGGTGGCGGCCAAGGGCTTTTCAATGAGAATGTGCTTTCCGGCATCGGCAGCGGCCATAGCCTGCCGTGCATGGAGAAATACAGGTGTGGCAATGTAAACTGCATCGATTTCCGGGTCAGCCAGCAGGGCGGCCTCGCTGTCGTAGGCACGCTTGCAATTCCATTTGGCACGGCATTTCTCGGCCAGCTCCATGTTGATTTCCATTACCGCAACCAGCTCGGCATTTTCAGCCAGCATCATGCCGGGAATGGTTCTGCGGTCTGCGATACCGCCGGCGCCAATGACGCCCCAACGAAGTTTTTTCATAGTAATTCTCCTTTTGTGTTGAGGAATACCGCTGGCCAAAGATTCCCTTCAGCCAGCGGGTAAAAATGAAATGTGTGTGATTAGGGCAGCAGCTGCTTGGTGCTGTAGCGGGGGTAAACATTATAAGGACGGAAGCCCTCTGCGTAAGCTACGCCGCACTGATAGCCACGGTATTTGGAGCAGGTGCGAACCATATCGGCAAAGTCAATGTTGTCGTGCTCCAGCATCCACTTCAGCTGGGATTCGTGGCACTCCAGAGCCTTGATCTTGGTGTCGATCTGGTTGGTGATATCCACATAATGGGTGGGCTGGAAGTTAACGCCGGCCAGAGTGTCCATGAAGAACACGGGGATGAAGCTGGAGTATGCCTCAAAAGCTCTGGGACGGTGGCCCAGGCCGGAGCAGAAGCTGCCGTTGGTAGCGATCAGGCTGGTCTCTACGTGGTCGGTCATATAGTCGTCGTTGTTGTGGGTGATGATCACATCCGGACGGACGGAGCGCACCACATCAGCCATGGCATCCATGGTCTGGAAGTTGTGGCTGTTGACTTCCATGTCGTTTATATCCAGATTGATAACCTGCTTGGCGCCGATGATCTCACCGGCTCGCTCGGCTTCTCTGGTGCGGATTTCCCGCAGGGGATCCGGCTCGATGATCACATGGCCCTGATTGCCGTTGGCAACGTGGCACATATGTACCTCGGCGCCCTGCTCTACATACTTACGAAGGGTGCCGGCACAGGCGATTTCCAAATCGTCGGGATGACAACCAATTGCTAAAACTTTCATATTTTCTCCTTATTACCTTTCAAATTTTATATCATGCATTCACAGACAGAATACATCTTGCTGTAATGTACAAAATGATTATAGAAAACTACGATACATCTGTCAAGCAAAGAGAAAACATTGAAAAAAGTTTGTGTATTCCGAACAAAATAGCATATATTTTTTTGTGTATTTAGTTTCAAATATTCGAAATCGAAATTAAAGATATAAAAAGAATATATATTTAATTGAAGTAAATGAGAATAAAAACAAATTCGTAACTATAAGCCATAAAATAAGCATGCTTTAATAACGGTTTTAAATGTACAAAATTGCACAAAATGAAGGGGAAAGGCGTGAGGAAAAACCAAAAAACAAGGCTTTTTTCGGTTGCAGCGGTGTATGGCGGAGGGGATTTTTTGCTTTACAACGGGCCGTATTCCCTCTATAATTGTATCAGAATCTCTTGGGAGGCGCCGACAATGCAGATTAACCGCTTTTCCTTTTCTATGGTATTTGATGTGGATTCCCTTACCAATGCGGCCTATTATAAGCTTCCCCGTGATTACATTTTTCCGGGAGAGGCGCACGAAGTGTGGGAATTTCTCTATGTGGACAGGGGCTCTCTTGTGGTGACCGCCGGAACGGATACCTATTTTCTAAAGGCGGGCGAGTTGGCGTTTCACTGTCCCAATGAATTCCATGCGTTTCAAGCGGTGGGGGAGGCGGACATTATTGTAATATCCTTTTCCTGCCAAAGTGAGGCCATGCACCGGCTGGAGCGGAAGGTTCTGCCGCTGCACACCCGGGAAAAGGAGCATTTGAAGCTGCTGACCAAGGAGGCCCAGCAGGTTTACCAGTATTTTGAAAACGATCCGCCGCGGGTGAATTTAAAGAAACGGGCGGATGCTCCCTGGGGGGGCGACCAGCTTATCAAAACGTATCTGGAACAGTTTCTGATTTATATATGCCGGCGGGATGAGAATATCGGCTTCTCCCAGCGGGCAATCTCCACCAGCCATCAGGCGATGGTCATGGCCCAGCGGGCCCAGGACTATCTGTCCGAGCATTTCAATGAGCGGATATCTCTGGCATCCCTCTCTGCGGCACTGGGCGTCAGCGTTCCCCAGACCAAGCGGATTTTCCGGGAACAGATTGGACAGAGCATGGTGCGTTATCTGACGGCACTGCGGATCAGTGAGGCCAAGCGGCTTATCCGCCAGGGTCATTTGAGCTTTACCCAGATTGCAGAGCAGGTAGGCTACGAGAGCATTTATTACTTTTCTGCCATATTCAAAAAGCAGACCGGCATGACCCCCTCGGAATATGATAAATCCCTGAAGGATTGAGGATAAACGCCGGGTTTTGCGAGTTGACAAGGAAAGACTGCGGTGCTATAATTGGATTTGGTAAATTTAACAAAAAGCTATAACCGGATACGGTGAATAAGAAATGGAGGATTTTTACCATGAACATGCTGGATACCCTGAAAGGTTCCTATTTCAGCGAGGTACTGCCCGCTGGCTGGGACATCAACAAGATTTACGAGTGCGTAAGCAACGACCCCGAGTCCGTCTGCGAGCGCCAGGCTTTCTGGAATGAAGGCTTCAGCCCCAAGGAGTGCACCAACCTGGAAGAGTTCGGCGCCTACATGGGTCATGAGATCGCCATGCAGATCAAGCTGACCAAGGAAGAAGGCCGCAAGCTGATTCTGATCCTGCCGGTAGGCCCCATGGGTATGTACAAGTGGGCTGTTTACTTCCTGAAGGCTTGGAACGTGGACTGCAAGCATGTCTACGGCTTCAACATGGACGAGTGGGCAGACTCCGAGGGCAACACCCTGCCTGCATCCGATCCCGCTGCTTTCCAGAACGCCATGACCGAGGCTTTCTATGGCCCCTTGGGTGAGCTGACTGTTCCCGAGGATCAGAGAAACTTCGCCACCAAGGAAAATCTGGTTACTTATCCCGAAAAGATTCGCGCTTTGAAGGCTGAGGGTGCTAAGCAGGTTCTGGTATACGGTATCGGCCGTATGTGCCACATCGCTTTCTGGGAGCCCCACTTCGCCGGCGATTACGCCACCACCGAGGAATGGATGGCCGAGCCTTACCGCATCGGTGCAAGACTGCATCCGTTTACCATTGAGCAGAATGCCATCACCTCTTTCCGTTCCTCCTGGCCCCTGATCCCCTGCTTCGCCAACACCATCGGACCTTGGGTTATCTTCAACTCCGATTACGCCATCGGCGGTGCTGACGGCATCCTGTCCCGCGGCATGCAGTGGCAGGGCATGAGCTTCTGGATGACTCTGCGGCACGGCCCCTGCACCGCAATTACCTCCAGCTTCATCCCCACTATGCCCGGCAAGCTGTTCTACATGAAGGAACTGGCTGGCCCCCTGTGCCCCGATACCAACTAATTTTGTGCAAATACCGCCTCCGATCTCCGGGGGCGGTTTGCTTATTCCGGAACGGCTATGGATGAGTGTTGTTAAATTAACCAAATGTTTCGGCTTTGCAGAGGGCGTTTATTGGCACACATCAGAAAAATAAACCCGATTTTATAAAAAAATAGACAGATTTTATATTGAATGTTCCGTCTGCGCTCTCTATAATAAAGACAGAAAAGCAATGCTTGGCATTGTAAAAATGAAAAGGAAGGTGACTGTATTGAAAAAGTCAATTAATATTTGGTCTTTTGTGGGAAAGACCAACAAGGAGGCAATGAAGCTTGCCAAGGATGCCGGTTTTGAGGGCATTGAGCTGGCGCTGGGTGCCGAGGGCGAAATCTCCATGACCTCTACTGACGAGGAGCTTTTGAGCATCAAGGCCTATGCCGAAGAGCTGGGCATCAAGATTCCCAGTATCTCCAGCGGTCTGTGCTGGGCAGATTCCCTGTCCGCAGACGACCCCGCAGAGCGGCAGAGAGCCCATGACATGATTGTGCGTCAGCTGTACTGTGCCAAGATGCTGGGCGCTGAGACCATTCTGATTATTCCCGGAAGCGTATCCGTGGAATTTGTACCCGAGTGGCCGGTAGTTCCCTATGATGTCGTTTACGAGCGTGCATTGGAGGAAGTGAAGAAGCTGGCTCCCATCGCAGAGGAGTATGGTGTACAGATCGGCCTGGAGAATGTGTGGAACAAGTTCCTGGTATCCCCTCTGGAGATGCGGAACTTTATTGATGCAGTAGGCAGCGACTTCGTGGGCTCCTACTTCGATACCGGCAACGTGGTGATCAGCGGCTATCCCGAGCAGTGGATCCGGATTCTGGGCAAGCGGATTTTCAAGGTTCACTTCAAGGATTACCGCAGCAACCCCGGCGGAATTAATGCATTCGTGGATCTGCTGGCAGGCGATGTAAACTGGAAAGAGGTCCGTCAGGCATTTGCAGACATCGGCTATGAGGGCTGGGCTGCCGGCGAGATGATTCCCCAGTACGCACAGGGTTCTGACCAGTTGATTTATAACACTTCCGCTTCTATGGAGCGTATTTTGAGAGGAGAACTGTAATTATGATTAAAGTTGGTTTGATTGGCTGCGGTTTCATGGGCGGCATGCACGCCGCTTGCTATGCAGCATTGGAAGAGCTGGGCGTAAAGGTCGTCGCTGTTGCCGACGTACGGCCCGAATTTGCACAGAAGCTGGCCGGTGAAGGCGTTGCTATTTACAGCACCGGTATGGAGCTGATTGAAAAGGCTGATGTGGATACTGTTGATATCTGCCTGCCCACCCATCTGCACACTGCACATGCCGTTGCTGCTATGAAGGCCGGCAAGAATGTGTTCGTAGAGAAGCCCGTTTGCTTCAACGATGACGAGATGGAGCTGCTGTTGGCTACTGAGAAGGAGACCGGCGCCAAGGTGCAGGTCGGTCAGGTTATCCGTCTGTGGGACGAGCAGAAGTGGCTGAAGCAGGTTGTGGAAGCCGGTACTTACGGCAAGATTCTGCACGGTCAGTTCCGCCGGCTCAGCTCTCTGCCTACTTGGGCATGGGAAGGCTGGCTGCATCAGGTAGACAAGAGCGGCGGTGTTGCTGTGGATATGCACATCCATGATGTGGACTATGTTCGCTACATTCTGGGCGAGCCCGATACGGTTAAGGCTCATGCTTACCGGGATGAAGAGGGCGTTATCCAGCACATCAACGCACTGTACGGCTATGGCAATAACGTAAGCGTCAGCGTGGAAGCCGGCTGGAATTATCCTCCCGAATTCCCCTTCACCGCAGACTTCCGGGTGAAGTTCGAAAAGGCTACTGTTGTTATGGACGTCAACGGCCTGGTTGTATACCCCAATGAGGGCGGCGCTATCCGTCCCGAGATTATCCCCGAGTTTGTGGGCAATAACGATATCGGCGGCAATGTTTCCAGCCTGGGCGGCTACTACAATGAGCTGAAGTACTTTGTAGAAGGCCTGCAGGGCAAGAATGACCTGTCTGTTGCTACCATTACAGAGGCAGTTGCCTCCGTGAAGCTGGCAAAGAAGGAAATTGCAGCAGCCGGCGGTCTGGTGGTTAAATAATTTACTTACGGTATATAAGAGCAAATGGCTGCCGGAGTGAATCCGGCAGTCATATTATAAAGGAGAATACTACATGCTAAGAGTTGGTATTGTTGGCTGCGGCTGCATTTTTACCATGCACGCAACCAGTGCACACCATTTGCAAAATGCGCAGCTGGTAGGTGTTTGCGATATTAAAAAAGACCGCGCGGACCGTGCGGCGGCAAAATACAATGTGAAAGCGTATTACGATTATAAAGAGCTTATCAAAAAAGAGCTGATTGATGTGGTGCACATTTGCGTGCCCCACTACCTGCACCCTGTGATCTCCCGCTACGCGCTGGAACAAGGGGTAAATGTCCTGTGTGAAAAGCCTATGAGCATCACAATGGAGGATGCGCTTTATAATGTAAAGCTGGCTGAGGAAAAGAAGTTAAAATACGGAATTATATTCCAGTGCAGATATAATGACTCTGCCAAGCTGGTAAAAGAAAGCCTGGAGAATGGTTCACTGGGCAAGGTTATCTCTGCTCGTGTTGTACTGACCTGGTCCAAGCCGGATTCCTACTACAGCCTCTCCGATTGGAAGGGCACTTGGGAAAAGGAAGGCGGCGGCGTTATTATTGACCAGGCGATCCACTCTCTGGATTTGGCAAACTGGTTTATTAATGACGAAATTGAAAGTGTTCAGGCACACCTTGCTAACCGGGGTCATTCCATTATGGAGGTAGACGACACCGGAGAGGGCTTCATCCAATATAAGAATGGCGCAACGCTCAGCTTCTGGGCAATGAACAACTACGGCTGTGATGATCCCATTGAAATCCGCATGCTTTGTGAGAACGGCAAGGTTGTAATGAACTACGACAAAGCGGAAATTTTCTTCAATGATGGCCGGGTGCTGTCTGTTGAAACGAAAATTGACCCGGATGTGGTGTATGAAGGCGGTAAGGACTATTGGGGCTTCCAGCACATCCGCGAAATTGCCGATTTCTACAATTGTGTGGAACAGGACAGAGAGCCGCCCATTAGCGGCCGGGAGGCGCTGAAGATTCAGGACCTGATTTGCCGGATTTATGAAGAGGGCAAAAAGAACTTTGTTTTCTCTTCCAAGAAATAAAGGCAAAGCGAAACAGCATAAAAAGTAACGGGTGTGTTTAAAACACACCCGTTTACGTTTATCTTGCCAAAAAACCAATCTTCTTGTATACTTTGCGCAGCGTCTTTTCCGCCTCGTAGCTTGCCCGTTCTGCACCGCTGCGGTAAACGCCCTCGAGATATGCCTTATCCTTCAGCAGACGGCTGGCCTCCTCCCGGATGGGACGCAGAGTCTCAATCACAGCTTCGCCAACCTTCGGCTTGAAGGCACCGTAGCCCTGACCGGCAAACTCCGCTTCGATTTGCTCGTAGGTCTTACCGGTAACAGCAGCGTAGATACTCATGAGGTTTGCAACGCCGGGCTTGTTCTCAGGGTCGAAGCGGACACAGTTTTCGGTGTCGGAGTCGGTGATGGCCCGCTTAAACTTCCGCTGGATGTCCTCCGGACGCTCCATCAGGAAAACACAGCCTTCGGGCATGGACTTGCTCATTTTGCTTTCGGGAGCATTCAGACTCATAACCCGTGCGCCGGTCTCGGGAATGAAGGGCTCGGGAATCTTAAACACATCGCCGTAAATGCTGTTGAAGCGCTGGGCCACATCCCGGGTCAGTTCGCAGTGCTGCTTCTGGTCATGCCCCACAGGCACTAAGTCCGGCTGATACAGCAGAATATCCGCAGCCATCAGCGCGGGGTAGGTGAACAGACCGCCGTTGATATTCTCGGCGTTCTTTGCGGATTTGTCCTTGAACTGGGTCATACGGGACAGCTCACCGAACATGGTATAGCAGTTGAGAACCCAGCCCAATTCAGCGTGCTGATGTACATGGCTCTGGACGAACAGGGTGTTTTTTTCCGGGTCCAGTCCACAGGCAATGTACTGTGCCAGCTGCTCCAATGTCCGGCGCCGCAGGTCTGCGGGGGTTTGACGGACGGTGATGGTGTGCATATCTGCCATAAAGTAGAAACACTCATACTGCTCGGAACGGCTGCTCCAGTTCTTAATGGCACCCAGATAATTGCCCAAATGCAAATCGCCGCTGGGCTGGATGCCGGATAACATTCTTTTCTTTGCTGCTTCTTCCATTTTTCTCGCCTCGTTCTTTGTAATTCCATAGTATTCTATCACACAGCAGGGAAAAACGCAACGAAAAATTGACTTTTTCCCAGTCCTTTTGGTGTAGCAGGCGAAAACAGGGCAGCGGTATAGACAAAATGTTGGGGTGGGCAATGCCCACCCCAACAGGATTTCTATTTATTTCATCAGCTTGCAAACCAGCTCGGTGTAGGCTGCGGGGTCCTCCAGCGGCAGCTGGGCCATCAGCTGTGCCTGACAGCAAAGCAGCTTTGCATAGTCCTTTGCCTTGATGGGGTCTTCGGTCATGGCCTTTTCCAGCGCCTTTATGGCTTCGTGCTCCGGGTTCAGCTCCAAAATCCGCTCCGCAGCAGGGAAGTTCATGTCAGGGTTCACCCGACGCATATACTTCTCCATCTCAAAGCTCATGCCGGAGGCGGGGGTCATGGCCACGGGGTATGTGCCCAGATTGCCGGACAGCTTGACTTCTTTTACATCCTCGCCCAAGGTCTCCTTTACGAAGGTCAAAAGGCCCTGAAGCTGTTGAGACTTAGCGTCGATTTCCTTCTTTTCTTCCTCACTCTGCAGACCCAGGTCCTCGGTTGCAGCGTTGCAGAAGCCCTTTTCCAGGTAGGTCATGAGGGTCTGGGGTACAAACTCGTCCACCTCGTCGGTCAGCAAAAGCACGTCATAGCCCTTGGCTGCCAGCGTCTTGACCTGGGGGAGCTTGCCCAGACGGTCTTTGTTTTCACCGGAGACAAAGTAGATTTTCTCCTGACCCTCCGGCATAGCCTCCACATATTCCTTTAGGCTCACAAGCTTGCCCTCTTTGTGGCTGTAGAACAGCAGCAGATCCTGGGTGGCTTCCTTGTGGGCACCGTAATCGGCTACCGTGCCGTATTTTAGCTGGCGGTGGAAGATGCCGTAAAAAGTCTCATACTGCTCCCGGTCATTTTCCAGCATGGATTTGAGCTCGCTCTTAATTTTCTTTTCAATGTTCTTGGCGATGATGGTCAGCTGGCGGTTATGCTGCAGCATTTCCCGGCTGATATTCAGGCTCAAATCCTGGCTGTCCACCACGCCGCGGACAAACCGGAAGTGCTCCGGAAGCAGGTCCTCACAGTTTTCCATGATCATCACACCGGAAGAGTACAGCTGCAGGCCGGACTTGTAGTCCTTGGTGTAGAAATCGTAGGGTGCTCTGCCGGGGATAAACAGCAGCGCCTTAAAGGATACGGTGCCTTCTGCGCTGGAGTGCATCACCCGCAGGGGCTTTTGGTAATCCATAAACTTCTCCCGGTAGAAGCTGTCGTACTCTTCTTCTGTTACGTCCTTCTTAGCCCGCTGCCACAGGGGTACCATGGAGTTAAGGGTATCCTCCTCTTGATAGCTTTCATATTCGGGCTTGTCGTCGGGGCAGCCCTCTTTCAGCCGGGATTTGCTGATCTCCATGCGGATGGGGTAGCGGATATAGTCGGAGTATTTTTTGACCAGCTGGCGAATCTGGTACTCCTCCAGGAAACGGGAGTACTGCTCGTCGTCAGTGTCTTCCTTCAGTGTCATGATCACATCCGTACCGGCAAACTCCCGTTCAGTCTGCTCAATGGTGTAACCGTCCGCGCCGTTAGATACCCATTTCCATGCGGTTTCCTCACCGTATTTCTTGGAGATGACCGTCACAGAGGAGGCAACCATGAAGGCGGCATAGAAGCCTACGCCAAACTGACCGATAATATCAATGTCCTCGTTTTTTTCCATGGCCTGCTTAAAGCCCAGAGAGCCGGACTTGCAGATGGTGCCCAGGTTTTCCTCCATTTCCTCCTTGTTCATGCCGATGCCGTTGTCGGACACCGTGAGGATGCCCTTGCCGCGGGTGATGGTAATGGCAAAATCCTCCCGGTTAATACCGACCTTGTCGTCGGTCAGTGCGGTGTAGGCCAGCTTGTCAATGGCATCGCTGGCGTTGGAAATAATCTCACGCAGGAAAATTTCCTGATGGGTGTAAATGGAGTTGATCATCAAATCCAGCAGACGCTGGGATTCGGCTTTGAATTGCTTTTTACGCATGCTTCTGTCGTCCTTTCTTTTTGGCACTCTAATTGCCTGAGTGCTAATTATTATAACGCAGATTTAAAAAAAAGCAAGCCCTTATGGGAAAGTTCTCAGATTTTTCATAATTTCCTGTACGGCAGAAAAGAAAGGGGCTGCAGCAATGCAGCCCCTTTTATGGGTTGGGAAATTATTTTCCCCGGGAAATCAGGGATTTTATCAGTGCTTCCAGGAAGGGGTTTTCACAGGGCAGGGCGTGGAGCGCAGAAATGGCGCGGTTGGAGAGGAAAACAACCTCCTGCCGGGCGTTATCCAATCCCCGCAAGGTGACGTATGTGCTCTTTTTGTTTTTGTCGTCACTGCCCACGGGCTTTCCCAGAATCTCCATGGTACTGGTAACGTCCAGAATATCGTCCTGAATCTGGAACGCAAAGCCTACGTCTGCAGCAATCTGTTCGATGATTTCCTGCTGCTGGGGGGTAGCACCTGCCAGAATCGCGCCGATTAGCATAGAGCCTTCTATGAGCGCGCCGGTTTTGTTCCGGTGAATAAATTCTATTGTTTCCAAGGGCACTTGCCTGTGCTCGGATTGGATATCCACGGTCTGACCGCCTACCATGCCGTAAATGCCGGCCTTGTGGCCCAAAACCTGCAGGGCTTTTGCAGTACGCGGGCTGATTTCCAAATCAAAGGCCCTTGCGGCGGTCTCAAAGGCGAAATTCAGAAGGGCATCCCCTGCTAAGATTCCCATAGTCTCGCCATAGACGGCGTGGGTGGTTTTTCTGCCCCGGCGGTATTCGTCGTTATCCATAGCAGGCAGGTCATCGTGAATCAGCGAGTAGTTGTGAATCATCTCAATGGCTGCCACAAACGGCTCGATGATCGCGTCCTTGCCGCCGAACAGACGGTAGGTTTCCAGCATCAGCATAGGACGCAGGCGTTTACCGCCGGCAGCCATGCCGTAATGCATGGCCTCAAGCACGGTTGCCTGGGGGCCGGTTACCTGAGGCAGGAATTTTTTCAGTATTTCTTCAATTTCGGCGGTTTTCCGGATAAGACTGTTTTGAAACTCCATAAGCTATCTCCTCTTGGACTGAAAACCGCCTGTGATTTTGCTCCACAGGCGGTTTTGTTTTCGCATTATTTGACCAGCAGCTCGGCAATCTGGATGGCGTTGGTAGCGGCACCCTTGCGAACCTGGTCGCCGCAGCACCACAGGCTGATGCCGCAGTCATCAGTCAGGTCGGGACGGATACGGCCTACGAATACGATATCCTGGTCGGAGGTCTCCAGCGGCATGGGATAGCGCTTGTTGGCCAAATCATCCACCAGCTTACAGCCGGGGGCGTTTGCGATGGCTTCGCGCACCTGTGCCACCGTTACAGGCTTGTCAAAATGGCAGCTGACGGAAATGGAGTGGCTGCGGATGACGGGGACGCGGACGCAGGTGCAGGTGACCTTCAGCTCCGGCAGATGCATAATCTTCCGGCCCTCATTCTGCATTTTCATCTCCTCGCTGGTGTAGCCCTCAAAGGCCTCACCGCCAATCTGGGGAATCAGATTGTAGGCGATTTGGTGAGAGAATACCTTGGGGGTATAGGTCTCGCCCTTGCGCAGAGCCTCCACTTCGTTCATCAGCTCTACGGGCCCCTCTGCGCCGGCACCGGAAACCGCCTGGTAGGTGGAGGTAGTCATGGTGCGGATGGGGGAGAGTGCGTTCAGAGCATTGACAGCAGTGACAGTGATAATGGTGGAGCAGTTGGGGTTGGAGATGATGCCGTTGTGCCACTTTACATCTTCGGGGTTTACTTCGGGCACTACCAGAGGCACCTTGGGGTCCATGCGGAATGCGGAGGAGTTATCCACGAATACCGCACCGGCGGCGACAATCGCCGGGGCAAATTTCTTGGCGATGTCGTTTTCGGCGGCACCCAGAACGATATCCACACCCTGGAAAGCCTCATCGCAGGCCAGTGCGATGGTGATATCCTCGCCCCGGAACTTCAGGGTCTTACCGGCGCTGCGAGCACTGGCAAGGGGAATCAGCTTACCTACGGGGAAGTTGCGCTCTTCTAAAATTTTAATCATTTCCTGTCCGACGGCACCGGTGGCACCCAGAACAGCGACAGTATAATTCTTCATAAACATTCCTCCCAAGGATTATTTGTTGGCAAAGCTGTTATACAGCACCCGGATAGCGTTGGCAAAATCCCGGTTATCCACGCCGAAAATGATGTTCAATTCGTCCGGTCCTTGATTGATCATGCGGATGTTGATGTCGGCCTCACCCAGTGCGGCGAACAGCTTGCCGGAGATACCGGGGCGGAATGCCATCCGGCGTCCAACTGCGGCAACCACTGCGATTTGGTCATGTACTTCCAGAGAATCCGGCTGCACTTCCTGCTGAATTTCGCCCAGAATGGTGTACAGGCAGGGGGTGATGGATTCTGTGGGCATCACAACGGATACGTTATCAATACCGTTGGGCGCGTAGTCGATGGAAATATTGTGCCGCTCCAGAACAGAGAGCATTTTCCGCAGGACGCCGACTTCATTGCCCATGCCCCGCTTGGACATGGAGATGATGGTGAAGTCCTTTTTGCCGGTGATGCCGGTGATAAAGCGGCTGGGGTCGGCATCGGTATCAAAGCTTTCCCGGATCATGGTGCCGGGGTCGTTGGGTGCATTGGTGTTGCGGATGTTCAGGGGGATCTTCTTCTCACGGACGGGGAAGATGGTGCCCTCATGGAGTACCTGCGCACCGGAGTAGCTCAGCTCCCGCAGCTCGTCATAAGTAACTTCCGGAATGGCCTGAGGATTTTCCACGATTCGGGGGTCAGCCATCAGGATACCGGATACATCGGTCCAGTTCTCGTAAACATCGGCGTCCAGCGCTGCGGCAACCAGTGCGCCGGTAATATCACTGCCGCCCCGGGAGAAGGTGCGGATAGCACCGTTGGGCATAATGCCGTAAAAACCGGGGATAACTACGCCCTTGCCGTGGACCATAGAGCGCAGGGCTGCGTAGGATGTTTCCTCATCCACGCTGCCGTCCAGCTTGAACTTCACCCAATCAGCAGAGTCAATAAACTGGAAGTCCAGATAAGCAGCCATGAGCTTGGCGGAGAAATACTCGCCGCGGCTGACCAGAGCATCCTGGGTAATGCTCTTGGCATCCAACTGCTTTTTCAGTTCAGCAAAGTCTGTTTCAAGATCCAAGTCAATCTTTAGCTCATCCCGGATTTCCAGATGCCGGGAGACGATCATATCAAAAATACGGTCGCAGTCCACGCCATACTGTACATGGGCGTAGCACAGATACAACAAATCGGTAATTTTATGGTCGTTCTTATCCCGCTTGCCTGCAGCGGACACAACCACTGCGCGGCGGCCAGTGTCGGCCAGAATAATATCGCGAACCTTGCGGAACTGCCCGGCATCTGCCATGGAAGAACCGCCGAATTTAGCAACTTTCAGCATAGTATACCTTCCTTCCTTATTCCACTGCAAAGCTTAGAAACTGCTTTCGGCAATGGCAGCGATAAATGTAACGGGGTGGTCTTTGCGCCACTGGTGCATTGCGGCAACGGACACGGGCCTCGTAATAACTGCGTCGCCCCAGACCTCAGCGGTGTTCTCTTCCAGCCAGCTGTCGGTACAGCCGCTGACATAATAGGTAAGGGCTTCTTCGTTGACGGCAGAGACCTTGGGGCCGTAAGGGGCATAGAAGCCGCGGCCCAACAGTACGTCCGCACAGTCCTGCACAACATTATATGCAGTGGGGTAGCGGCCTGCGCCCTGTCCGAAGAAACTCATTCTGCCAGAGGATTCACCCACAAAGGAGATGAGGTTATAGTTCTTGGGAATCGCGGATTCCGGCTCTCCCACAGGGAACAGGGTGGGCTGCACATAGGCAGAAGCCTGACCGTCTGCGTACTTACCGGTAGATACCAGCTTGCAGACCAGACCGTGAGCCTTGAAGTTCTCTACATCCTCTGCCCGGATGGTGCTGATACCGGCAGCGGGGATGGTATCCGGCTCCAGACTGATGCCAAAAGCGATGTTGGAAGAGAGGATTACCTTGTGCCAGGTGTCAATGCCTTCCACGTCGGTGGTGGGGTTCGCTTCTGCGTAACCCAGTGCCTGGGCCTGGGACAGGGCATCGGCGTATGTCAGACCGCGGGTAGTCATGGAATCGAGGATGTAGTTGCAGGTGCCGTTCATAATGCCGCCCACCTGAGTAAGCTGCTGCATTCTGCGGGCACGCTCCAGCTCGCTGAGCCAGCCGATACCGCCGCCCACAGCTGCGGTGCAGCGGAAGCAGACACCCATCTTTTCAGCCAGGGGGATCAGCTCATCATAGAAAGTGGCCACCAGCGCCTTGTTGGAGGTGACGATGTTTTTACCGGCTTCGATGGCAGCACGGACAAATTCATAGGCGGGATGCAGGCCACCCATGGCTTCCACCACTGTATCGATAGAAGTATCTGTACAGATGCTTTGAAAATCACGGGTTACCTCGGCGTCCGGCAGGGTTACATCCTCCAGACACAAAACCTTGGCAACATGCATATCTGAACGCTGTGCAGTCAGGTCATATACACCTCTGCCCACAACGCCGAAACCAAGCAGACCGATCCGCATACAAATATCCTCCATTTCTCTGCTCCCGATAAACAAATGTTTTTCGGGGGAAAGCACTTGCTTTTTTGACGGAAACAGTATATCATATAGTTGCGAAAATTGCAATAGTTGCAAAAAACAAGATTTCACGGCAAAATGCCGTGGATTTGTGCATATGGCAAAGAAATACAGAAGTTAAAGAGGGATTCCTATGCAATATCAGTCTACAAGAAGCGAAAAGTACGCTGCCGACAGTGCCCAGGCAGTTCTGAATGGTCTGGCGCCTGATGGCGGCCTGTATGTTCCGGTACAGCTGCCGGTACTGGATGTGGCCGCCTGTCTGCGGGAGGATACCATGGCAATGGCCACCCGGATTCTTTCTGCGCTGCTGCCGGATATCGGGGATATGTCCGGTCTGGTTTCCCGGGCATATACCGGAAAATTCCAGTCCCCCCAGCTGACGCCCACGGTAGACACGGGTAAGTTTACGGTACTGGAGCTGTTCCGGGGCCCGACCTCGGCATTTAAGGATGTGGCACTGTGCATGCTGCCCCAGCTGCTCACCGCGGCGAAACGGCAGAAAAACATGCAGGAGGACATCCTGATTCTCACAGCCACCTCCGGCGATACCGGCAAGGCTGCACTGGCAGGCTTTGCAGATGTGCCCGGCGTGAAAATCTGCGTGTTTTACCCCCAGGGCGGCGTATCCAAGGTGCAGCGGGCCCAGATGGTGACCCAGGAAGGGAGCAATGTGGCTGTCTGCGCCGTGGAGGGTAATTTCGACGATGCCCAGACCGGCGTGAAGAATCTCTTTGCGGCTGCCAAGGATGGCTGCCTGCCCGGCGGAAAGGGATATCGGCTGTCCACGGCCAACTCCATCAATATCGGACGTTTGGCACCCCAGGTGGTGTACTATTTCAAAGCCTATAAGGATTTGCTGGACAGAGGCCAGATCCGGATGGGTGATCAAGTGAATTTCTCTGTGCCTACCGGCAATTTCGGTGACATTCTGGCTGGATATCTGGCCAAACGGCTGGGGCTGCCTGTGGGTATGCTGGTCTGTGCTTCCAACGCCAACAATGTACTTACGGATTTTATCTGCACCGGCACCTATGACCGGCGGCGGCCGCTGCACAAGACGATCTCCCCGTCTATGGACATTCTGGTCTCCTCCAATCTGGAGCGGCTGCTGTTTTTCCTGTCGGATGGGGACGCGGCCTTGGTTGCGGAACTGATGGAAAAACTGAACCGTGACGGCGTGTATACCGTCCCGGATAGCTTAAAGAAAGCCATTGAGGAAGAGTTTTGGGCCGGCTGCTGCGGCGATACGGCTGCCCAGGACACCATCGCCCGGGTGTGGCAGGAGCAGGGGTATCTGTGCGATACCCATACCGCTACCGGCTGGGCTGTGGCAGAAGATTATGTAAACCAAACAGGCGATAACCGCCCCATGGTGGTGCTGTCCACCGCTTCTCCCTACAAATTCCCTGCGGCGGTGCTGTCTGCCCTGGAAAAGCCGGAGCAGACCGATGAATTCCGGCAGATGGAGCAGCTGCAGGCAAAGACCGGGGTTCCCATTCCGGAGAATCTGCAGGGTCTGGAGCAAAAGCCGGAGCGGCATACGGATGTAATTGCCAAGGAAAATATGCTGCAATATGTGATAGAAAGAGGAGAAAAGCTATGAAACGAGTTACCATCCGTGTACCGGCAACCACGGCAAATCTGGGCCCTGGCTTTGACGCCTTCGGCTGCGCCCTGAGTTTGTATACCGATGTGACCTTTGAGGAAACCGAGTCCGGGCTGGAAATTACCGGCTGCGACGAGGCGTATACAGGCCCTGACAATCTGGCCTATGTGTCCTACTGCGCGGTGCTGGCTTCCTTGAGTGAGGAGGTGCGCGGCATCAAGATTCATATTGACGCGCAGATTCCCATTGGCAGGGGACTGGGTTCCTCCGCTGCGCTGCTGGTAGCCGGCGCCATGGGGGCCAACGTGCTGCGCGGCAATAAGCTGTCCACCCAGGGCCTTTTGAATATAACCAACGCCATGGAGGGACACCCCGATAACCTGGCGCCTGCGTTTTACGGCGGCTTGACCGCTTCCATGGTGGACAACGGCCTGCCGGTAACGGTGAATTTCCCCCTCCACCCGGACTGGGAATTTCTGGCGCTGATTCCGGACTTCCCCCTGGCTACCCATTTTGCCAGAAGTGTGCTGCCCACCCAGCTGCCCCGGGCGGATGCGGTCTACAATATCTCCCACGGTGCTATGGTGCTCAAAGCCCTGGAGCTTGGGGATGAAAAACTGCTGCGCAATGCCATGCAGGACCGCCTGCACCAGCCCTACCGCAAGAGCCTGATTGCCGATTACGATGCCATCGAGGGGCTTGTACGCACCACCGGCGCGGCATTTTGCTTAAGTGGCGCCGGCCCTACCCTGCTGTGCATTACGCTGGACGAAAAGCTGGATGAGAAGCTTGCCAAAAAGCTGGACTCTATCACCCAGGCCAACTGGCAGATGCTCCCCCTGCACGTGGACTTTGAAGGCGCGCGTATTCTTGCGGCAGAGTGAGGAAAACGGCGGAAATTTAGCGGAAAAAGTTCAAAAAACCCTTGACTTTTCCAAACGCCTTTGCTAAAATAGACGAGCCGCATTGAAAAGGCCTAAGTTGGTGCGCCCAAAAGCACCCGCCTTAAAAGCGAGTCTACAAAAAATAAAGTAGGTGAAAAAGAAATGAAAGCAGTTATCGTGACCGGTGGTAAGCAGTATACCGTCTCCGAGGGTGATGTCCTGTACATCGAGAAGCTGGAGGTTGAGGCTGAAGCTACCGTAAAGTTCGACCAGGTTCTGGCAGTTCTGGACGGCGAAAACTCCAAGATCGGTGCTCCTGTTGTTGAGGGCGCTGTGGTTGAGGCAAAGGCTATCAAGAACGGCAAGGGCAAGAAGATCATCGTCTTCAAGTACAAGGCCAAGAAGAACGAGAAGAAGAAGCAGGGTCATCGTCAGCCCTACACCAAGGTGGAAATCACCAAGATCGCACTGTAATTATGACAAGATGCGAGTTTTTTACGGAGGATGACAGAATCACCGGATTCTCCATCTCCGGTCATAGCGGCTATGCAGAGGCAGGTCAGGACATTGTCTGCGCTGCCATCTCCGCGGTCGTGACCATGGCAGAGACCACCATCAACGATGTGTGCGGTGCCAAGGCCAAAGTTCGTGTCAAGGACGAGGATGCTCGTATTACCCTGACACTCCCCGTTTCCTGCGATGAGGAAGAAGCTGTCCAGGCAGTGCTTGCCGGCATGATGCTCACCCTTTGCAGTATGCGGGATGATTATCCAGATTATATCGAAGTTTTGGAGGTGTAACACCATGCTGAAAATTGGTATTCAGTTCTTCGCTCACCACAAGGGCGGCGGTTCTACCAAGAACGGCCGTGATTCCGAGGCTAAGCGCCTGGGCGTTAAGCGTGCTGACGGTCAGTTCGTTCTGGCCGGTAACATTCTGGTTCGCCAGAGAGGCACTCACATCCATCCCGGTGTGAATGTCGGCATCGGCAGTGATGACACCCTGTTTGCTCTGGTTGACGGTACCGTCAAGTTCGAGCGCAAGGGTAAGGATCGCCGGCAGTGCTCCGTTTACGCTGCTGAGCAGTAATCACGTATTAAGAACGAAGGGCTGTTGCAAACTATCTGCGACAGCCCTTTTTTCAAAGCCTTGTGCTGTGATAACTTCCGGTTTGCAAAAGCGGCCGGGTACGAAAGACCCGGCTTATAAACCGGAAATTATGACAGTACAAGCCATTCCTTTTTGGATAGGAGGATTTCGTATGGAAATGTTTGTAGATAAGGTACGGATCACCGTCTGCGGTGGCCGCGGCGGTGACGGTGCTGTTGCTTTTCACCGGGAAAAATATGTAGCATCCGGCGGCCCTGACGGCGGTGACGGCGGTCATGGCGGCAGCGTCATTCTGCGGGTGAACGATAATCTGTCCACACTGCTGGACTTCCGCTATAAGCGCAAGTATGCTGCCCAATCCGGTCAGAACGGACAGGGTAGAAACATGAGCGGCAAGCGGGGCGAGCCGCTGATCATTCAGGTTCCCAGGGGTACGGTGGTCCGGGATGCCGAGACCAACCAGATTATCGTGGACATGTCCACCGGCGAGGACTTTGTCCTTGCCAAGGGCGGCCGCGGCGGCTGGGGCAACGCCCATTATGCAACCCCTACCCGGCAGATTCCCCGGTTTGCCAAGGCCGGCATCAAGGGACAGGAGCGGGATGTGATTCTGGAACTGAAGCTGCTGGCAGACGTGGGCCTGGTAGGCTTTCCTAATGTGGGAAAATCCACCCTGCTCTCTGTCACCTCCAACGCCCGTCCCAAAATCGCCAATTACCACTTTACTACCCTGTACCCCAATTTGGGCGTGATTTATGTGGACGAGGGCGTGTCCTTTGTCATGGCTGACATTCCCGGTATTATTGAGGGAGCGGCAGAGGGCGCCGGACTGGGACACGATTTTCTGCGGCATATTGACCGCTGCCGGCTGCTGGTTCATGTGGTTGACGTATCCGGCTCCGAGGGACGTGACCCTGTGGAGGATTTTAACGCAATCTGTGATGAGCTGCATCACTACAGTGTGGACCTGAGCAACCGTCCCATGATCGTGGCGGCCAATAAAACGGATTTGCTGATGCCGGAGTCGGACAATCTGGCGCGTTTGAAGGCCTGTGTAGAGGCCGCCGGCTGTGAGCTATACGAAATTTCCGCCGGTACAACCCAGGGAACCCGGAATTTGATGCGTGTGGTGGCAGAGAAGCTGCGCACACTGCCGCCGGTGACCATATATGAACCGGAGTATGTAGCACCGGTTGTGGAAGCAGGAGACCCTGACAATCTGGAAATTGAGCATCTGGGCAGCACCTGGGTGGTTTCCGGCACCTGGCTGGAGCGGCTGGTAATGAATATAAATTTTGACGACTATGAGTCCCGGAATTACTTTGACCTTCAGCTGCGCAAATGCGGTCTTTTCGCCCGCTTGGAGGAAATGGGCATCCAGGACGGGGATGTAGTCAGTATTTATGATATGGAGTTTGAATATCAGCGATAAATTATTTGCCATTTTCAATTATTTCCTATATAATAATAGAGTCACCAAAAGGTGACTCTATTGTGTTTTTGGGGGGGATTGACGATGATTCAGAACTTGAATCCCATGCACTTTCATGGGTTTGGTACCATTTTGCCGGAAAAAGCCCAGGCACGCCAGCGGGCAAACCATCACGTTCTCTCCCTGTCGAAAGGAAGTACCAGCGTTTTCCAGACAACTGCAGAGACATGGCTGAGCGTAGAGACGGGGGTAATTGTGCTGTCTGTCTCTGCCGATAGCCGGCAGTACCGGGATTTCTATTTGGATAAGGCGGTGCAGTTAAAGCCGGGTATCTGGTTTTCCCTGACGGCGTTGCAGGACAGGGCCGCGGTGCAAATGGCTGCCATATTGATGCCCCGGGAGATTCAGACCAAGCCGGCGGACAGCTTTCTGATTATGCAAAAGCTGCGGGTGGAATCCTTGTGTACATTTTTCTATCAGGAAAAGGAACAGGGCTTCCTGTTTCCCGGACAGGCACATCCCATGGTGGAGCTGACCTATGTGGATAGGGGAACGGTTCATTCGGTGGCAGATGGCAGGGAGCTGCTATTGGAGCAGGGGGATATGGTGATTTACGGCCCCAATCAGTGGCATATGCAGTATGCAGATATTGGGGTTGCCCCCCGGATGGTGACCCTTTCCTTTACAGTCAGCGGCTGTGATTTGTCAGAGCTTACCAATTTAAGAATCCAAGCCTCGCAGAAGGTGACGGTACTTTTGCAGCAAATGCTCCGGGAACAGGAGCAGGCTGCCCCCCACAGTGCCGACATGCTTTTAAGTTTACTAACCATGCTTTTGATTACCCTGCTGCGGGAGCGTGCCGATGGGCAGGCGGCAGAACCGGTGCACGCGGTGGCAAATGGGGAAAACCGCATTATCGGCAGGACCCAGCAGTATATCAGTGACCATGTGCGGGAAAAGCTATCAGTGCCCATCATCGCAAAAAATGTGGGTGTCAGCCCCAGTTATCTGACGGCACTGTTCCAAAAGCACCTGCAAATTGCGCCGGGCGAGTATTTGCGGCGCATCAAGCTGCAGGAGAGCAAGCAGATGATTCGGGAAGGCAATATGAACTTTACGGAAATTGCCCAGGCACTGCAGTATTCTACAGTGCACCATTTCTCCCGGCAATTTAAGGAGAAATTCGGCATCACGCCGTCGGAGTATGCAAAATCCGTGAAATGATTGGAGGAAAACGCCTTGGATTTTAAAGTGTTGGCGGTGGGCGATGTGGTAGGCAATCCGGGTATGGACCGGGTCTGTCACAGCCTGCGGTATTTGAAGAGAAAGACAGAAGCGGATTTTGTGGTTGTGAACGGGGAAAATGCCAGCGTGGTAGGCATGACACCCCAGCAGGGGGAGGACATTCTGGACGCGGGTGCCGATGTGATTACCATGGGCAACCACACCTTTGGCAAGCGGGATATCGTGCCTTATCTGGAGGATAACGCCCGGGTTCTCCGGCCTGCAAATTATGCCCCCCAGGCCCCCGGCCGCGGCTATGGGCTGTATGATACCCGGTTTGGCCCGGTGGCGGTGATTGATTTGATTGGCCGGTGCAATATGGATTACGGCCCGGACAATCCTTTTCTGGAGATTGAGCGGATTCTCAAGCAGATAAAAACCAGGCTCATTCTGGTGGAGATGCACGCGGAAGCTACCTCGGAAAAGCTGGCTATGGGCTATATGCTGGACGGGCGCGTCAGCGCAGTCTGGGGAACCCACACCCATGTGCCCACCGCAGATACGCATATTCTGCCCAAGGGAACCGGGTATGTGACGGATTTGGGCATGACCGGCCCCCGGCACTCGGTGCTGGGAATCCAGCCTAAGCTGTCCATTGCCAAATTCCGGGGAGATTTGACCTCCCGGTATCAGTGGGCAGAGGGCCCGACCAAGCTGGAAGCGGTGCTGTTTACCGTAGATACGGATACCGGCCTTTGTAAGGCGGTAAAGAGGGTGGATTTATATGATTAAGATTTTGCACAGTGCCGACTGGCATCTGGATTCTCCCCTGCTGGGTCATGGGGAGACGCTGCGCCGAAAGCTTCTGTCGGTTCCGGAGCAAATTGCCCGGCTCTGCCGGGAGGATGCCTGTGACATGGTACTGCTGGCGGGTGACTTGTTTGACGGCGGCTATACGCCCCATACCTACCAGTTGGTGTATGCCGCGCTGGAAAGCATGGAGGTTCCGGTATTTGTCACACCGGGCAACCATGATTTCTGTGACGGAAGCAGCCCCTGGATAAAGGAGCTTTGGCCGGAAAATGTGCATATTTTTAAGCGTAACCAAATAGAGGCGGTGACTGTGCCGTCCCTTGACTGCCGGGTGTACGGCGCGGGCTTTACGGGCATGGACGCGCCGGCACTGCTTGCCAATTTCCGGGCGGACGGGGATGCGAGGTATCAAATCGGCGTTTTTCATGGCGACCCGGTGACCGCAGGTTCTGCCTATAACCCGGTGACGGCACTGCAGGCAGAGCAGTCGGGGCTCCAGTATCTGGCTTTGGGTCATGTTCATGGTCAGGGCAGGTTCACGGCGGGACAGACCCTGTGCGCATGGCCCGGCTGCCCCATGGGCCGGGGCTATGATGAGCAGGGAGAAAAGGGCGTGTACATTGTGACGGTGGCGGATACGGTGTCCGTGAAGTTCCGGGTGCTGGACGGCCCCAGATTTTATGACTTGCAGGCAGAGCCGGCAGCACTGGAAAGTCTGCTGCCCCCGGTGGGAAGTGATGATTACTACCGGATTACCTTAACCGGCTGCTGTGATACACCGGATTTGGATGCATTACAGGCGCAGTTTGCCCGGTTTCCCAATCTGCGGCTACGGGACAAGACCACGCGTCCGGTGGATGTGTGGGGCAGCTTAGGGCAGGACAGCTTTGAGGGTGTGTACTTTGGTCTGCTGCGGCAGGCTTTTGAGCAGGCCGACCCCGGGGAAAAAGAGGATATATTGCTGGCTGCCCGGCTGTCGCGGCAGCTGCTGGAAGGGCAGGAGGTGGTTCTGCCGTGAGAATTTACGCTATGACAGCCACATTCGGTAAGCTATCTGGCCAGACACTGACGCTGGAACCGGGGCTGAATATTATTCACGCACCCAACGAATGGGGCAAAAGTACATGGTGCGCCTTTTTGATGGCCATGCTTTACGGCATTGACACCGGCTCCAGAAGTAAGGCAGGCTTTCTGGCGGATAAGGAGCATTATGCGCCCTGGTCCGGGGAGCCCATGTCGGGCAGCATGGATATTTCCTGGCAGGGCCGGGATATTACCATTCAGCGGCGGCAGAAGGGCCGTGTTCCCATGGCAGACGTGAAGGCCTTTGAGACCCATACGGGCGTGGCGGTGCCGGAGCTGTCGGTGAACAATTGCGGCGAGGTGCTGCTGGGGGTGGAGCGGAGCGTATTTGCCCGGGCGGGCTTTCTGAAGCTGTCGGAAATGCCGGTCACAGAGGATGATAAGCTGCGCAGACGGCTGAATGCATTGGTGACCACGGCAGACGAGAGCGGTGCTTCCGATGATTTGGCGCAAAAGCTGCGGGAACTAAAAAACCGCTGCCGGTTCAATAAGAAAGGACTGCTGCCGGAGCTGGAGTCCCGGCAGGCAGCGGTAGAAGAGAATCTGCAGCATATACAGGCACTGAAGCACCAGATGGAATCCATAAAACAGCGGCAACAGGCACTGTCAGAGCAGGCAAAGCTGCTGGAGAATCACCG
Organism: Faecousia sp.; assembly: GCA_045637585.1. GTDB lineage: Bacteria > Bacillota > Clostridia > Oscillospirales > Oscillospiraceae > Faecousia. The sequence continues at coordinate 59,760 of JAZTZS010000018.1, read as the reverse complement.
GCAGGCGCTGATGTATGCGCAGCAGCAGGCTTATACCCAGAAGCTGACGGCAGCGCAGACAGAGCGGGACAGGGCGGCCCTGGTACTGACCCAGGCAGAAGCTGCCTGCAAGGATTTTCCTACGCCGGAAAAGGTGCGCGCGGATATGGCAGCGGCGCAGCAGCTGCGGGATGTGCGGGATGCGTTGCATATGCAGGCGCAGATGATGCCCCCGCTGCCACAAAATCCGGAAGATCCCGCACCCTTCCGGGGCATGACAGAGCAGCAGGCGGTGGATATGGCCCAAGAGGACAGTGAGATGCTGCAAAAGCTGACTGTGGAGGCTGCCAACCCCACATGCTGGATTGCAGGCGGCGTACTGCTTTTGCTGGGGGTGGCTGTTGCGGTTCTGGCGCAGATGTGGGCAGGCTGGATTTGCGCGGGCGTGCTGATGCTGGTAGGCATTTGTGTAATGGCGTTGGGTGGACGTAAAAAGCAGACCATCCGGGCACAAATCCGGCAGCTGCATGAAAAATACCGGCCTTTGCCGCCGACACAGTGGTGCCGGGAGGCGCAGGCGTATGCCACAGTCCGGCAGCAGTATAACCGGCAGCTGCAGCAGCAACAGGCAGAACTGGCAGATATCCAGCGCAGTTTGGCAGAAAACCGCAGCGCCATTGAAACGCTTACCGGAGGAATTGCCCTGGCGCAGTTTGAGCAGGCCTGCAAGCAGATGCAGGAGCAGCAGCGGGCGTTGGAGGATGCCCGGCGGCAGTACCGGCAGGCAGAGGACTTCCTGCAGGCGTTGGCGGCTACGAACCGGCAGGTTGCGCCGCCTCAGATACCGGATATGCTGACTGAGTCTGCCCAGGAGACGGCAAAGAAGCTCACGGATATTCAGTTAGAGCAGCGGATTCTCCACCAAAAGCTGGGGCAGTGTCAGGGTCAGATGGATGCGCTGGGGCAGGAAGATGCGCTGGAAGGGGAAAAACAGGCATTAAAGGAACGGATTACCGGTTTGGAGCAGCATTACCGGGCACTGACAATAGCGCAGCAGACGCTGCAGCAAGCCACACAGGAGTTGCAAAAGCGGTTTGCACCCCGCATTTCTCAGCGGGCGCAGGCACTGTTTGCCCAGCTTACGGGGCAGCGGTATCAGCGGCTGTCTCTGGGACAGGATTTGTCCTTGACAGCCGGAGCCCAAGGGGAAAATACCCTTAGAGAATCCCTGTGGCGCAGCGACGGCACAGTTGACCAGCTGTATCTGGCTCTGCGTCTGGCGGTTGCGGAGGAGCTGACACCCCAGGCCCCGCTGGTTCTGGACGATGCTCTGGTACGGTTTGACGATACCAGATTGGCAGCTGCTGTGGAAATATTAAAGGAAGAAGCCCTTTCCCGGCAGGTGATTTTGTTTACCTGCCAGGGTCGGGAAGGGAATGTGTAAAGGAGAAGGTTTATGTCTATGAAAGCAATCAGTACCCCCAATGCTCCCGCGGCCATCGGCCCTTACAGCCAGGGCTATGAAGGTGGCGGCATGGTGTTTACCTCCGGTCAGATTCCTGTGAATCCCCAGACCGGTGAAATACCCCAGGGTATTGCTGCCCAGGTGGAGCAGAGCTGTAAAAATGTGGGTGCCATTCTGGAGGCAGCGGGTATCGGTTTTGAAAATGTGTGCAAAACCACCTGCTTTTTGGCGGATATGGGGGATTTTGCGGTATTCAATCAGGTGTATGAGAAATTCTTTGTATCCAAGCCAGCCCGCAGCTGTGTTGCAGTGCGGGAATTGCCCAAGGGCGTTTTGTGTGAAATTGAGGCCATTGGGTTGAAATAATCCAAGGTATCGTATATACTGTTACCATTCTATTTGGGAGGCGGTTTTATGGAGCTGCGGGAAGTGACCTATGCGGCGGTGGGCCTGCGGATACTGGCGGCAGTGGTGCTGGGCGGCATCATTGGTATGGAACGGGAAAAGAAAAACAGGCCGGCGGGCCTGCGTACATATATGCTGGTGTGTATGGGTGCCTGCCTTGTCATGCTGACGAACCAGTATGTCTGTCAGGTTTACGGCACCGGTGACCCGGTGCGGCTGGGTGCGCAGGTAGTCAGCGGCATTGGCTTTTTGGGCGCAGGTACGATTGTTGTTACCCGGCGCAGCCAGATCAAGGGACTGACAACAGCTGCCGGACTTTGGTCAGCAGCCGGCGTGGGACTTGCGCTGGGTGTAGGCTTTTATGAGGCGGCTTTTGCAGGAAGCTTTGCCATCTTTATTGTCATGACGCTGTTACAGCGGATGGATACCCGGATGCACCGCAGAAGCAACCGTGTAGGTGTGTACTTTGAACTGTCCAAGGACACGCTTTTGGGTGAGTTTTTGCAGCGGGCTCGGGAGCAGGGAATTGAGGTCCGCGATATTCAGCGGGAGGGGGAGACATCCCCCGAGTCCGGGGTACGTGCCTATGTAGCGACCTTTAAGGCCCAGGACCGCCGCCGCAATTATCTGGATATGATAGAAGCTGCGCGGAATATCCCCGGGGTTTTGTATGTGGAAGAATTGTAAGAAGAGATATCGGGAGTGATTTTATGAACATTATCGTTGCAGGCGGCGGAAAAGTGGGACTGACGCTGTGCCGCCAGTTAGCTGCCGAAAATCATGATTTGACGCTGATTGACCAGAACGGCGAGGTGCTGCAAACGGCCGTGGAGCGGTATGATGCCATTGCGGTGTCCGGTAACTGTGCTTCTAAGGAGGTACTGCTCCGTGCCGGTGTCCGGGATGCAGATTTACTGATCGCCGTTACCAATGCAGATGAGGTGAACCTGCTGTGCTGTATGACAGCACATGGCATCAACGAGAAGCTGCACACTATCGCCCGTATCCGCAACCCGGAGTATACGGATCAGATTATGACCATGCGGGATGTATTCCATCTGTCCCTTGCCATCAACCCGGAGAAGCAGGCCGCTATGGAAATTGAACGGCTGCTGAAGTATCCGGGCTTCCTGCGCAGGGATACCTTTGCCAAGGGCCGCGCGGAAATTGTGGAGCTGCGGATCGACAGCAGCAGCAAGCTGTGCAATGTGAGCTTGAGCGATATGAGCAGCGTTATAAAATGCAGGGTTCTGGTATGTGCGGTTTTGCGGGCAGGTATGGCTGTGGCGCCCAGCGGCAATTTTGTGCTGCGGGAGGGCGACCGCATCTTCGTTACCGCACCCACATCTGATTTGACACTGCTGCTGAAGAATCTGGGTATTATTACCCGAAAGGTACGGCATGTCCTCATCTGCGGCGGCGGACGCGTCAGTTACTATCTGGCAAAGCTGCTGGAAAAGGATAAGATTTCCGTAGAAATTTTGGAGCAGCGCTATGACCGCTGTGTGCAGCTGTCGTCCATGCTCCCGGGTGTCTCGGTTATTCACGGAGACTGCAGCAGTCAAACCACGCTGGAAAATCAGGGAATCGGTCAGTGCGATGCGCTTGTGACGCTGACAGGCCTGGATGAGACCAACATGATCATCTCCCTGTATGCGGCCAGCCGGGGTGTTCCCCAGGTGATTACCAAGCTGAGCCGGGGCGGCAGCAGCAGCGTTGCCGATTCTATGGCTCTGGGCAGTACTGTCAGCCCCAGGGAGCTGTGCTGCAATACCATTGTCCGCTACGTCCGTGCTATGCAGAATCAGACCGGCGCGGCGGTATCTGTCCATGCCATTGCCGATGGACAGGCGGAGGCGGTGGAATTTTTGGTGGACAGCTCCACGAAAAACTGCGGCGTGCCTTTGAAGCAGATGAAGCTCAAGGACAATGTGCTGGTGACCAGCATTACCCGCGGCGCGCAGACACAGATCCCTAACGGCGATTCTGTATTTGCGCCGGGGGATACGGTAGTGGTTGTCACCAGTGGCCGGGGTATTCTCAACCAACTCAACGACATTTTTGCATAAACCGGGAGACTGCTATGAACTTTAAGATGATAGGGCGGTTTATCGCGCAGATTATCACAATTGAAGGGGTTTTCATGCTGCCAGCCCTGGGAATCAGCATTTTCAGAGAGGAACAGGCTGCGGTGAGGGGCTTTTTATACACGCTGGTGATTATGGTGGTTCTGGGCGGCTGTTTATTTGCCATATGCCGCAAGGCGGGCAAACTGTTTGATGCCAGAGAAGGTTTGGTTTGCGTGGGCTTCAGCTGGATTGTACTTAGTCTATTGGGCTGCCTGCCGTTTTGGTTTTCCGGGGATATTCCCAATTTTGTGGATGCCCTGTTTGAGACTGTTTCCGGCTTTACCACTACCGGAGCGTCTGTGCTTGCCGATGTAGAGGCGCTGCCCAAAGGAATACTCTATTGGCGCAGCTTCAGCCACTGGCTGGGCGGTATGGGTGTGCTGGTGTTTTTGCTGGCCATTGCGCCCGGTTACGGCAAGGGAAGGGGCTTTACCATGCATCTGCTGCGGGCAGAGAGCCCCGGCCCGGATGTGGGAAAACTCGTGCCGAAAATGAAACAGACAGCCGTGATTCTGTACCTGATTTATGTGGGGCTGACAATTATCAATGTTGTATTCCTGCTGCTTGGGAAAATGCCGCTCCTGGATGCCCTATGTACAGCTTTCGGCACTGCCGGCACCGGTGGGTTCGGCGTAAGAAATGACTCTTTGGCAAGTTTTAGTCCATATTTGCAGAATGTGACTACGATTTTTATGTTCCTGTTTGGGGTAAACTTCAGCTGCTACTATCTGCTGCTTCTGCGGCAATTTAGGAGCGTGTTCGGAGATGAGGAGCTGCGGTTGTACTTTGTGATAGCATTTGCCGCAGTAGTGCTAATCGTGCTGGACATCCGGTCTCTATACGGAACACTGGGGGAGACGGTACGTCATGCGGCGTTCCAGGTTTCTACCATAATGACCACTACAGGTTATGCTACTACGGATTTCGATTTATGGCCCAGTTTTTCCAAGGGGATACTGCTGCTGCTCATGGTCGTGGGTGCCTGCGCAGGTTCCACGGGCGGCGGATTGAAATGCGCCCGGGTTTTGCTGCTGTTTAAGAATCTGCGGCGGAATATCGGTCAGATACTCAACCCCCAGAAGGTGCAGGTAATCCGCAATAACGGACGTGTGGTGGACGAGAAAATTCTGCATAATACCAATGGCTATCTGGCTGCCTATGTGGTGATTTTGATTCTCAGTGTATTGGCGGTTTCCCTGGACGGTTTCGGTTTTGAGACCAATATGTCAGCGGTACTGGCCTGTTTTAACAATATCGGCCCCGGTATGGCTGCAGTTGGCCCTACCTGTAATTACGGAGCCTATAGCTGGTTTTCCAAGCTGGTTCTGTCAGTGGACATGCTGGCAGGACGGTTGGAAATTTTCCCGATTCTCGTGTTATTCGCCCGCAGCACTTGGTCTAGAAGATAATAAATCGCCTGTCATGGGACTGTGTCCAATGACAGGCGATTTTTCTTACAGAGAGCGGCTTTGGATTGCCTTTTAGTGGTCTCAAAGGATTCATCACTGATAGTGTGTGGCATCCTCTGCGGCAATTTTCGGGCGAACATCCAATAAGACCAAGAGCTATGATAGCAGGACATACCGATCGTATATCTTTTCGGTTTTGGCAATGCTCCTATATGGATAGATAACCCGGAATATGACACAATAGTGTCATATTCCGGGTTGTGGGACATTACTGCAGGCCCTGCTCGTAGGCCTCGATCATCTTCTTGACCATCTGGCCGCCTACGGAACCGGCCTCACGGGAGGTCAGGTGACCGTTGTAACCGTTGGTCAGGTTAACACCCACTTCGGAAGCAGCCTGCATCTTGAAGCGGTCCATAGCCTCGCGGGCCTGGGGAACATTGATCTGGTTGTTGTTCTTCATGACGATTCTCTCCTTTTCCTGTTGCCCTCTCCACAAAGATCGGGCAACAGAATTGCCGGATCTTATGTTTGAGGACTTTTTTGCGGTATTTCTGCCGCATCCATAGCATTGCCTTTTTGTGAGGATTTATCAATGTATCTTTTCGGAAATCGACACAATTTCTGGTAAAACATCCTGTTGCGATTGAGGAGAGATGGGGGTATAAAAAGGAGAAATGACAGGAATCCTATCATTTCTCCCAATGGTTTATTTTTTGAAAATCAAGAAAGGAGCAGCTTGTCGTTGGCTTCGTCTGAGCCACTAGCCTTGCTGAACAGGTTCAGCAGCTGCTCGACTGTCAGGTTTTTCTTTTCTTCCCCGGATACATCTACAACTACGTGGCCATCATACATCATAATTAGTCGGTTGCCATAAGCAATGGCGTCACGCATATTGTGGGTGATCATCAGAGTGGTCAGATTGTTCTTTTCCACGATCCGCGTAGTAGCTTCCAGTACCTTCGCGGCGGTTTTGGGATCCAGGGCGGCGGTGTGCTCATCCAGAAGTAGCAGTTTCGGCTGCTGCAGGGTTGCCATCAGCAGGGTCAGCGCCTGCCGCTGACCGCCGGAGAGCAGACCGACCTTAGTGGTCATGCGTTCTTCCAGACCCAGATCCAGAATCTTTAGCTGTTCCCGATAGAACTGCCGTTCCTGGTTGGTGATGCCCGGGCGCAGCAGGTGACGCTTACCGCGACGGGCTGCCAAGGCCAGGTTTTCTTCGATTTGCATGGTGGCGGCGGTACCCATCATGGGGTCCTGGAATACACGGCCAATGAACTTTGCCCGCTTATGCTCAGGCAGCGCGGTTACGTCCACACCGTCGATAATGATGCTTCCCTGGTCAACGGGGTATACGCCGGCAACGGAGTTGAGCATGGTGCTTTTGCCCGCGCCGTTTCCGCCGATTACTGTGACGAAGTCGCCCTCTTTCAACTCCAGATTCAGCCCCCTGAGCGCAACCTTTTCATTGACGGTACCGGAATTGAAAACCTTCCAGATATTTTCAAGCTTCAGCATGGTCACACCCCTCTTTCTGCCTTGTGGGGTTTTCCGTGGACATTCTTTTTTAAATTGGGAATGGCCAGGAATACTGCCACAATCAAAGCGGAAATCAGCTTCAGATAGTTGGAGTTGATATCCAGCAGGCTAATAACCATCTGGATAACCACGTAATAGATAATGGCGCCGAAGCTGACAGCCAGAAGCTTCAGGGCAAAATTGCGGAACAGCTTTCCGAATACCACCTGTCCGATGATAATTGCGGCCAGTCCGATAACAATTGCGCCACGGCCCATATTGATATCGGCAAAGCTTTGGTACTGGCTCAGCAGTGCACCGGAGGTGGCGACCAGACCGTTGGAAAGCATCAAGCCCAAGACTTTGTTAAAATTGGTGTTGATGCCAAGTGCTCTTGCCATGTGTCCGTTGGCGCCGGTAGCCCGAATGGAGGCACCCAGCTCTGTACCGAAGAACCAGTACAAAATGCCGATAACCACCAGTGTGAACAGACCTACAGAAAACAGGGGGTGCTGGTAGAAGGGACGGGTACCGCCGGCCACATCCTGCAGGTAACGCAGGGAAACCAGCAGGTCATAATTGTTTACGTTCAAAGGCATGTTAGCCTTCATGTCCATTATGGCCAGATTCACAGACCACAGACCCAGCTGAGTCAAAATGCCGGACAGGATCGCCGGGATTCCCAGTTTCGTATGGAAAATACCGGTGACCAGACCTGCCAGCATACCGGCAAGAAAAGCCACAAGCATGGCTACCCATACGTTGTAACCGGCAACGATCATGACAGCGCACACTGCACCGCCGGTGCAGAACGATCCGTCCACAGTCAAATCGGCAATGTCCAGCAGTTTATAAGTAATATACAGCCCGATTGCCATAATACCCCAGATCAGACCCTGGGATATTGCGCCGGGCAGGGCATTAATAAGGCTTGCCATAGAAAAGAGTCCTCCGTTCTAACATGTAGAGGCGATTTGTTATTGCACTATTGCATTATTCGCCGATGGGGGAATAGCCCTCAAGAGGTGTCAGTCCCAGCGCCTGGCAGATTTCCGCATTGTACTTGGGTGTGATGTTCTCCATGGGAACGTAGCTAATAGGCATAGTCGCAATGTCTGCTTCGCCCTTGAGAATCTTAGCGGCCATTTCACCGGTGGCATAGCCCAGATCGTAGTAGTCCAGAGACAGGGTTGCCACGCCGCAGCCGGAGCAGATGCCGGACTCGCCTGCAATGACAGGCACCTTGGCAGGGCGGCACACACCGTCCACGATGCCGGTGGCATTGGCAACGGTGTTGTCGGTGGGTACGTAAATCACATCGGAGGCATCTGCGGCCTTCTGGGTGATTGCCTGCATATCATTGGAGTCGGCAAAGGCATACTGGGTGCAGGTGAAGCCCATTTCTTCCAGATAACCCTGAACGGTATCTACCTGATACTGGGAGTTGGGCTCAGCGGAGCAGTACAGCAAACCCACGGTCTTGGCCTCGGGGAACCAGTCCTTGATCATAGCGGCCTGCTCGTCCAGAGGTGCCAGATCGGAGGTGCCGGAGATATTTCCGCCCACGGTACCGCTGAAATTCTGGATACCCAGTGCTACGCCGTATTCGGTGACAGAGGTACCCAAAATAGGAATTTGGTTAGTAGCGGCTGCGGCAGCCTGCAGGGCAGGTGTGGCATTTGCCATAATCAAATCGACCTTGTTGGACACAAAGGTGTTGACAATGGAGGAGCAGGTAGCGGTGTCGTTAGAGCCATTCTGAATGTCGATATCCACATTCTCTGCGCCCAAAATCGCCTTCAGCGCGTCTTCAAAGCCCTTGGTTGCGGCATCCAGTGCCGGATGGGGGGCAAGCTGGCAGACGCCAACCTGGTACTTATTATTGTCTGCAGAATCACAGGCGGTCATAGCCACCAGTAACAGTGCAGCCAGCATTAAAGCAATTATCTTTTTCATATTCTTCTTCCTTCCTACCTAAACGGGTATATGATTCACATACTATACCACTTTATATAGTGGTGTGTCAATGCTAAAAAACACCAAATTGCAAAAATATACAGCATGTTTCTTTGTTGGAAATACAGATGTTTATAATGGGAGATACTTTCTGCGGTTTTTAGGAGGTTTCATTGGTTTGGTGCATATGCTTTGCATAAATATACAAAAGCGGAAAGAAATGGAGAAATGTTAAAAAATAGCTATTGATTCCGGCTGCGGAATCCGATATGATAGTAAAAAACATATATGGGAGAGGGCAGGTGAGCACAATGGGCATTATGGATTTGTTTACGTATAAATCACCCAGACAGCGGGCAAAGGAGAAAAAGCAGTATGCCCAATGGGCGTTTCCCTATGGGGAGAACCAGCGTCAGCAGATTGTCCGCCTGCTAAAAGAACTGATGCCCAAGGAACCTGCGGAAATTGCGCTGGCAACCTATTTGATAGGCAGGGAGGCTTATGGAGGCAGCTGGGATATGGAGCCGGAAGAACAGGTGGAACGAACCGAACAGGAACGGCTGGCGGCTGCGGCACAGACCTTAGCGAACCACCTCCGGGGAAACAGCCGCAAGTATCTGCCCTATTATCTGGCGCTGATTTTGGCTGATGCCGGAATCGGGGCGGATTTGCAATACCCCACAGCAGAGCAATTGCGGGAAAGGGCACAGTCGCTGTAATGAAAAGAGGTGCGCTCCAAACGCACCTCTTCCTTATTTCATAAACTTATCGATAGCCTGACACAGATCGTCAACTGCAGTTTCGTCACCGGCAGCCACCGCATCCACCATGCAATGGCGCATATGGTCCATAAGAATTACTTTTCCGGTGTTATCCAGAGCGGAGCGAACGGCTGCCAGCTGGATCAGCACTTCTGAGCAGTCGTAGCCCTCCTCAACCATCCGCTTTACCTTTTCCAGATGTCCCATGGCCCGGGCCAGCCGGTTAATGACCGCTTTTTGATTTTCATGGACATGGCCGTGATGATGGGCAATGCCGTGGGCATGCATGTAGGCGTGGTCATGTTCGTGATGATGTTCCGCCATGGCAATCCCTCCGTTTCTTGGTTTTGTCTATCATACTCTATTTTTACAAAACTTGCAAGCCCCCCGCGGGGATAGATTTGTTTTGACTGTTTTGTAGGTTTCTGCTATAATGTACCCTGAAATATTATGGATACGAGGATTTTTTGTATGCGAATGAGAAAAATGAAGAATCTGGACAGCCGCATGGATGCTACATCTGCCTATCGGATTGAGAATCCGGCAGAACACAAAGGCAGCTGGCGTTCCTTAAAGGAAAACTGTACTGCCCTCTGGGTGGAGGTTGGCTGCGGCAAGGGTAAGTTTACCGCAGAGACAGCCCAGGCCAATCCGGATGTGCTGCTAATTGCCGTGGAACGCTGCCGGGAGGCTATGGTGGTTGCCATGGAAAAGGCAAAGTCCATGGGTCTTAAGAACGTGTTCTTTATTGATATGGATGTAGCCAATATTGAGGAGATTCTTGCACCCGGCGAGATGGACAGGCTGTTCATCAACTTCCCTGACCCCTGGCCCCGGAAGAAGAACGCCAAGCGGCGGCTGACACACAGGGCTTTTTTGGATAAGTATTGCCGTACTGTCCGTGAGGGCGGCGAGATTCACTTCAAGACCGACAACGCCCCCCTGTTTGAATACTCTGTGGAGGAATTTGCGGCCTGCGGCCTGCAGGTGAATAACCTCACCCGGAATCTCCATGAAAACGGCATCGTGGGCATTATGACCGGGTATGAAGAGAAATTCCACGCCCTGGGCACCCCAATCAACCGGTGCGAGGTGGTGTGTAAGCCGTTTATAATGCCCAAAGAGGAAAAGAAAACCGAAACAGAAGATTAACATCCCTCTTGCCTCTCCCGTTGGGAGAGGTGGCAAAAATCTTTGATTTTTGACGGAGAGGGTTTGGATAAAAGCCCTCTCAGTCACGGCTTGCACCGTGACAGCTCCCCCCAAAGGGGGAGCCAAGCAGGGACATGTTTAAGGGGTATTTTTATGAACACTTATCACGCAGGTGACTGCGATGTAGTCGTCATTGGCGCAGGCCACGCTGGAATTGAGGCGGCACTGGCAGCTGCCCGGCTGGGTCTTTCCACCATTCTCTTTACCATCAATCTGGATGCGGTGGGCAATATGCCCTGCAACCCCGCCATCGGCGGTACGGGAAAGGGCCATCTGGTGCGGGAGCTGGACGCATTGGGCGGGCAAATGGGTCTGGCTGCGGATGCGGCCTGTATCCAGTACCGGATGCTGAACAAGGGCAAGGGCCCGGCGGTGCATTCCCTGCGAGCCCAGGGGGACCGGCGGCGCTATCAGGAATACATGAAGCACACGCTGGAGCTGCAGGAGGGACTGCAGCTGAAGCAGGCGCAGATTGTGGAAATTTTCGCAGAAAACGGCGCTGTCACCGGCGTGAAAACCAAGCTGGGTGCCCGGTACGGTGCCAAAGCGGTGATTATTGCCAGCGGCACCTATCTGGACAGCACAGTGATTACCGGTGAGAGCGTGGAATCCGCTGGCCCGGACGGGATGCATGCCTCCATCGGTCTTGCAGACAATCTCCGGGCGCTGGGCTTGCCTCTGCGCCGGTTCAAGACCGGCACACCCCCCAGAGTAAACCGCCGGAGCATTGATTTTTCCAAGATGGAGCTGCAGCCGGGGGATACGGCCCCGGAGCCGTTCTCCTTCCGCACCACCCATAAGTTGAACAATCAGGCAGTGTGCTATCTGACCTACACCAACGAGCAGACCCATGCGGTCATCAAAGCCAATCTCCACCGCTCGCCTATGTATGACGGAACGATTTCCGGTGTGGGCCCCCGGTATTGTCCCAGCATTGAGACGAAAATTGTCCGTTTTGCCGACAAGAGCCGCCACCAGCTGTTTATTGAGCCTTGCGGTCTGGGTACGGAGGAGATGTACATTCAGGGCTTCTCCTCTTCCCTGCCGGAGGATGTGCAGTTGCAGATGCTCCATACAGTTCCCGGCCTTGAAAAGGCAGAGATGATGCGGCCTGCATACGCTATTGAATATGAGTGCATTGATCCTACCAGCCTGCTGCCTACATTGGAATATAAAAAGATTTCCGGGCTGTACGGTGCCGGTCAGTTCAACGGATCTTCCGGTTATGAGGAAGCGGCGGTGCAGGGCCTTGTTGCGGGCATCAATGCAGCGCTGAAAATTCAGGGCAGAGAGCCTTTGATACTCACCCGGGATACCAGCTATATTGGCACCCTCATTGACGATTTGGTTACCAAGGGAACGGAAGAGCCTTACCGGATCATGACCAGCCGCAGTGAGTACCGGCTGCTCCACCGGCAGGATAACGCAGACCAGCGGCTGACACATATTGGCGCTGCTGTGGGTTTGGTTCCGCCGGAACGTTTGCGCCAGGTGAAGGAAAAGTATGAAGCAGTGGCCAGAGAAATCCGCCGGCTGGAAAGCTGCGGAGTGCCGGCCAGTCCGGAGCTGAATACCATGCTTCAGCTGCGGGAATCTACCCCCGTGGAAAACTCTGCCCGGCTTGCGGATTTGCTTCGCCGTCCCCAGGTGACATACGCTGACATTGCTCCCTTTGATGCAGACAGACCGAAACTTCCCGAAGCGGTCACCCAGGAGGTGGAGATTCAGGTGAAGTATGCCGGTTACCTTGCCCGGCAGGAAAAGCAGGTGGCAGAGTTTAAGAAAGAGGAGGCAAGACGCCTTCCGGCTGACTTAAATTATGAAGCCATCGCCGGACTGCGGCTGGAGGCCCGGCAGAAGCTCCAGGAAATCCGTCCGGTGTCTTTGGGACAGGCGGGCAGAATTTCCGGCGTAAGTCCTGCGGATATCGCAGTGCTGCTTATCTATCTGGAACAGAATAAATGAACCCCAATCGCCTCCGGCACATAGAATAGTCGGAGGCGATTTTTTCATGCCAATTGTCCATACTACCGTACCCATCACTTCTGCAAGCAATGACCGAATGATTCAGCAAATTGTGCAGACCTATCCCTTTTGCCGCTCGGAAGTGCTGGGCAGTACCGCTTTTCAGCGGCCTATTCGGACGCTGGTTATCGGAAACGGTCCCAGAAAGGTTATCTATTCCGCATCCCACCACGCCAATGAGTGGATTACCTCACTGGTGCTTTTAAAGTTTGCAGAGGAATTTGCCCAGGCAATCCAAAGCGGAGGACAAATCGGACGCTGGGATGCCAAGGCGCTTTCTGATGCTGCTACCATTTACATGGTACCTATGGTAAATCCCGATGGAGTGGATTTGGTAACGGGTGCTATCGGGCCGGGGAATATTCAGTACGATCTGGCCCAGCGGCTGGCGGCAGATTACCCGGCAGTTCCGTTCCCCAACGGCTGGAAAGCCAATCTGCTGGGGGTGGATTTGAATCTGAACTACCCGGCAGGTTGGCTGATGGCAAGGGAGATAAAATTCTCCCAGGGGTATACCCGTCCGGGCCCCCGGGATTATGTAGGGCGCGCACCCCTAAACCAGTTGGAGACCCAGGCGCTGGCTGGTTACACCCGCTTTATTGACCCGGATTTGGTGCTGGCTTACCACAGTCAGGGAAAGGAAATCTACTGGCAGTTTATGGACTATCAGGTGCCCGGCGCAGAAGAGCTGGGACAGCAGTTTGCTGCGGTCAGCGGCTATACATTGGCGGCGGTACCCTTTAATTCCAGCTTTGCCGGTTACAAGGACTGGTTTATTCAGGATTTCCGAAAGCCCGGTTACACCATCGAGGTGGGTATGGGAGAAAATCCACTGCCCTTAAGTCAATTTGATGAGATTTACAGGGATAATCTGGGGATTTTGGCGTTGGCGGCTCTGGGGGGCGAGAAGCAGACCCCGGCACCGCCGGAGGAAACATAAAGCAAACGGGGCGTGCCTTTAGCACGCCCCGACTGTTACCGGTTTATGACCTTTACCTGGAAGCCTTCCAGCACATCCAGCACCTTTTGGTGCAGGGATTTATCGAAGGAGTCTGTGCAGGCGGCATCCACCACGATGGTTGCCTCCGGATAGCGGCTTTGCAGCACAACCGCATTGCTCACCACACAGATATTGCTGACAAGACCTACCAGCTCAATTTCGTCGGCCTGCTCCGGCAGGACAGCGGCAGTTGCCGGGTCGGTCACGTCCATACCGAAAACCAGCTTGTCAATGCCGGGAGCGCCAACCTCCTCCAGGGCCTTAGCAGTTTCACCGTATACCTGCCAGCCCGGTGTGCCTTGAATACAGTGGACAACCGGCAGGTTTTTGCCCTCACGGGTGGACAGGTAATTCTCAAAATGGGTATCCCGGGTGAACAGCACCTTGCCTTTGCCGTAGGCGCGCACCTTTTCTGCAATCTTTGCGTCCAGCTTTTCTGCGCCGGAGAAGCCCAGTGCGCCGTCTACAAAGTCGTTCTGATAGTCAATGACAAATAAATACCGGTTCATAGAATCCGTCTCCTTTGGTAAATTATGCAGTTACCATACCAAATTCTCCGGAAAAAGTCAATGCACCATTGCAAGATGACGGAATTTTTGGTATACTAAGTACAATAAAAAGAAGAGCGGTGAGAGTATGAACACCAAACCCATAGCGGTATTCGATTCCGGTATCGGAGGCATCAGTGTCCTGCGGGAGTTGTTGCGGTTGATGCCGGGAGAAAACTATCTGTATTACGGCGATTCTGCCAATGCACCCTATGGCACCCGTTCTCCGGAGCAGGTGCTTGCGCTGACACTGGCAGCAGCAGAAATGCTGATAAACCGGGGTGTCAAGGCACTGGTGGTCGCTTGCAATACAGCTACGGCAGCAGCCATCGGCGAACTGCGCAGGTTGTACCCGGACACCATCATCGTGGGTATTGAGCCAGCTCTGAAGCAGGCGGCTGACCGGTTTCCCCAAGGGCATATTGGCGTGATGGCAACCCAGGTGACCCTGCGTGAGCAGAAACTGGCAATGCAGATGGAGCGGTTTCCTGAAGTGCAGGTGGAATTGATTTCTGCTCCGGGACTGGTGGAGTTGGTGGAAGCTGGGAAAGTTGAGACCCAGCAGACAGAGCGCCTGCTCAAGACCATATTATCTCCCTACGCGGGAAAGTTGGATGCGCTGGTATTGGGTTGTACCCATTATCCTTTTGTCAGAAAGACCATTGCCCGGATTTTGGGCGATGGTACAGAGCTTTGTGACGGTGGACCGGGTACTGCCCGCCAGACCCGGCGTTGTCTGGAACAGGCGGGGCTGCTTTATGAGGGAAAGGGCAGTGTTCAAATCGAGAACAGTTTGCAGGAGCCGGAGATTTTGGCCCGGGCAATGGCACTGCTTCAGGAGGACTAAAGCATTAGGACACCCATGCCCCTGCAGGAACGGAAAAATATATAACAGGAAAGCCCCCGGCTGAGCCGGGGGCTTATTTTTGGGAGAAGTGCGGAAGTTTACGGCACTGTCTGTAAACAGTATTGCTGGAAAGTCTGTAAGTTTTCCGTCAGGGATTTTGATGCATCCCGGACAAAACCCTCTCGAGAGTCCAAAAACCAGATGGTGTCTTGGGGCGCGCCGTGTTCGGCAAAGGTGTTTTGCAGGTTTTCGTCCGTGTTCATAAGCACCATGCCGTTTGCCAGATAGCTGTTTACAGTATCCAGCAGCTTTCCGATGGCTGCAGGGTCAAAGCCCTTGTGGGTAGAAGAACCAAAGTTGATGTCGAAGGACACCTGCCCGGCATCTAAAAGGGTTTCCTTTCCGCCCTGCAGGTGGAACAGCTGATAGCTGTAATTGCAGATGCCTTGAAACATGGCTGGTTGGTAGCGCAGCAGGCAGTCCTTGCCGTCAACCTTGCACAGAAACAGGCTGTTCCAGCCGTGATGGGCAAAAGTTGCTTCCTCTGTCCAGATAATATCTTTTTCATTGTAAATCTGCAGAACCTGCCGCTGCCCCGGATAGGTGGTGATTTCCATTCGCTCTGCAATGCCATCCCGGTTCAGGTCGGAACGGTAACCGACTATGGTAGAGTAGAACATAGAGGGGACGATTACCGTTGGGGTATCTTCCACAGATGACTGCAGGGCGCCCAACGCCCACATAAAACCGGAAAGCGCTTCATCCTGTATTTGCCAGGTGCCGTTTTGCGTTGGGTACTGCGCCGCGGTTTCCGGATCGAACGCAATGCCTGTAATGCCGTTGCCGTACTGAAGCCAATATTCCTTATCACCGCAGCGGAGCATAACGGAACGTTCGTAGGTGTTGTGTCCTTGAGAAAACGAATCCTCAGGCAGCTGATTCAAGATTTCAATCAACTGCTCTAATTGGTGGCGGCTGATAGTATCCTCTAAAAACGGTTCGTAGTGGGCATCCCACAGGGTATATGTCCGGTCCTGCCGAGTCACAGTACACAGCGTCACGTCTTCAAACTTTACGGAACTGGTCCACGCATGTGGCGTAGATGGTGCGTTCGGGTCGGTTAAAAAGCAGACTACCAGTACAGCGCCGGCAATGACAGCCAGAGCAATCACCCAAAAAGCAGGCTTTTTGTAATGCAGAACACTTTTGATCCGTTCCTTTACGCCGGTCTCTCCAAAGGCCAGTGGGCAGGCGGCAATGGAGCGACGGGGCAGACTGCACTGCAGCAGCGCCTGGGAATAATCTGCCCGTGCTTCCGGGCTGAGGGAACGGATAACCTTTTCGTCGCAGGCCAGCTCAATGTCCCGGCATAGCATACTGTAGGCAAGCCACATGACCGGGTTGAACCAGTAGATGGCCAGCAGCAGAAAGCCCAGCGGCTTCCACCAGTGGTCCCGGCGTTTAATGTGCGCCTGCTCGTGGGCGATGATGTGGGCCATATCCTGTGAGGTGATGGTAAAGGGCAGATAGATACGGGGGCAGAAAAAACCAAGCACAAACGGGGATACGACCTGCTCGCTTTGGAAAATATTCTCCCGTAGCCGGACGGCGGTCTGTACCTGCCGGCGAATCCGCAGGTAGCTGAAAAGACCGTACAATAGCAGAGCAACCGCGCCAATCAGCCAAATGCAGGTAAGGATGGTTGCGATGTTTGCGGTGTTATTTGCCGGGACAGTGACACCTTCAAAATAGTGTGTACCCAAATATTCATTTGCCGGTTGGTCGATAGCGGAAATTCCGCTGTGAATGTATGGCCGGGAATGAAAAACGGAGGTGTTAATGGTCTGTGTGCTGGGGATTAAACTCAGGGCGCTCTCAATAGAAAACGGCTGCAGCAGCCGCAGCCCTACAATGCCCCAAAGCAGGGGAGACAGCCATTTGGGCGCGTTGCGGAACAGGCCGCGGAGCAGCAGAACGGCCAATACCAGCCAGCTGGCGGATATGCTCATATTTACAAGCTTCAAAAACACATCAGTCATGGGGATGCTCCTTTCGGTAGCTGTCAATCATACGCTGCAGAGCATCCAGTTGCGCATCGGAAAGGGGTCGGTGGCGGGCAAAGGCCGCAATAAAAGCCGGCAGAGATCCCTCAAACTTCTTTTCCATCAGCTCGTCGATTTCGGATGCCTGCACCTGGTCCTTGGTAACGAGGGCAGAGACGATGGTATTTTCGTTTTTTAATACGCCCCGGTCGGACAGACGCTTGATAACCGTATAGGTGGTGGACTGCTTCCAACCCAGCTGTTCCCGGCACAGCTGAACCAAATCACGGCTTGTTACCGGCTCGTGTTCCCACAAAATCAGACAAAATCGGTACTCACTTTCAAATATCTTTGGCGTTTCCAAATCTTACACCTCCGGTCTAACGGATTAGATTACACAGTTAGTCTAACACATTAGATTAAAGCTGTCAATACCCGATTGCAAAGAAAATGGGATGCGTTAAAACGCATCCCATAAGGACTCTGTTACTCAGTCGATTTTCACACGGCCGTTGATGACGGTGCGGCCGTTTTTGTCTTTTGTGATTTTATAGTTTTCATCGATACAGCAGTTGGCCAGAACATCATGGCTGATGGGGTAGCAATAAGTCTTATGCCAGCCATCGGCGGTAATACAGTAGGTGCCGTCAGGTTCCCGGGTGATACGTGTGGGACGGGTTTCATCGGGGTAATGTTGGTAGGTGCCCACAAGGGCGGCCTCCTCCTCGGCGGTGAGGGTGACAGCGGGCTTGCGCTGGGGCAAAAAGTCCGCAGGCAGCAGATGGAGACTCTCTTGGATGTAGCCGGAGTCCATGGATTCCGCACCGCTTTCACCGCCGGCCGTGCCGTAAAATGCGGTGTGGATGGCTTGCACAAAGGACCAGCGGGCATCACCGAAGCCAAAGTTAGACAGCAGGATAATGTCCAGATCGTCCTCCGGTACATAGATGTGCAGGGTGCGGAAGCCGGAGGAACCGCCGTTGTGCTGGATGCGGGTCTTGCCGTGCCAGGGTACTACCTGGCAGCCCATGCCAAAGGGACAGATGTCCAGGGGTGTGAGTATCATTTTCCAGGTTTCGGGCTTGAACAGCAGCTGGTGCTTGATGGCATGGTTCAGGCGGTACACGTCGTCGATGGTGGAAATCACGTCACCTGCACCAATAAAGAAGTCGGGGGAGACTCGCTCAGTGGCAACTATATCATAGCCGTTGAAGTTATAGCAGCGCACGCGGTTATCCACCAAAAGCCCGGACCGGTCGATACGGGTGTTTTTCATACCCAAGGGGGCAAACACATTTTGCGCCATGTAGTCAGCATAGGGCATGCCGGAGATATTTTCAATGATAAGTGCCTGCATGGTAAAGTTGATGTTGGCGTATTGGGTGCCCTTACCCGGCTCAAAATTCATGGGGTGCTGCAGCAGCTGCTTCACCCAGTAACGCATATCGGGGAAGGGCATGGATTCACTGTCGCGGATTTCGGGTACCTCGCTATAGTCCTTCAGACCGCTGACATGGTGCATCAGGTGCCGGATGGTGATGCGGGGGTCGATGCCCTCGGCCTCGGGCAGGTACTTGGAGGGGTGGGCATCCAAATCCACCAGTCCCTTTTCGTACAGCAGCAGCAGACCGAAGATGCAGAAGGGCTTAGACATGGAGTAGATGGTAAAGACAGAGTCGTTGGTGAAAGGAAGCTTATGCTCAATATCGGCATAGCCCACGTTGCGTTCATAGATGATTTCGTCCTTGAGGGTGATGCGCAGCATACCGGAGAAACGGTACAGGCTGCAGTAGGCATCAAGGTACTGGTCCATTTTCTGGGCAAAGGTCATAATGAAAACCCCTTTCAGCAGGAAATTTAGATTTGCGATGATTATACCACCCTGTACCGGAATTGGCAAGATGATAAGCACCAAAAGTTACCAGCGGGTTTTTACAATAGAAAGCGGGGTGCGTTTTTAACACACCCCGTGATTTTATAAAAATGCATAGCCGGCTTCCAACAGGCGGTTTAAGGCTTCGTTGGCCTCATCGTCGGAGAATAGGCCGGTAAAGGCTTTTTGCACCGCCAGTGCTTCCAGAGACAGCTCCAGTCGGTCCAGCTGCGCCAGCTGGGAAAAGCCGTCGCTGGGTTTGTGTCCGGACAGGCACCGGTGGGCAGATTCCATGATGACCGGACGCATCCGAACGCCCAGGGTGTCTGCCTGCCGGGCAGCGTTCTGGCAGGCTTCCAGAAATTTCTGTTCCATGTTACTTCTCCAGAATAATCGGCCCGTTGCTCTGGGCAAGTCCGGTCAGAATGTGGGCGGCGGCCTCTTCCGGTGTCAGTACGGATTGCTCGCCGGTTGTCATATTTTTCACAGAACATTTGCCCTGGGAAATCTCATCCTCACCCAGCAGAACAGCGTAGGGAACACCCAGCTTGTCTGCATAGCTCATTTTCTGCTTAAACTTCTTCTGCTCACCGTAAAGCTGTACCCGGATACCTTGAGAGCGCAGCTGTTCTGCAAGGGTGATGGCAGGTGCCACATCTGCGGTCATGGGCAAAATCAACGCATCGGCAGGAGCAGAGGGCAGTTCCGGATTCAATAGGCCCTGCTCATCCAGCACATAGAACAGCCGGGTCAGGCCGATGGAGATGCCCACGCCGGGCAGCTGCTTTTCTGTATAGTAGCCGGCCAGATTGTCGTAACGGCCGCCGGAGCAGACAGAGCCGATTTCCGGATGGTCCAGAAGGGTGGTCTCATATACTGTGCCGGTATAGTAATCCAGTCCGCGGGCGATGGTCAGGTCCACGGCAAAATTGGATTCCGGTACGCCGAAAGCGCTGAGGTTTCGGGTTACGGCAATTAGTTCCTCAAGACCCAAATCAAAGGTCTCATTGCGGCCGCGATAGTTTTCCAGTGCGCTCAGAACCTGTGCGTTGCTGCCTGTAATGGCGATAAATTGCAAAATTTCCTCCGCCTGTTCCAGGGTCAAAGCGCAATCCTCTACCAGAATGGTACGTACCTTGCCGGCACCGATTTTGTCCAGCTTGTCCACAGTACGCATAATATCGCCGCTTTTTTCGGTCAGACCCAGCATAGCATAAAAACCGCTGAGAATCTTTCGGTTGTTCACCCGAATCTGGAACCGCTCCAGACCGAAGCCGCGGAACACCCGGTAGATGATGGCGGGAATTTCAGCCTCGTTCATAATGTCCAGCTTGCCATCGCCGATAATGTCGATATCCGCCTGGTAGAACTCCCGGAAACGGCCGCGCTGCGCCCGTTCACCCCGGTACACCTTGCTGATTTGGTAACGGCGGAAGGGGAATGCCAATTCGTTGTAGTGCAGGGCTACATATTTTGCCAGGGGAACAGTCAAATCAAAGCGCAGAGCCAAATCGCTGTCTCCCTTTTGGAAGCGGTAAATCTGCTTTTCGGTCTCGCCGCCGCCCTTTGCCAGGAGAATTTTTGCATCTTCAATGGCGGGGGTGTCCAGCGCTGCGAAGCCGTAGAGACTGTAGGTGGTACGCAGAATGTGCATCATACGCTCCAGCTGAGCCTGCTTCTGCGGCAGCAGCTCCATAAAACCGGACAAGGTCCGGGGTGTAATTCTTTCCATGTTCAAAGATCCTTTCCTGTTATGTTGAAAGCCGCCCAACCGATGGCCGGGCGGCGGGTTGTCTAGAAGCGGGGCTTAGTGTGGTACATTTCGCGCCAGTCCAGGTCACCTCTCTGCAGGCCCATGATGGCGATTTCCGCACTGCCCAGGTTGGTAGCGATGGGTACATTGTTCTTGTCGCAATGACGGATGGTCTCAATCATCTGGCTGTCATCCCAGGCGTCGGTGGTATTTGGATTGGTGAACAGCAGCACCAAATCGATTTCATTGTAAGCGATACGGGCGTTGATCTGCTGGTGTCCGCCTTGCTTATGGGACAGCAGCAAGGTGATGGGCAGACCGGTGTTATCTGCGATCAACCGGCCGGTGGTTGCAGTAGCGAAAAGGTTGTGCTTTATGAGTACGCTTTTATAAGCGGTACAAAACTGAACCATCAGTTCCTTCTTCTTGTCATGCGCTAAAAATGCGATATTCACAGCAGTCACTCCTTATGATAGTAGTTTATAAAGAAATGGGAACGGAACGTCCCTGGATTCGCTTGGCGATCCGCCGGCAGGCGGCGGCAGCACCCCGGTAGGTGCATTGAAGCAGGGGTGTCCTGTAGCTGGCCGCAAGAACCACGTTCAAATCCTCCGGAACGATGCCCAGGAGGGGAAGCCCTGCCTGGTCCATAATATCATCCACAGTCAGCCCCATGGTACGGATGGCTTTTTTATGTATCCGGTTGACAACCAATCGGATGTTGTGCTTTCCCATCAGTTCCAACACCTCGGCAGCCCGGGAAGCATCCCGCACAGCAGCAGGGTCAGCTCCGGTCACCAGCACGATCCGGTCGGCAAAGCGGGCGGCCAGACGGAAACCGGCTTCAAGCCCAGCTGGGGCATCCAGAAGGATATAGGAATAATAGCGGCGAGCCTGGTTAAGCATATCCGCAAAGGCAAAGGGGTCGATATCCTCGGTGGCGCAATTCATAGGCGCGGTCAAAAAGTGCAGACTGGGGTACACCGGGTGGCGCGCAGCCATCTCCAGTGGGTATGCACCGGAACAGACCTCTAAAAAAGAAAGCGCGCCGATTTCGCTGATACCAAGGGCAATGTCCAGATTCCGCAGCCCGATATCGCAGTCGATACACAAAACCTTTTCTCCGCTGAGGGCCAGCGCTGACGCAATGCCGGCGCATACAGAGGTTTTACCGGTTCCGCCCTTGCCGGACAGAACAGCAATCAATTCACCCACCTGTGCGCCTCCTTGCCTAAAGATAGCCCTATTATAAAGCAATATCGCACAAAAAGCAAGGCCTTTTCACGTTCTTTCGGAAGATTTTTCATCAATATAAACAAAACATATCCAGAGACTTCCATTTGGGATGGTATTTTCAGAAAAATTTCAAAAAACAATTTACTTTTTATCACATATCGTGTATGATAACCAGGAACAGAGTAGGAGACCCTGCGTGAAGTGCTGCCAAAATGGGGAGTTGTCTGGCAGACGAAGGACGTTGTCCGCGATGGGGTAATCCGCACCCGCTGCGCATATAGGAAAATCTCCTTTATGTAAGCAACGATACTCGGTCGGGCGAAAGGTCGGCTGTCTATCTGCCCCTCCTTGACGATCCATATACAGTTACTCCCTAACAGTTTGTTAGGGATTTTCTATTTTTATGGATGTAGGATGCGCAGAGTTGCCGGTATTTTTGCCACATTACTAAGGGGGATTTTTTATGGAAAACAACAAAGGAAAACTGTCCGTAAAAGCAATCGCCAGCTGCGCATTGCTGGCAGCCATCAGCATCGTCATGGCCCGCTGGCTGTGCTTTGCCACACCGGACGGTGTCCGCTGGTCTGCAGACAAGTTCCCGCTGTTCCTTGCGGGTATGCTCTTTGGCCCGCTGCTGGGCGGCATGACCGGTTTTGCTGCGGATTTTTTGGGCAGTTTGATGCAGTTTGGCTTTAACCCGTTTTTATGTCCGCCGGCTGTTTTGTACGGCGTATTCGGCGGCCTGTTCCGCTGGTATCTGGTGAAGAAATTTTCGGCTGTGCGGCTGGGTATTGCCTATGCCTTCCCGGTAGTGATCGGTTCGATCCTATACCAAAGTGTTGTTCTGGCGCATTTCTACTTTGATGGAGTCCTGACGGAAGGTATCCTGTATTATTTGGGCACCCGAACCGTCCAGTTTTCCATTATGCTGGTAGCAGAGGTTCTGATTCTGACCTCGCTGATGAAAGTGAATATCTTTACCCGGCTTGGTCTTTGGCCGCCGAGAAAAACAAATAAAGGAAGTTGTGAACATGACAGTTGAGCAGGCCATTGCCTATATTCATTCTGTATTTTGGAAAGGAAGTATTCCCGGTCTGGGCCGTACCCAAACGCTCCTTTCCCTTATCGGCAATCCGGAGAAGAAATTAAAATTCGTCCACATCGCCGGTACCAACGGCAAAGGCTCTACTGCTGCGATGACCGCGTCCATTTTGCGCAAGGCCGGCTATAAGACCGGTTTGTACACCTCTCCGTATATTTACCGCTTTAACGAGCGGATGCAGATTGACGGTGAGCAGATTCCAGACGAAGAGCTGGCGGAAATTACCCAGTGGATCAAGCCCTTTGCCGATTCCATGGAAGAAGCGCCCACAGAGTTTGAGCTGGTTAGCTGCATTGCTTTCGAGTACTTTAAGCGTAACAATTGCGATATTGTTGTGCTGGAAGTGGGCATGGGCGGCGCGCTGGACTCCACCAACGTGATCGAAGTGCCGGAAGTGGCGGTCATCACCAATATCGGTCTGGATCACACAGACTATTTGGGCAGCACCGTGGAGGAAATTGCCTATACCAAGGCCGGTATTATCAAAGAGGGCGGTCACGCCGTTGTTTACCGCAGCACGGAAAGTGTGGAAAAGGTCTTTGAGCAGGTGTGCGCAGAGCGAAATGTTTCCTTGAAAAAGGCAGATTTTGCAGGCTTGAAGCTGCTCTCCTGCGATTTGGAGGGACAGGTTTTTGACAGCGGTGACCGTAAGGCCTTAGCCCTGCCGCTGCTTGGCGATCATCAGCTGCACAACGTTGCTGTTGTGCTGGCGGTGGTGGACACCTTGATTGCAAAAGGCTGGGATATTACCGAGCAAAATATCCGCGACGGTCTGCGGGATGTGTCCTGGCCCGGCCGGTTTGATATCGTCTGGAAAGACCCTCTGTTTATTATCGACGGCGGCCATAATCCCCAGTGTATTGAAGCGCTGGTCAAAAATATTCAGGACTATTTGAAAGACCGCACGGTCATTGCCCTGACCGGTGTTTTGGCGGATAAGGACTACGCGGATATGTACAGGCCGGTAATGCCTTTGGTGCAGGAGTTTGTGTGTATTACGCCTCCGAATCCCCGGAAGCTGGAAGCGGCATTGCTTGCCCAGTATTTGCAGGAGGCCGGTGCAAAGGCCACTGCTTGCGAAACTGTAGAAGACGGTGTCCGCATGGCCATGGAAAAAGCGGGCAGGCAGGGCGTGGTGCTTTGCTTTGGCTCTCTGTACACCATTGGCGATATCCGCAACAGCCTGTATGCCATTGTAGATCCCCAATAAACCGTACCGGCACAGCGGATATCATTTCTGCGTGCCGGTTGAAATTTCCGGTTTGACAACGGACTTATTTCCCGGTATAATAATCAAAAAACATAATGAGGTGAATTTCTATGCATTTGGATCATAATCATATTCCCGGCGGCGGCCACGCCCATTCCCATGAGCACACCCATAGCCATGAGCACACCCACGACGGTGTTGCCCACAGCCATGCCCATTCCCACGCCCACGAGCATGACCACACACACCCCCATGAGCATGACCACCTCCACGGTGAAGAGCATGCCCACGACCATGACCACGGCTGCGGCGGTGGCTGCGGCAGCTGCGCGTCCAAATGTGAGCATACGCCTATGGAAGAGCTGCTGGCACTGATGAAGTATATGGTGGGCCACAATGCCGCCCATGCCAAGGAGCTGGCGGATCTGGCCATCCAGCTGGAAAAGGCCGGCAGTCACGCAGCCTTTGAGCAGGTGATGGCAGCGGTGTCTGATTTTGAAAAGGGCAATATGCGGCTGAGCGTTGTACTGGCCAGCCTGGATGCAAAGTAAGGAGCTGCCTATGTGTCTTTCCACTGTGTATAAAAACAAAATGGAGCCCGAGTCCATTGTGATGAAAAACGTTATGCGCATCGACTGCAAGGATGGCAGCGTGATTCTCACGGATTTGATGGAGCGCTCCGTGGCCATTGAGGGCTATCTGGAGTCTGCCAATCTGGTAGACGGCTATGTGGTCGTCAAGGAAACTGCATAAAAGAAAGCCCCGGTGCGAAAGCACCGGGATTGCTTTTTGGGTGTTTGCGGCTGTGTTACATTTTCTCGGGGGCGGAGAAGCCCAGAATGTCAATGCAGGTTTCCAGAATGTTCTTGGCCAAGGCGATGAGGCTGATGTAGCCTGCCTGCAAAGCCTTGTCATCTTCCGAGAGGATACGGGTCTCGTGGTAGAACTTGTTGACAGCGCCGGCCAGGTCATAGATGTAGGCGCAAATCAGGTTGGGGGCGGAGCTGTTCAGGGCGGCCTCCAGTGCGGGTGCGGCCTTGGTGATGGCCAGCATCAAATCCTTGGCGTATACATTGGCCGGTAGCTGGATCGGCAGATGCTCCCAAGCGCCGTACCGGGCCAGAATGGACTTGATACGGACGATGGTATACAGAATGTAAGGACCGGTATTGCCTTCAAAAGCGGCAAAACGCTCCAAATCGAAGTTATAGTCCTTGGTAGGCTGGTTGGAAAGGTCGCCGTATTTCAGCGCGGCCAATGCAATCTTGGCGGTGGTGGCTTCCACTTCGCTTTCCTCTACGATCTTGTTTTCCACGACCTTGCTCCGGACGAAATCGGTCATATCTGCGATCAGCTGTTCCAACCGCAGCACGCCGCCGTCCCGGGTCTTAAAGGGTTTGCCGTCGGCGCCGTTCATAGTGCCGTGACCCACGTGCTCCAGCTGCGTATCCGCTGCAGCGATGCCGCTCTTTTTTGCCGCCCGGAACACTTGCTCAAAATGCAGGTTCTGCCGCTTGTCGGTGACATAGAGCATCTTTTCCGGCTTCCAGTCCTGCATCCGCTGCAAGATGGTAGCCAGATCCGTGGTGGCATAAATGGCGCTGCCGTCGGATTTGACTAGGATCATGGGAGGAACTTCCTTTTTGTCGCCTTCTTCGGCAACGGGAACCACCCAGGCACCTTCGCTGAGAACAGCCAGCCCCCGGTTTTTCAGATCCTCGACCATAGCGGGAATGTAGGGGTGGGAATCGCTTTCACCCAGCCACTTCTCATAATGCACATCCAACGTATCGTAGATCCGCTTCAAATCCGGCAGAGAGATGTTCATGATGTGCTGCCAGATGGCCCGATAACCCCGGCGGCCCTGCTGATTTTCGAGGGTGGCAATGTGGGCCTTCTCTGCAAAGACAGGATCAGACTTTTTGCCGGAAGCTGTGGGATAGATCTCTTCCAAATCGGAGAGGGTAAAGGGCGGTTCAATAGGATACTCCCCGGTAAAGTCCGGGTCGAAGTAGGGAAGATCCGGTTGCCGCTCCTGCAGCTCGGCGATGATCAGACCCATCTGCAGACCCCAGTCACCCAGGTGCACGTCGCCAATGGTGTTGTAGCCCAGGAATTTGTGAAGCCGCTTTAAGCTCTCGCCGATAATGGCAGGACGCAGGTGACCGATATGCAGGGGCTTTGCCACATTGGCTCCGCCGTAGTCCACCACGATGGTTTTGCCCGCGCCGATCTTCTCTACACCAAAGTCGGGAGCGGTGCGCATTTCCTCCAGATATTTCTGCAGGAAAGCATCGGACAGCTTCAGATTAATGAAACCGGGCATAACTGCTTCAATCATGGAGAAGTCAGCGGCATCCAGCTTTTCGGCAACGGCATTGGCAATGGCGATGGGGGCACACTTATACTGCTTGGCGGCAGACAGGGCGCCGTTGCACTGATATTCACACAGGTCAGGGCGGTTGGAAACTGTGACGCGGCCAAAGGAAGCATCATAGCCGGCATTGGCAAAGGCTTCTTCCATCTTCCGGGAGATGATATTCAGAATTTTTTCCATCTTACTGTCCTTTCTGCTCACTGAGCCAGTTCAAGTAGTCATCATAAGTGCCGTAACGGTCCACAATGGTGCCGTCGGGCTGGAACGCAATCACACGGTTACAGGTGGAGGTCAGCAGCTCGTGGTCGTGGGAGGCCAAAAGCACCACCCCGGTGAAGGCTTCAAGACCCTTGTTCACAGCCTGAATAGATTCCATATCCAGGTGGTTGGTGGGCTGGTCCAGCAGCACCACATTGGCACCGGAGAGCATCATCTTAGAGAGCATGCACCGAACCTTTTCACCACCGGAGAGGACATTTACGGGCTTGAATACATCGTCGTTGCCAAAGAGCATCCGGCCCAGGAAGCCACGCAGATACACATCGTCCTTCTTGACGGAGTACTGGCGCAGCCAGTCCACCAGCTCCATGGTGTTGCCCTCAAAATACGCCGTGTTGTCCTTGGGCAGATAGCTGCGGGAGGTGGAGATGCCCCATTTTACAGAGCCCTCATCCGGCTCTAATTCGCCCATAAGCACCTGGAACAGGGCGGTTTGGGCCAGCTCATTTTCACCCACAAAGGCAATCTTGTCGTTTTTGCCCACGGAGAAGTAGACCTTATCCAGCAGCTTGACCCCGTCTACGGTTACAGACACATCCTTGACAGTCAAAATATCCTTGCCCAGCTCCCGTTCAGGCATAAAGCCCACAAAGGGATACCGCCGGGTAGAGCAGGGCATTTCTTCTACAGTCAGCTTGTCCAAGAGCTTTCTCCGGGCGGTTGCCTGCTTGGCTTTGGACTTGTTCGCGGAGAAACGCTGGATGAACAGCTGCAGCTCTTCAATCTTTTCCTGGTTCTTCTTGTTCTTGTTGCGAATCATCGCCTGCACCAGCTGGGAGGATTCGTACCAAAAGTCGTAGTTGCCCACGTACATCTTGATTTTGCCGTAGTCGATATCTACGGTGTGGGTACAGACGGTGTTCAGGAAGTGGCGGTCGTGGGAGACGGCGATGACCATGCCGGGGAAGTCCAGCAGGAAGTCTTCCAGCCAGTTAATGGCTTCAATGTCCAGGTTATTGGTGGGCTCGTCCAGCATAATAATATCGGGATTGCCAAACAGTGCTGCGGCTAGCAATACCTTCACTTTTAACCGGGGGTCGGTATCGCCCATCATGTCGTAATGGATATCTGTGGGGATGCCCAGACCCTGCAGCAGGCGGGAGGCATCGGACTCTGCTTCCCAGCCGCCCATCTCCGCGAACTCTGCTTCCAGTTCAGAGGCGCGCATGCCGTCCTCGTCGGTAAAGTCGGGCTTTTCGTAAATGGCATCCTTTTCTTTCATCACGTCATACAGAGGCTGGTTGCCCATAATGACTGTATCCATAATGGTGTAGGCATCGTATGCGTTTTGGTTCTGTTTCAAAACGGAAACTCGCTTGTCCTGCTCTACGGTAATACTGCCGTTGGTGGATTCCAGTTCACCGGTGAGGATTCGCAGGAACGTGGACTTTCCGGCGCCGTTGGCACCGATGATGCCATAACAGTTGCCGGGCAGAAATTGCAGGTCTACATGCTGGAACAGCCACTGGCCGCCAAACTGCATACCTAAATTGCTGACAGTAATCATTGCAAACTCCTTCAATAAGCACATAATAATTCATCATAATTGTAGCAGAAAATACGGAATAATCAAGGGGAATCTATAGAAAAAGCATCTGCCTGCAACTGTGCGGTTTCAGGCAGATGCTTTTCGGCTAATTATGTAAAAGATAACGCACCGATTATTTTTCCAGCTTGTATGGCGGGTCAGCCGGATACTGGCCCTGGAGCTTTTGCATGCCCCGGGAAACGGCATCTCTGGAATTTTTCCAGTCCCTGCCGGCATTGCGGTAGTCAAACATGCCGACAAAATGGTCAATGTCGCCCTTGACCCGCTCCAGATTCGCCTGCATAAGGTCGGCTGCGGTGGTATAAAACCACTCCCGCTGGTTGTTGGGCAGGTTCGACTGGGCGCTTTCCAGAAACTGGGCAAAATGGCGCACACAAAAGCCTTTACAGTTTTCAACGCGGGTACGAAATTCCTGGTCTTTAATCATGGCAAAGAAGGTGCTGTAATACCGCTGCATATTATCGGAGATTTTGCGGCAGATATAGCAGCTGCCGTTTTGTGCCCTTGCCCACTGCAGCAGGGCGTTTTCCGGCTCTGCCGTCTGGCGCTTGCTGCCAAACAGGGGACGCTTCTGGGGCATTTCAAAATCGCTTCTGGCCTGGTCCAGCTGCTTGAGCATGCCGGCGTAACGGGTCTGCATCATCAGAGCGTTGCCGAGGGCATTGCCGAAATCGTAGAGCTTTTTGTAGTGGTGGACACAAAAGCCCTCAGCGTCCGTGGCTGCCCGCACATCCGGCTCCATATAGCTGGCACCGGGGCCCAGGACATAGCGGATGGCCCGCTGCTCTATCATCCGTTCCAGGTAGCAGAACGGACACTCGTCACCGGACAAAAAGGCATCGTTTAAGGGAATGGTGTCAATTTGTTCTCTCATAGGTACCGCCTCCTTTGCTTTGTATTATAGCAGGTCATAGCTTGACTTTCCACCCTTTTTCATGGGGCAGCGGCAGAAAATGTCTTGCTATTGCCCCGGAAAGCAGATATAATATGGAAAGAATGAGAACACAGGAACGCAGGAGGTAAATATGTACATAGGAATTGATCTGGGCAGCACCAATATCAAGGCTGCTCTTTACGATGAGAGGTTTTCTCTCAGAAGCCGGCTGAGCCGGCCCGTGGAATACCTGCGGGAGGGGGGCGTTGTGGAGTTTGACGCTCTGCGGTACTGCCAGGATTTGGTGGGGCTGCTGGCAGAACTGACCCGGGGCAGTGATGCCCCCATTCGCCAGATTGCCTTTACCGGGCAGGCGGAATCGCTGGTGGTTGTGGGCGCAGACGGAAAGCCGATGATGAACGCCATTTCCTGGATGGACGAGCGCTCCACCGAAGAGTGCGCCGTGCTTGCACAGCAGTTCCCGCCGGAGGTGGTGCGGGCCGTCACCGGACAGCAGGCAGTTCTGCCTACCTGGCCTGCCACCAAAATCCTGTGGCTTAAGGAGCACCGTCCGGAAATTTACGATGGTGCCGATTGCTTTATGCTGCTGAAGGACTATGTGGTATATTATCTCACCGGCAAGAAGCTGGCGGATATGTCCATTGCCACTTTCTCCCTTTACTTTGATATTTACAATAAATGCTACTGGGAGGAGATGCTCCAGGCCATCGGTATTACCCAGACACGGCTGCCTGCACTGGCAGAGCCCTGTACTGTGGCCGGCAGCCTGCTGCCGGAAATTGCCCGGGAAACGGGCATTTGCCCGGAGACGCTGGTTAATATCGGCACGCTGGACCATTTTGCCGGTATGATTGGTACAGGCAACTGCACCCCCGGCGGTATAACCCTCTCCACCGGAACGGTCATGGCCCTTGCAGTCATGGCAGACAGGGTGAGCGCGGATTCGGAGATTGCTGTCCATTACGGATTTTTGCCGGATACCTATGTGCTGCTGCCGGTAGCAGAAAGCGGCGGCGTCAGCCTGGAGTGGTTCCGCCGTACCTGCATGAACGGCGCTGATTACGGGGAGCTGAACCGGGTGCTGGAGTCCCGGGACGGCAGGGATAATCTGCTGTTTTTGCCATATCTCGTGGGCGTGAATGCCCCGGAGTTTGATGCAGATGCTACCGGTGTGTTCTGGGGTCTGCGGCAGGAGCACGATCATTTCCACATGGCCCGGGCGGTTATGGAGGGCGTCAGCTTTATGCTCCGGAAAAACTGCGAGGCACTGGGTCGCAGCGGAACCGTCTGTCGGGCAATTATGGCCACCGGCGGCGGTGCCAAGAGTCCCAGCTGGTGCCAAATGCAGGCGGACATCACCGGTTTGCCGGTGCAGGTGCCCCAGGAGCAGGAGGCGGCCTGTCTGGGTGCGGCTATGATTGCCGCGGTCAGCGATGGCTACTTTGCTGATTACCAGTCTGCGGCCCAAAGCTGTGTGGCCATGCGCACCTGCTATACCCCGAGTCCCAGCGACTTTTTGGAGAAGAAGTACCGCCGTTTCTGTGCGCTGTACGATGCGGCGCTGCAAATTGCACGCATGGACGGATAACCCACAAAACAGAAAAAATGAGGGGCTGCTGCCCCTCATTTGACTTTTCGCAGTATGGCTGCGGTGCGGCTGGGCAGATACAAGCGGATACCTACCGTGCCATTTTCCGCCACCGTGGTGTAGCGCTGGTGGTAAATCCGGCCCTCGCCGCCGAAGCAGTAGTCGTCGGTTGACATAATAACGTCATATTCCCCGGCCTCGGGCATTGTCAGGAAACAGCCGTCATAGGAATTGACCGGGTGGAAGTTAAAGGCAAGCACCGCACCGCCTTTTTTGTAAACCAGAACCTTTTGGGTATTGTCCAGCATGAGCTGATTATCCTTGCCGCCCACAACGCGGTTACGCTTGCACATCCCCACGGCGGCGGCTTCAAAGGCGTTCAGGTACTGGTATTTCAGGTTTGGATTATCCACAAGACTCCACTGCCGGCGGCAGTAGTGGTAGCTCCAGCCGTTCCCCTCCCGGGGGAAATCAATCCATTCGGGGTGCCCAAATTCGTTGCCCATGAAGGTCAGATACCCCTCGCCCCCCAAAGTCATGGTGATGAGCCGCAGCATTTTGTGCAGAGCCATGCCCCGGTCGATGACCACACTGTGGCTGTTCTTTTCCATGCCCCAGTACATCTGCTGGTCGCAAAGCCGGAACATAATAGTCTTGTCACCGACCAGTGCTTGGTCATGGGATTCGCAGTAGCCGATAACCTTCTCATGGGGACGGCGGATGGTCAGTTCGTAATAAATCTTGTTCAGATCCCAGTGCTCGTCGGGGGTTTCCTTCAACAGGCGAATCCACATATCCGGCTCACCCATGGCAAGGCGGTAGTCAAAGCCCACGCCGCCGTCGGCAATGGGCACGCACAGACCGGGCAGTGCCGACATATCCTCGGCAATCAGCAGGGCGTTGGGGTTTACCTGCCGGACGAGGGTCGTTGCCAGCTGCAGATAGGTCACGGCCTCTACGTCGGTATTGATAGAGAAATACTTGCCGTAGTCGGTGAAGGCCACACCAAGACCGTGGTCGTGGTAGAGCATGGAGGTGATGCCGTCAAAGCGGAAGCCGTCAAAGTGATACTCTGTGAGCCAGTATTTCAGGTTGGACAGCAGAAAATGGATGACCTCATTTTTTCCGTAGTTGAAGCACTTGGTGTTCCACGCCGGATGGTCACCCCGGCTGCCTTCATGGAAGAACTGGTAAGACGTACCGTCAAATGCATTGATGCCCTCCCGGGTGTTCAGGCAGGCGTGGGAGTGTACCACATCCAGCAAAACAGAAATTCCCATTTTGTGGGCGGTATCAATGAGCTTTTTCAGTTCCTCCGGACGGCCAAACCGGGAGGATGGGGCAAAGAAATTCGTCACCTGATAGCCGAAAGAGGCATAATAAGGATGCTCCATAATGGCCATAATCTGGATGGTGTTGTAGCCCAGGGCCCTGATTCTGGGGAGAGTCTGGGTACGGAACTCCTCATAGGTGCCTACCCGGCCCTCCTCCTGCGCCATACCGATATGGCACTCGTAGATAAAGAGCTTCTTTTTGGGCTTAAAGCCGCTGTCTGTCCAGGGGAAAGCTTCCTCCGGGTCGTAAATTACGGCGTTCCAGGAGTGATCGGTCGGGTCTTGCACCACCCGGTTGGCATACAGGGGAATCCGCTCCAGTTCCTGCCCGTTGTGGACAACCACAGCCATGACCTTCATGCCGTCTTTCAGGGTGTCTGCGCCCTCCAAAAACAGTTCAAACACGCCGTTCTCCAGCCGTTTCATGGGATGGGCATGGCGGCGCCAGCCGCAGAAATCGCCTGTCAGATATAAAGCCTCTGCCGCCGGTGCCCACTCCCGGTAGAACCAGCCATCGGCGGTCTTGTGAAACCCGAAGTATGCATGGCCGTTGGCAAAGTCGGAGAGATTTCCGCCGTCCGGCGCAAGCTGTGCAAGCTTTTGCTGATAGAGTTCGTTTCGCAGGTCAAAATCTTCTTCAAAGGCCTGTAGATGGGGGTCGTATTGAAAAATTTTATATTTCATAGGTAAAATCCTTTCAGAAAAGGCAACACATATCTACACTATTAGTTTACTTTGATTTTCCCCGGCTGTCAAGAAATAGCCTGCGACAAAATCCGTTTTGCGGACATGCATATCCGAGGGGAAATCTGGAAAAACGAAACGCTGCACATTTTTTCGCCGCGGGAATACCATGGAATGAGCGGCTTAGCCGTGAAAAAATTCTTGGAGGTATTCTTATGTATAACAATGGTTTCTGTGGCGGTAACATTTGCTGGATTATCATCCTGATTCTCCTGTTCTGCAACTGCGGTGGCAGCCTGTGCGGCGGCGACAACCGTTGCGGCAACGGCTGCGGCAATAGCTGCTGCTAAAACGCCAAGGGGCACCCCAAAAGGGGTGCCCTAAACTTCTACTGGCTCTTTTAACTGCCAGGATAAGGCTTTGGGATAAAAGAACCGAATCTTTTCCGCAGCTACACGCATATCCACTACCTGCGCCATCCGCAGCTCCCCATCCAAATTGATGGGTGTGGGCTTGTCACAAATGATTTTCACACGGTCCGTTCGGAAATGGCGAATCAGATGCGGATAGGCTGCATACTTTCCGTTCTTATACTTACCGATCACCTGCGCTACTTTCAGTCGGGAGACATCCTTCACCACCAGCACGTCCAGTAGACCGTCTGCCGGGTCTGCGTCGGGTACAGGATTGAAGCCACCACCGTAAAATCTACCGTTGCAGGCGCACAAAAGGGTATGCTTACCGTCAATCACTTCTCCGCCAATCTCTATCACATAGTGCTCGGATATGCCCCGGATAATGTTGACAAGGGCAGATACCGCATAGGCTCGGAATCCGCTCAGCAGGGGCAGGCGTTTATAGTTGGCGACATCTGTGCCAATGCGGGCATCCAGTCCCACAGAGCAGATGTTGAGGCTGTAATCATCGTTGCAGCGAATCAGGTCAAAAGTGGCAACCTCTGCGTCCAAAAGCTGCTGCAGATCCCGGAACGGCGCGGTTTCATTGAAAATTTTCACAAAATCATTGCCGCTGCCGCCGGCGAACATGGTTACCGCTGCATTGGAAAAACCGGCTGCACCGGAGACCACTTCATTTAAAGTACCGTCGCCGCCGCAGGCGTAAATGCGGATGTCCTCCCCGGTCTCAGCTGCTTTCCGGGCAGCCTCCCGGCATTGGCCCGGTGCCTGGGATACAAAAATCGTGAAGTCCAGGCCCTTGGCACGGCAGACTTCCTCTATTTGCTTTTTGAAGGCTTTGCTCCGGTCGTAGCTGCCTGCCGCCGGATTGATGATAAACAGATGCTTCATTTTTTTGGCACCTTTCTGCTGTTGTCCGTGAACATATACAGGTCACACTTAATCATACCGTTATAAAGCTTGCGTTTTTTGTCTGCCCGGCGGCCGAAATAGTGTTCAAACTCCGGCTCGGAGGTGATGATATACTTTTTCCAGTCATTGGCATATTTCAGGTGTCTGCCAAGCGCCGCATACAGCCGCTGGGCGGACTGCTGCTCCAGCATCCGCTGACCGTAGGGCGGGTTGCAGATGAGAATGCCGCTGTCGGTGGGCAGGTTCATTTTGGTGGCATCCCCATCCTGGAAGGTCACACAGTCGGAAACACCGGCTTTCCGGGCGTTGGCAAAGGAGAGGGACACACAGGCCGGGTCGTTATCGGAGCCCATGATTTTATATTTCCCCTGAAATTCCTTATCCCGCGCCTCCTGACGTACCTGTTCCCAGGCGGATTTTGGCATCCAGGGGTAGTTCTGGGCGGCAAATTGGCGGTTGAGTCCCGGTGCCCGGTTTTTGGCAATCAAGGCTGCCTCGATGGGGATAGTACCGGAACCGCAGAAGGGGTCCCAGAGAAATTCCCGGCCGCGGTATCGGGCCAGCTGCACCATGGCTGCTGCCAGCGTCTCCCGCAGAGGGGCTTCATTGCCCACAGCCCGGTAGCCCCGCTTATGCAGGCCGGCGCCGCTGGTGTCCAGATACAGCGAGACCTTGTTTTTCCAAATCAGAAACTGCAGCTGGAACTTCACGCCGGTCTCCGGCAGCCAGCTGATGCCGTACTTCTCACCCAAGCGGCGGGAGGCGGCTTTTTTTACGATGGCCTGGCAGTCGGACTCGCTCATAAGCTGGCTGTCCAGACACTTGCCTTTTACAGGGAACTGCCCATCTTTGGGGATAAAGTCCTCCAGATTGGCGTGGTAAACACCTTGAAAGAGCTCCTCGAAGGTACGGGCCTCAAACTGCGCCAGCACAATGTGAATCCGTTCTGCCGTGCGCAGGCAGATATTGGCCTTAGCTAAGGTGGTGGTGTCACCGGTGAACAGCACCCGGCGGTCCTCTACCCGGACATTTTCAATATTCAGCCGCCGCAGCTCGTCTCCGGCGATGCTCTCCAGACCGAACAGGCAGGGAGCGGCAAATTGCAAGTTGGTCATATTTCCTCCGGTTAAGGTATGATTTTTCCGGCTTTCAGGTATCGTTCCTCCTCGGAGAATACACAGCCGCAGTATTTTTGCATGTAAAAACCCAGCTCACGGGCAGTTTCCTGTCCCTGCTTGAAATAAGGCCGAAAATCCCGGTAGAGGAATTCCACACCGTAGGTTTCCGCGGCCCGCTGAGCCACATCCATCATCAGCTGGTGATTTTGATATGGACTGATAAACAGTGATGCGGTAAAGCTGTCAAAGCCCAGTTCCCTGGCGGTACGGGCAGTCTCGAACAGCCGCATTTCGTAGCATTTGACACACCGGTGGGCGATATCCTCCGCCACTTCCCGGATAAATGGGCGCAGCGCATAGTCGTTTTTCTCTATCAGGGGCAGCGCGATGGTCTGGGCGTATTCCCGCAGACAGTTGCGCCGGGAACGGTATTCCGTAAAGGGGTGAATATTGGGGTTGTACCAGAAGCCGGTAACCTCCAGTCCCTCATCCCGCAGCACCCGGATACACTGGTTTGCACAGGGCGCGCAGCAGATATGCAGCAGGGTCTTCATAGAGCTCTCCTAACTGTAAAATAGCAGTATTTTTATTATTATAGCACGAAATGCGCCCGCTTGCAAGGAAAACCCTGCCAAACGCCACCGGTTTAGAAAGTTCACAAAAAGTTTCTCTTTGCCGGGCGTGATTTCCCGTAATTTTGAGGACAGGCCGTGGTATGCTGATGCCGGGAAAGGGTATTTGCAATCCCCGAAAAAATGTGGTATTCTATATTCCAAAGGAGGGGATACCCGTGGAGGACACTGTATTTATGGATGCGGCGCTGGCATTGGCGGCAGAAGCTGCTGCAGAGGGGGAAATCCCTGTGGGCTGTGTGATTGTGCGAAAGGGCGAAATCGTGGGCCGTGGGCGTAACCGCCGGGAGACAGAACGTACGGCTCTGGGCCACGCAGAAATTGAGGCCATTGCTGATGCCTGCAGAAATCTGGGCGGGTGGCGGCTGTGGGAGTGCACCCTGTATGTTACGCTGGAGCCCTGTCCCATGTGTGCCGGAGCGATTATCAACGCCCGGATACCCCGGGTTGTATATGGCGCAGGGGATGAGAAATGCGGCGCCTGCGGCTCGGTTTGCGACTTGTTCTCCATGAAATTCAACCACCAACCCCAGGTGACCCGCGGTGTGCGGGAGGAAGAGAGCGCTGCTCTATTGAGGGATTTTTTTGCGGATTTGCGGGTTCGTCTTCAAACACGGCCAAAATGGAAAAAACCAGAGATATAATTTGTGCGGTGCGAAAAGCACCGCACAAACTGTTTTTGCACCAATCGACAGGATTCAACAAAGGAGGGCATTATGGATTTGCAGAAACGAAGTCTGCAGGTAGGGGCAGCTGCGATAGCCTGCGCGCTGGTACTGCGGCTGGCAGGCGGCAGCGTGCTGGATATGGTGACCCGCGTGATAGCCCAGCCGGCAGTAGCCAGTACAATTTTATTTCTGGGAACCGGCCGCGTTGTACGCCCGGCAGAACCGCAGGTACCTACTACGACAGCACCCGAGGAAGAGGAGACACTGCCACCCCCGACAGAGCCGGAAAAGACACTGCCTGTGTTTTCTGCTGCAGATGCAGAATTGGTAGAGGTAAACAATTCGTCCGGCTGTGATGCGGATATAGAGGCTTTTTTGCAGCAGCCGCTGTCATGGGATTTGACTGTGCAAGCACCGTCTGTGCTGATTCTCCATACCCATGGCACGGAAAGCTATGTGAACACAGAGAATTATCAGCAGACCTCTCCTTACCGGACACAGGACCCTGCGTATAACATGATATCCATAGGACAGGCGGTCGCGGATAAGCTTTCTGCCGGGGGACTTCAGGTGCTTCACGATACCACAGCCCATGATTATCCCTCCTACAACGGCTCTTATACCCATGCCCGCGAATCCATTCAGCGCTATTTGGAGGAATATCCCTCCATACGGCTGGTGCTGGATTTACACCGGGACTCCATGGAGGACAGTAGCGGCAAGCAGATATCCGCAACGGTGGCCTATGCAGACCAAAGGGCGGCACAGCTGATGTTGGTAATGGGCACCGATGGGGCGGGGTTTGAACATCCTGCTTGGCAGGAAAATATGGCTTTGGCAGTGAAGCTTCACGCCCAGATGGAAAAACTGTGTCCCGGTATCTGCCGCCCCATCAGCCTTCGTGCCCAGCGGTTTAATCAGGATTTGTCGCCCGGCGCCCTGCTTGTAGAAGTGGGTGCAGCGGGAAACACCCGGCAGGAGGCGCTTGCCGCGGCGGAAGTGCTGTCAAGAGCAATTCTGGACTTGGCCCAGGGCACCCAAGGCTAAGACGGCAGACCGTTATTTGGCAATAACTTGTGCATATCCTGCTGAAAGTTCATCACTATAAACTTTCAATCCTACCGTTCCGGCATTTTTTGTCCTTACAACGGCAAGCGCTCTTCCTTTAAAAGCGTGGCAGCAGTTCGATGTATACTGGTCTTCGTTACACGGATTTCCACTGAATATTCCCAAAAGCTCGCCGCCCTGCACAACGCAGTTCAATTTGTTCTCTGCTTCGCTAACAATTCTCCCGTTACCATCCGTAACGGTTATGTCAAAATAGCATAAATCGTAATTGTCAGCATGAACTTCACTCTGTTCAGGTGTAACATTTATCGCTGTTGCTTTCCCTGTTGTGTATAGCGTATATCTTCCGCACGGAACGTTTTGTTTGTAAGACACTGCGGTGATTTCTCCACGTTCATACACAGTTTCAATTGATGCGATTGCCTTTTGCGGAACACTCTCTCCGATTTCTTTTCCATTTACAAACCAAATAACCTTATCTGCATCCGTGTATGTTTCGACTTTGACAGGCCTTCCGATATATTTATCCTCAAAAGTCCATGTTTCATTTACATCGTACCAATGCCACTGCGTCCCGGAAAAACTTTCGCCGAAATGTTCAGGATGAGTGACAAAAATTCTCGGTTCCGTATTGCCGATCCATACGGCTTCTCTAAAGTAGGATTGCGGGCGTCTGTTTCCGCACAAATCCAAATCGCCTTGATAACAGTTGCGCCATGGATAATCAGCAAGGCTGATTTCCGGGATGAATCCGTCGCGGGCCCAGACGCTGCGTCCAGTTCCAACCTCCCCCATATTGTCAAAAGCTGTCCATGTGAAATCACCAATAATGTAATTATTCTCTTTGACAAGTTTCCATGAGTCGTAGAATGTTAAGGCATGGGTTTCAGACCCCCATATTACACGATCGGGATAGCGTTTGTGCTCAGACAGATAATGCTGATAATAATAATTACAGCCAACGATATCAAAGGGGTCTTCGTAAGGTGCAGTAACCCGGCTTATGCTTTCCATATCAGGATGCGAAAAACGGGATGTTACATATTTCTTATAGTCATCAGGATCATCGGGTTCGGGATAACGCACCGCTAATATCTTTGCTATGCCGGATGTAACAAAGCGTGTGTCGTCGTATTTTCTGATTTCTTGCGAGAGCAGGTCTGACCATTTCGCCATATTGGAAGTTCCGTCAATTTCGGCTATTTCATTACCTATTGAATAGCTGAAAACACACGGATGGTTTCTTTCACGTTTCACCATATATGAAATATCGCGGAGACACCAGTCCTCAAAGAATAAATGATAATCGTTTGTTCTTTTACTTTTGTTCCAGCAGTCAAAAGCTTCATCCATGACAATCATTCCAAGTCTGTCGCAAACCGCTAAAAGGGCGAGGGAAGGTGGATTATGGGCAGTTCTTATTGCATTAAATCCGGCTTCCTTTAATAAGCGTATTTTTCTTTCTTCGGCGCTTGGGAATGCCATGGCACCCAAAACACCATGATCATGGTGAATACAGCCTCCCCTTAGCTTCAAAGGTTTCCCATTGAGAAGAAGTCCGTTTTTGGCATCTGCAAATATTGTACGGATTCCAAAACTGTTAAAGGATGTGTCCAAAAGACAGTTATTTTCAAAAATTTCTGTTTTTAACGTGTATAAAGCAGGATTGTCAACATTCCACAAAGCAGGTTTTTCAATTTCAATGATATGCTCTTGCGATGTCTTTGTTTGTTCTTTTACGGATATGCTGATGTTATGAGATTTTACAGTTTCATGATTAAACAGTATTTCAAAATGCACCTTAACATCAGCCGTTTTATCAGATGTAACATCAAATTTTAGCTTGATTCTTGCTGTTTTATCATCGGTATCTACCGTTGATATAAACATGTCCCACGGTTCAATACGGACATCCCCGCCTTCCCAAAGGAATACATCCCTGTATATTCCGTTACCGGTATACCATCTGGTTGATTTTGGAAGCGGGTTAGTTGTTATCAATAATTTATTTGTTTGCTCTTTTATATATGGCGTAAGCTCAACAAGAAAAGGTGTGTAGCCGTAAGGATGTGATGCAACATAGTTTTCGTTTAAAAAAACTTGAGAACACATATATGCACCGTCAATATCCAGAATATAATGCAAGGACTTGTCAAAGGTTAAATATTTTACATAGGTTGCATTGCTGTCGGGATAAAACCCGTTGGAAGCTCCGCAAGGCACATCTGCCGAACGTTCTTTTGCGATAGCGTAATCGTGGGGCAAGTCAACGTCAATATAGTTTTTTCCCGAATCTGAAAACTTCCAGTTTTTAGAAATACGTTTTTTAATCAAAAATATCACTCCTATATATATTTTGCAAATTTGACTTGTGTGCTTTTTGAACATGTGATAAACTAAATTACACTATATAAGCGCTTTCTGAAATTGTAAATATATAATATTACATTGTTATATCAATATCTTGCACGGAGTGGAATCTAAACATGATTACATACAACAACATTTCCGAGAATGACAAAGCACTGCCCATTTGTTTTTATACAGTCTGTGATAAGCACTTGCAAGAGTATATAATTAGACCTGCCGGTTCTTTAACCTTCTCCCAGATTCTCTTTATTGTTGAGGGAAACGGAATTCTAAAGTGTGGTGGGCATACTTACGAACTCAAAAAAGGAAGCGCATTTTTTACAGGGCCTGATGTACCTGTGGAATATATCAATAACGGGGGACTTGTTTCCGCATTTTTGACAGTTAAGGGAACGGCAGTACCAGAGCTCATGAAGTATTTTTCCTGTGACGGTTTTTTGTTTTATGAATCGGTGAATATTGAAAAATACCTTTTTAATATGAAGAAGATAATTGATGAATACTACACGCAAAAAAGGGAAGGACTTTTGTCAGCTATGGTCTATTCTTTTTATGTGGATTTTTTTGAAGAACAGAATAATGCTGTTGCCCAAGACAAGGTCGTTCTTTATATCGAAAAGAATTTTATGAAAAACCTGACGCTTACCGAACTTTCTGAAATTGGTAATTGTTCAGTTTCAAAGCTGTGTCATGATTTCAAAAATAAATTTAACTGTTCTGTCTTTGCGTATATATTGGATCTGCGATTGAACTATGCACGGAATCTTCTTCACTTCAATCCGAAAATGCTGATAAAGGATGCTGCACTTTCCTGTGGATTTAATAATGTAAGTTATTTTTGCTATGCCTACAAAAGAAAATTCAACACAACACCTTCAGAAAACAGAATAGACTTATAAATATCAAAAAAGAAGGTATATGACTTAAGGAGATTGAGCCACTTTGGGAAGCGGCTTGTTTTTGTAGGCAGTTTATTACTCAGGAAATGGCGGCAAGGTCAAGCGCCTGCGTTATGGTATACAAAACAGAAAAATGACAGGGGAAAACTGCCCCTGTCATTTTGTTGCACAAGAAAACCACCGGCGGTGGTTATGATTCGTTTACATTCCTGCGAGGCTATTGACGATGTCGTGCATTTCCTGTTCGCTGCGTGCGTTGTGTGCTCTGGTTAGAATATCTTGCTTCTGTTCTTCCGTCATTGCCGAATAGGCGTTCAGTGCGGGCTGGTTCATGGCTAACGCCATACCAAAGCCGATAGGAACCTTATAATAGTCCATGGTATTCCTCCTTAACCTGCTGCGTCTAATATACTTCCATACCACATTGACAGT
Organism: Faecousia sp.; assembly: GCA_045637585.1. GTDB lineage: Bacteria > Bacillota > Clostridia > Oscillospirales > Oscillospiraceae > Faecousia. The sequence goes on along the minus strand of JAZTZS010000018.1, from coordinate 18,069 downwards.
TTGCACTGATTGGTCTGTGAACTTGTAAAGGCAGACCTCCGGACGTGCTGCTGTCAAGCATGGGACAATCAAATTTTGTGTTTTTCTGCGGTTTTTATGCGTTCTTTCGGTAAGCGCTGGGTGTCATGCCGGTGACAGACTTAAACTGGCGGATAAAATGGGTGGTGTTTTGATAGCCCAAATCCGCAGCGATGTCATCGATCTTTTTGTTTTGAAACAGAAGCATGTGTTTGCCTGCGTTGATTCTGGCGTTAATCAGATCTGCCGTTGGAGAAATGCCGAAGATTTTTTTATATACTGCGAAAAAATGGGATTGGCTGAAGCCGACTTGCCGCGCCATCGCTTCTACAGTCCAGTATTTTTTCAAAGAGGAAAAAAGCACGCCCCGGAAGGCGCGAAGCCGTTCTTCTATTTCTGAGGACACGGCACTGCTGCTTTGGTTCTGGTTCCGATCCAGCTGTATCAGCAGGTTTTTTGTCAACAATTCCAGAAGCAACGCCCGGTTTGGCAGTGCGCTGAAAAATTCCTTTTCCATTTGGGCAACAATTTCGGTAATAAACCCGTACTGACTGGGATAAAAGAGTTCATTGACCGCAAAGTCCTCCAGTTCCAGATCGGACAGGTCTCCGGTAAAATGAAACCAGTCGTGTACCAACGGCTCACGGCTATAAAAATATTGCATTTGATCGGGACCATACAAAACCACCGCGTGGGGGAGGGTTTGGACGCGTTTGTTGCCGACCAAAAGCTCCACGCTGTTGTAAAAATGTAAAAATGTAAATTCCTTAAGTCCGTGGGGACGGTCGATAAAAAAACCGGCGTTTTCCGGATAGGCATGCCGGACGGAAGTAATTTCAATCATACGCTCACCTCCGCTTTATTATAGAAAATCGCAATAGGATATGTCAATATATTATGTAGGATATGTACTGTTTATTTTTGCCGGCTATTGTATAATAGTTAGAAATAAATATAGGGGGATGGCGAAATGGTCTATAGAACTGAGTATCCAAAGCCGCAATTTATGCGGGAAAACTGGGAAAATCTTAACGGAATATGGGATTTTGAGATAGATAACGGCAATAGCGGTAAGGATCGTAGGCTGTTTGCTCCCGGAGCAGCTTTTTCCGGAAAGATCAATGTGCCTTTTTGCCCGGAAAGTAAACTATCTGGCGTAGAAAATGTTGATTTTATGACCTCTGTCTGGTATCGGCGTAGCTTTTCTGTCACGGAAACACAGATGCAGGGCCGTATACGGCTGCATTTTGGGGCAGTGGACTATGAAGCTGCGGTCTATCTCAACGGACGGCTTTGCGGCAGTCACAAGGGCGGCTATGCCTCTTTCTGGCTGGATATTACCGACTATGTGCAGCCCGGGGAAAATGTACTGACTGTAAACGCTTGCGATGATACCCGAAGCCGTCTGATTCCCAGCGGCAAGCAAAGTGACAAATTTAAATCCTACGGCTGCTATTACACCCGTACTACGGGCATTTGGCAGACAGTGTGGCTGGAGTTTTTGCCCCAGGCGTATATAGAAAGCGCTGCGTATGAAACCTGTGTGGAGAACGCCTCGCTGACAATACGGGCGCAGTTGAAGGGTAAAGGTATGTTCCGTGCCCTGACATCCTTTGCAGGAGAACCTACCGGAGAGGCAGAGGTGTTCAGCACCGGTGGGGAGACCGTCTTGACGGTGCCTTTATCCCAAAAGCATTTGTGGGAAATTGGACAGGGTCGCCTGTATGAGCTGCAGCTTGTTTTTGGAGACGATTTGGTAAACAGCTATTTTGGTCTGCGGTCAGTAGCCATTGACGGACATAAACTGCTGCTGAACGGCAAGCCGGTTTTTCAGCGGCTGGTACTGGATCAAGGGTTCTACCCCGACGGCATTTACACCGCCCCCAGCGATGCCCAGCTGGAGGGAGATATTATATGCGCCCAGAAAATGGGCTTTCAAGGGGCAAGACTGCACGAAAAGGTTTTTGAGGAGCGGTTTTTGTACCATTGCGACCGGTTGGGGTATATTGTGTGGGGAGAGTATCCCAACTGGGGATTGGATCATTCATATTCCGACAGCATTTACGGTATTTTGCCTGAGTGGATACAGGTGCTGCAGCGGGATCAAAATCACCCTGCCATTATCGGTTGGTGTCCGTTTAATGAGACCTGGGATTGCAATGGAAGAAAGCAATATGACGATTTGCTGCGCTTGGTGTACCAAACCACCAAGGCAATTGACCCCACCCGGCCCTGCATCGACACCAGCGGCCTGTATCACACGGTTACAGACATTTACGATCTGCACGATTATGAGCAGGATTCTGCGGTGTTTGCGTCCCATTATGAAACCCTTGGTACGACCAACAACTTTTCTTTCCAGATGGGATTTATGGACAGACAGCGCTATGACGGCAAGCAGCCGTTCTTTGTCAGTGAGTATGGCGGTATTCAATGGAGCGCGGATCCTGCTGGCTGGGGCTACGGCACGATACCGGAAACGCCAGAGGCGTTTCTTGTCCGCCTGAAAGGGTTGACGGATGTGCTGCTGGATAACCCTTACATGTGCGGTTTTTGCTACACCCAGCTGACGGATGTAGAGCAGGAACAAAACGGTCTGTACACATATCATCGGGAGCCGAAATTCTCTCCGGAGCAGATCTATCCTATCTTATCCAGGAAGGCTTCCATCGAAGATTGATTGTCCCGGAAAGTACAAACAGACATTTATAGTATTACAATGAACAACCCCGCTGTACGCACAGCGGGGTTGTGTATATAGAAAAAGAGTAAAATTCTATCATGCCTAAAGACAGTCCCGGCCCGGCGGAAAGCGGGCGGGTACATTGTGTCTTTGAAAGATATGGCTTTTTAGTCCGGTACGATCTCATACCGCCAGACTTCCGCACGGAAGGGGTCCGTTTTATCTGCGGAATACTGTCCGATTTTTGTCAGCATGACCTCCAGATTCCCGGTTTCCCGGTTCTGGAGCAGTTTAAAGTTGGAAAGCTGTACCCATTCCGGTTCCCCTTCCCGCCTGGTGTCAATCACAGTACAGGTTTCCTTTCTGGCGGAACCATAGGTTTCATCCAGCTCCACAATGTTTAGAGGATACCGGGGGAAGTTGCTGTCACTGACAATTCTGGGGCATCCGGAACCGTGTCCGGTAATGTTTCCGATCCAATAATGCTTCCCGGTGCGTTCATCTTGAATAATCCGGGAATAGGTGGCGGAGGAATATACGATCTCCCCGTCATCGAAGTGCCAGGGCATGGCATCCGTAAAGGTTTTTCCGTTGTCGTCAGACCAGGCATACCACTTCACCCCCGGCGTGCCGGGATCAATTCGCGTTCTGGTCCAGCTGGGATCGTGGAAATTGGCACCGCGCATGATGACGACGATTCTGCCGCTGGACAGTTTTGCCATGGTGGGTTCGTTCAGCCCCCGGGAGGAAAGGATATCCGAAATCACGATGGGACGTCCGGGTGTGAATATATATTTTCTTCCGTCCCATGTTCCCCGCATCACCACAATGCCGTTTGGAAAATCTGGGTAGGACGGGAAAATGTCCATGATATCCTTACCGGCCATTTCACAGCAGACACGCATGGGAATCTCCATGGTGAACAGGACATCCCCGTCCGGTTCAAAAATCACATTGCCGATCACATACCCCCGGTTGCTCCTCAAGTAACCGGGATCTGCCCAGTTGTCCGGATCAAATTCCGGCCCGTCTTGATACCGGATCATTTCTGTATACAGGGTCTGATCTTCCTCCTGAACGGTTATGAAAGAATGCATCACCATTTCTCTGGAATCACCGGACCAGTACTTGACTGTAGCGTTTTCGTATCCGTTGACCCATATTTCCTGTGCGTTGAACTGAATATAGTGTTTGTGAACAGGATTCCAGTGTCTGGGCTGTATATGGTTGGCAAGCTTATGCTGTCCCTGGTTCAGTGCCGCATCCGTATGCCGGCTGACAACTTCCCATTCGCTCCAGGTGCGGCCGTTGTCATAGCTGATGCGCTTTCGGATCTCGTCCTTAAAATCGGAACGAGACTGGGTAAACATGGTTTCCTGCAGCGTCAGTCCTTCGCGTTCCGTGTACTGTCTGGCGTAATGTTCCGCAACATCGTCCGTTCTTGCGTTTTTGTACTTAGTAGCTGTAACTTTCATGGGTGGTCCTCCTGTTTGTGGATATGTTGACTTATAAGCTTTTCTGTAGCTGAAGAGGTTTACTTTATTGTACCTGTTTGCTCGGGAAAAGTAAATGTATAATTATATTCAATTACCTGTATACGTGGGTAACGATGCCATCCGGTTTTCCGTCCTGAACCGGGGAATTTCCTGACGTGCTGCTGTCAAGTAAGGGATAAAAGAATTTTGTGTTATTCTGCGGCTTTTATCCGATTTTTCGGATAAAAGCCAGGTTTTGACACATCTTAACCGCTGTCCGTTTGTGGTACCCGGCAGCTTCCTTGCCCCGAACGGCTTCGTCATCTGCCGACCACGGCACGCTCTGCGCCCTCGCTGTATCTGCCCCCGGCAGCGCTCGGGCTCGAGGCCCTAAGTTGACATAGAAGAAATGCCCCAAAAGGCTCTTTTTAATTTTTCTCCCTTTCCTTATGCATTCCTTTTACAGAAAACAGCGAAGAAGCATGAAAATCTGTTGACTTTTTCCGGAGTTTATAATACAATTCCAGTAATCCGATATTTATTGGGGAAACTGAATAAGAGGGATAGAGGTGCACTTTGCGAAGAGTACTCCATCACAGGACCGTTCCGGTCAGCTGCCAAAGCTATGGAGAAAAGGCGTGAGTGCCGAAGCGGGCGCTGTGGCAGGTGTCTGACTGGCAGGCTGGAGAAGATCTTTCCTGTTGTCGCAGAAAATGCGGAGAGCTATCGAATGGCCGGAAAAGGCCTGCTGGAAAGATAGCTGCATTTTGCCGCTGTCTTTTTTATTGCAAAAATCCCCCACAGACAGAAAGGAGTTTCATTATGAAAAACACCGTCTTTACCGGCGCCGCCACCGCATTGATCACACCGCTGAATAAAAAGGGAATTGACTACGAGCGCTATGCCGCCCTCATTGAGTGGCAGATCGCCCAGGGCATTGACGCACTGGTCACTGTAGGCACCACCGGCGAGGGCTCTACCCTCACCGACGCAGAGCACCGGGAAGCCATCCGCTTCTGCGTAGAGCAGGTCAGGGGCCGTGTTCCTGTCATAGCCGGCACCGGCTCCAATGATGCCAGCTATGCCATTGAGCTGACCAAGTTCTCCTGCGAGGTTGGCGCCGATGCCATGCTGCTGGTGACCCCCTATTACAATAAAGCTACTCAGAAAGGCCTGATCCAGTTCTTCACTGCCATTGCCGACGCCAGTACCAAGCCCTGCATCCTGTACAATGTTCCCAGCCGTACCGGCTGCAATCTGCTGCCCTCCTCCTGTGCCGTTTTGGCAGAGCATCCCAATATCGTGGCCATTAAGGAGGCCAGCGGCAACATTTCCCAGATCGCCCAGGTGGCAGCCCTCTGCGGAGAAAAGCTGGACATCTACTCCGGCAACGATGATCAGATCGTCCCCGTCCTATCCCTGGGCGGCAAGGGCGTTATCTCCGTTCTGTCCAACGTGCTGCCCAGAGAAACCAGCCTTCTGTGCCACAAGTTCCTGGAAGGAGATGTTGCCGGTGCCCGGGCCATGCAGCTGCAGTACCTGCCTCTGGTCGACGCTCTCTTCTGCGAAGTGAACCCCATCCCTGCCAAGGCTGCTATGGCCGCTATGGGCTTCTGTGAGAATTATCTCCGGCTGCCCCTGACGACCATGGAGCCTCAGAATGAGCAGAAGCTGCTGCAGCTGATGCGGGAAAACGGCATAAACGTGTAAGAAAAGAGGAACGAACTTATGAATATCCTTTTGGTTGGAATGTACGGTCATATGGGTCAGCAGGTGGTCAAGATGGCAAAGGCAGGCCTGCGGGGTGCCTCTGTGATTCTGGGTGTGGATCCCGGCGCTGCCGAAGAGGATTCTCTCTGCGCCAAAAGCTTTGACACGCTGACCGACGTGACAGATGTGGACTGTATCGTGGATTTCTCCCACCACAGTGCTGCTATGGCCCTGGTGGACTTTGCGGTCAAAAACCGGAAGCCCCTGATTGTTGCCACTACCGGGCACACTCCTGAGGAAGCCGCGCTGATCCGGGCCGCCGGTGAAGAGATCCCTGTATTCTTCAGCGCCAATATGTCCCTGGGTGTTGCCCTGCTGGTGGAGCTGGCCAAGAAAACCGCTGCTGCCATGCCAGACGCGGAGATTGAGATCATCGAAAAGCACCATAACCGGAAGCTGGATGCGCCCAGTGGCACTGCCTTGATGCTGAGCGACGCCATCTGCCAGGTTCGCCCCAGTGCCTATCCCGTCTGCGGCCGCAGCGGACAGGGCAAGCGAACCCCCGAGGAGATCGGTATTCATTCCATCCGCATGGGAAACATCGTGGGTGAACACGAGGTAATCATCGGCACCCCGAATCAGACCCTGACGCTCCGCCATGAGGCCCACGACCGGGCCCTCTTTGCCGAAGGTGCTCTTGCCGCAGCGGAATTCCTTATCGGAAAGCCCGCAGGGCTCTACGATATGGCGGACATCGTCAATGCATAACGAGGTGGATACTATGAAAATCGCGATTTACGGTTATGGCAATCTGGGCAAGGGCGTGGAATGCGCCGTCCGGCAGGCACCAGACATGGAGCTTACAGGGGTGTTTACCCGTCGGGCTCCGGAAACAGTCAAAACCCTTTGGGCTGATACCCGGGCACTGCCCGCTGCCGACATTGCAAATTATAAAAACGAAATTGATGTACTGGTGATTTGTGGCGGAAGCGCCACAGATCTGCCGCAAATGACGCCCGAGCTGGCAAGGCATTTTAATGTGGTAGACAGTTTCGACACCCATGCCGCCGTTTCTGAGCATTTTGCCCGGGTGGACAAAGCCGCCGGAGAAGGCGGTAAAGTGGCGCTGATCTCCTGTGGCTGGGATCCCGGCATGTTCTCCCTGAACAGGCTTTATGCCGCTGCCATCCTACCCGAAGGCAGGGACTACACCTTCTGGGGTAAGGGTGTCAGCCAGGGCCACTCCGACGCGATCCGCCGGATCCCCGGAGTCAAGGACGCCCGGCAGTATACAGTACCCATTGAACAGGCGCTGAAGGCAGTCCGCTCCGGCAGCAATCCGGAGCTTACCACCGCACAGAAGCACCTGCGGGAGTGCTATGTGGTGGCAGAGGAAGGTGCGGATCAGGATGCCATCCGGCAGCAGATTGTCACCATGCCCAACTACTTTGCTGATTACACTACCACCGTCACCTTCATTACCGAAGCAGAGATGGCAAAGAACCATGCGGCCCTCCCCCATGGCGGCTTGGTGATCCGTACCGGTACTACAGGCGTCAACGCAGAGCACAACCACGTGATTGAGTACAGCCTGAAGCTGGATTCCAACCCGGAATTCACTGCCAGTGTACTGACCGCCTATGCCCGGGCTGTATATAAGCTCAGCTGCCGGGGAGACCGGGGCTGTAAGACCGTATTTGACATTGTTCCCGGGGATCTGTCCCCGCTGAGTGCTGAAGAGCTGCGGGCACATTTACTGTAAGAGGAAGCCTATGGAAAAGGATCTGATTTGTGGAAATATCTCCGTCGGTTCCGACGGAATCCTGCGCTTCGCGGGGCAAAATACCGTGGAACTGGCAAAGCAGTATGGCACACCGGTGTATCTTATGGACGAGGACCGGATTCGGCAGCGTTGCTGCACCTATGTGACCGCCATGGAGGAAGCGCTGGGCGATCGGGGTCATGTACTCTACGCTTCCAAGGCCGCTTCCTACAAGCGGATGTATGAGATCATGGTGGAAGAGGCCATGGGCATCGATGTGGTGTCTTCCGGAGAAATTTGCACAGCACTGCGGGCAGGTTTCCCTCTGGGCAAAGCCTTCTTCCACTCCAACAATAAAACCGATGCAGATATTGAATATGCCATCGCCAACGGGATCGGCTATTTCGTGGTGGATAACGCCGAGGAGCTTTACGCAATCGACCAAATTGCCGGAATCCACGGCATTGCCCAGTCGGTAATCCTTCGACTGACTCCCGGCATCGACCCCCACACCTATGAGGAGGTCGCCACCGGTAAGGTGGATTCCAAGTTCGGCTCCGCCATTGAAACCGGGCAGGCGCTGGAGATCACGAAGCTGGCTCTCACCTTCCGCAATATCCGTCTGAAGGGCTTCCACTGCCATGTGGGATCCCAGGTCTTTGACTCGGATGTCTATATTGCCACAGTGGACATCATGCTGGACTTCATTTCCCAGATTGAGAAGCAACTGGGATTCAAAACGGAGATCCTGGATCTGGGCGGCGGCTACGGGGTTCGCTATACCGCAGAGCAGCCGGAGATTGATATTGCCGCCAATATCCGAATGGTTGCCAAAGCACTCAAGAAAAAGGCTGCTGCCCTGGGTATTGCGCTGCCCCATATCTATATGGAACCAGGCAGAAGTATCGTCGCCGACGCGGGAATGACCCTGTATACCGCAGGTACCGTCAAACGGATCACTGGCTATAAGAATTACGTTTCCGTAGATGGCGGCATGACAGACAGCCCCCGGTTCATTCTTTACGGAGCTACTTATACGGTGGTTCCCGCCAATAAAATGACGGAAAGCCGGGAAATGATCTGCGATGTGGTGGGCCGCTGCTGTGAAAGCGGCGACATCATTCAGAAAGATGTGGCAATGCCCGAGAGTATCTGCCGGGGTGATATCATTGCATGTCTGACCACCGGCGCTTACCACTATTCCATGGCCTCCAACTACAATCGGATTCCCAGGCCTCCTGTGGTGATGCTCCGGGGCGGCAGTTCTTATGTAGCTGTCCGCCGGGAGACGCCCGAAGATCTGGTTGCCCTGGATCTGTAATTCTCCTGGAATGGAAAAAACACAAAGCCCGGGATTTCCGGTTCTGTGTCATTCGTTGCGCGCAGCGACAAATAAAGTAAAAAAAGCAGATCGGCCAACTCCTTTTTGGAGCTGACCGATTTGTTTGTTACTTAGCGTTTTTATGGGAGCGCTGCCACTGGCAGCACGCACTTTGCTCCCCGTCCTGAATAATCGGTGAGCCGGACACTTCTGCGTCAGGTGGGGGATAAAAATATTTTGTGTTTTTCTGCGGTTTTTATGCGTATTTATAGACAAAAGGCGGGCTTTGCTACTTTAAGAATTATGTAAAAAGCACTCTCCACAGCTCCACGAGTACGGGTATAAGCAGTGCGGGCAGCATATTCGCTACACGGAAGGTCTTTTCCCGGACCAGATTCACGCCTACACAGAACACCAGTGCGTTTCCTACAAAGGAAAGCTCTGCAATCAGTCCGTCGCTGATAACAGCACCGAACAAGGCGGCAATTAGGGTAATGATGCCCTGATAAATAAAAATGGGAATGGCAGAAAAGGCGGCGCCAATACCGTATGTCGCTGTCAGCACGGCCACAATCACAAAGTCCAGCAAGGCTTTTGCAATCAGCATGGAGCTGTCGCCGGTCAGACCGTCCTGCATTGCACCTACAATGGCCATTGCACCAACACAGATGACCAGTGACGCATTTACAAAGCCGTCAACAAAACGGTTGTCGTTTTTGACCTTTGCTATTGATTTTAGCTTTATACCGATTTTTTCCATTTTTGATTCTATGTCCAGCAATTCACCAAGCAGACAGCCAATCACAAGACTAAAAATCAGCAGGATTGTGCCTTGTGTGGCGATGCTGCTGTTTTCCACCACCAGCATGTACTTGAGTACACCGCTGATACCAATGAAAATGGTAGCCAAGCCAAGCGATTGCATCAGAATTTTCTTGAATCGCTTAGCAATGCCGTTTTTCAGCAGTATGCCCAGCGCTCCGCCGAGAATGACGGCAGTAGTGTTGATAATTGTACCCAGACCTATCATAAAGAACCCCCAATGCTTTGCTGTTGCTAGTCACTTTTAGCCATTATAGCATATAAATTTAAAAAAAGACAGGGGTTACCCCCTGCTTTTTTATGCCGCAGCGTCCAGCATGTTCTCAATAAAAATGCCATATCCGGTGGTAGGATCGTTAACAAGGACATGGGTTACAGCACCTATCAGTTTTCCGTCCTGTATAATCGGTGAGCCGGACATGCCTTGGACGATGCCGCCGGTGGCGGAGAGCAATGCAGGGTCAGTCACCCGCAGGAGCATATTTCGGCCGCTGGCTTTTGCGTTTGGATAGATTTTCAGAATTTCCACAGAATATTCCCGTACCTGGTCGCCCAGAACAGTGGAGCGGATGGTAGCAACTCCGGTATGAATGTCATTTTGGTCGGCTGTTGGGAGCTTTTCGCCCGGCCAGCCAATGTTTGCAGTGCCAAAAACTCCGTGGCTGGTGTTTTTATAGACAGTCCCGATGGGGGTTGTATCGCTTAGTGCGCCCATAAGCTGGCCGGGCTTGCCGCAGGTGCCTTTTTTCACAGAGAGAACGGTTGCCGGATATGCCGTTCCCCGCTGCATGGAAATAAGCTGCCCGGCGGCATTATTCACACCGTGGCCCAGTGTTCCGAATTTACCGGTTTCCGGGTCATACCAGGTAACGGTGCCAATTCCGGTTACGCCCTGCTTCAAATAAATACCCAACCGGGGACCGTCTTCGGTTATTTCCGGGGTAAGCTGCAGCTGCCGGGGTTTTCCCTTTCGTAAAATGGAAAGTGAAACAGTTCCGTCCGACTGCAACAGGGCCCGTTCCACATCTGCTGCGGACTGAATGGGGGTTGTGTCAATGTTTGTGATAATATCTCCCACCTGTAACCCGGAAGCCTGGGCATTTTGCCCCAGAGGATTGTCAAAGGCGGCAACGGTAACCGTGCTGTTGACCAGTTCAAGGCCGATAACCTGCCCCACGGGAATGAGCAGCTGGGCAGCGCTGGCATTTGTGGAAAGCAGTACGAAGCATAGCAGCGAGAGTACTATGCGGTTTGTTATTTTTTTCATTTTCCAGACCTCCATTTTTAACTCACGTTTAATATTCCTCAAGCCGTTAAATGTAACCGATGCAAAAGTCGAAAAATGAGGACAGAACTGGGGCAACAGGCAGAGGTTGGAACTTTTAAAATTAAAAGAGAAATTGTGTATTTACCCATTGACAAGATAGGTAAATAGTGGTATATTACCCACAGAAATGATAGGTAAATAAATTTAGGAGGAAAAACAGATGCAAGTATATGCTGACAATGCAGCAACCACCAAAATAAGTGCCCATGCACTGGCGGCGATGATGCCTTGCTTTGAAACGATATACGCAAACCCGTCCAGCCTGCACACGGCAGGACAGGAGGCCAAGAGCGTGCTGGAAGATGCCCGGGCGCGGGTAGCAGCTTGCCTTGGCTGTGAGCCTCGGGAAGTATACTTCACTTCCGGCGGCAGTGAGGCGGATAACCAGGCGATTCTTTCCGCTGCGTATTTCGGCGCGCGCAAGGGCAAAAAACACATTATTTCCACCGCGTTTGAGCATCATGCTGTGCTGCACACCTTGAATAAGCTGGAAAAAGAGGGCTTTGAAATTACCCTGTTGGATGTAAAGAACAATCATAATATTACCGCCCGGCAGGTACAGGATGCCATCCGGGAAGACACCTGCCTTGTGACAGTGATGTACGCCAACAATGAAATCGGCTCCATTCTGCCCATTGCAGAAATCGGCGCTATTTGCAAAGAAGCAGGCGTGCCCTTCCATACGGATGCGGTTCAAGCAGTGGGACATCTGCACATCGATGTCAAAGCCCAGAATATTGATATGCTGAGCCTGTCCGGCCACAAGTTCCACGGCCCTAAAGGCGTGGGTGCCCTGTATGTGCGGCGGGGCTTGCCTCTGGTCAACGTCATAGAGGGCGGCGCCCAGGAGCGGGGCAAACGGGCCGGTACAGAGAATTTGCCGGCAATCGTAGGTATGGCGGCAGCGCTGGAAGAGGCATGCGCCAACATGGATGCCAACAACGCAAAGGTAACGGCTCTGCGGGATAAGCTGATTGCAGGTCTGAGCCAAATTCCTCACTGCGATTTAAACGGCGACCGGGTGAACCGCCTGCCGGGTAATGTGAGCTTCTGCTTCGAGGGCATTGAAGGGGAGAGCCTGCTGCTTCTGCTGGATCTTCAGGGTGTAAGCGCCTCCTCCGGTTCTGCCTGCACCTCCGGCAGTCTGGACCCAAGCCATGTGCTGCTGGCAATCGGACGTGTACACGATGTGGCTCACGGCTCTTTGCGGCTGTCTCTGTGTCACAATAACACAGAAGAAGAAATTGACCATATTTTGACAGTGGTTCCCCAGGTAGTGGAGCTGCTGCGGAATATGAGCCCGGTGTGGCGGGATTTGCAGACCGGGAAAAGGGAATACATTTTATAAAAGGAGATAAACCTTATGGCACTGTATAGTGAAGTTGTTATGGACCATTTTACTCACCCCCGCAACGTGGGCGTGATTGAGAATGCTGACGGCGTTGGCGAAGTTGGCAACGCCAAATGCGGCGACATTATGAAAATTTATCTGAAAATCGAAAACGATATTATTGTAGACGTGAAGTTCGAGACCTTTGGCTGCGGCTCTGCCATTGCCTCTTCCTCCATGGCTACTGAGATGATTAAGGGAAAATCCATTCACGAAGCCATGGCACTAACCAACAAGGCTGTTGCCGAGGCACTGGATGGACTGCCCGCCCACAAGCTCCACTGCTCTGTACTGGCAGAGGAGGCTATCAAATCCGCGCTGAAGGATTACTACGATAAAAACGGCATCGCATACGACAAGAAGCAGTTCCCTGACTGCGCCAACTGCGCCCACTGCCACGAATAAGCTATGATTGTATCGACAAAAGGGCGCTATGCCCTGCGGGTGATGGTGCACTTTGCGCTCCACGGTGGACAGGGGTATATCCCACTGAAGGAAATCGCGGAGGCGGAGAACATCTCCCAGAAGTATTTGGAGGCCATTATGGCCACACTCTCAAAAGCGGGTTTTGTGGATGCTGTACACGGAAAAGGCGGCGGCTACCGGCTGAACCGGGCGCCGGAGACCTATACGGTGGGCAGTATTTTGAAGCTGACCGAGGGGAGCCTTGCGGCGGTGTCCTGCACCAGTCAGGGCCCTGCGGCCTGCTCCCGCTCCACCTGCTGCCAGACCAAGCCCATGTGGGATAAGCTGGACAAGATGATTGACCAGTTCTTTGAGGGAATTACGCTGGCAGATTTGCTGGAAGAAGCAAAAGAACATAAGTAACATAGAATGTGAGGAAACGTAAGATGGCAATTTTATCCCCTTCGATTTTATCCGCAGATTACATGAACATGCAGCGGGATCTGACCCATGCGGCTGAGGTTGGCGTCAAGTGGCTGCACGTAGACATTATGGACGGACACTTTGTGCCCAATCTCTCCTTCGGGTATTCCATGGTGAAGGCTATCCGGCCTATTTCCGATTTGGTGCTGGATGTGCACCTAATGATTGACCGGCCCATCCGCTATGTGGAGGAATTTTGCAAGGCAGGCTCTGACTATCTGACCATTCATGTGGAGTCAGACACCCCGGAGAACACACTGGCAGCGCTGGAGAAAATCCGGGCGCTGGGCGTGAAGCCCGGTATCGTTGTCAAGCCCAAAACCCCCGCAGAGGCCATCGCTCCCTACCTGGACAAGGTGGATTTGGTGCTGGTGATGACCGTAGAGCCGGGCTTTGGCGGTCAGAAGTTTATGGCGGATATGATGCCCAAGCTGAAGCAGCTGCGGCAGATGCTGGATGAAGTCAACCCCGGCTGCCATCTGGAAGTGGACGGCGGTGTGGATTTGGTTACGGGCGAAGTGTGCAAGGAAAACGGCGCAGACGTGCTGGTCGCCGGCTCGGCATTCTTCGGAACACAGGATAAGGCTGCCTTTACCAAGGCCATTGAAGCGTAAAAAAAGGAGCGCCCCGGGCGCTCCTTTTTCGTGGGGGTAAGCGCGTATATGTACCAAACGTTAAATGCCTATTACCGGCAGAAATTTGGTTGCAAGGTATATAAGCTCTCACTGGATGGGGGCTTTACCTGCCCGAACCGGGACGGTACGGTGGGGACAGGCGGCTGTATTTTCTGTTCCGGGGAGGGCAGCGGCGAATTTGCCCAAAGGGATTGCGGGGATATCGGGCTGCAGCTGGAAAATGCAAAAAAACGGGTGGCGGCTAAAAATAAAGACGGAAAATACATCGCTTATTTTCAAGCTTTTACCAACACCTATGCGCCGGTTGACGTGCTGCGGAGGCTTTACTACGCCGCTATTGAGCCGGAGGATGTTGTGGGGCTGGCCGTTGGCACCCGCCCGGACTGTCTGGACGGGGCGGTTATAGAGCTGCTTGCAGAAATCAATGGGATAAAGCCGGTAAGCGTGGAGCTGGGGCTGCAAAGCGTACACCCGCAGACAGTTGCCTATATCCGCCGGGGATATGAAAACGCAGTGTATTTTGATGGGGTGAAGCGACTGAAGCAGGCGGGGATTGAAGTAGTTACCCACATCATTTTGGGTCTGCCGGGGGAGAGCGCGGAAATGGCGGCGGAGACCACCAGACAGGCCGTGGCAGCGGGCACGGATGGGGTGAAATTCCACTTATTGTATGTGGTCAAAGGTACGGATCTGGAACGGGACTATCGGGCAGGTAAATTCTCCTGTCTGACACTGGAGGAGTACGCGCAGGTTCTGTGCGCTTGTATAAAGGAATTGCCGCCCCGTGTGGTGGTGCATCGTATCACCGGTGACGGGGCCAAACGGGACTTGGTTGCGCCGTTGTGGTCCGCCGACAAAAAACGGGTGCTCAATTACCTAAACCGGCGGTTGGCGGAAGTATAAAAGGGGTGCGCAGCCACGCATACTGGCGTGATTTACAGCAGCTGGAAATTCTCTGTTCTTACTGAAAAATAAGAGAAAATTTTGTGAATTTTTCTGAAAAACAACTTGACAAAAACAGGAATAGGTGGTATCATAATCGGGCGCGTGTAGGGAAATTCTGCGCGTGCACTGCGATGATGCAGGAGATTGCGTGTAAAAGCGGTAACTTCTGCGGAGTATGTCCGGTCATCGGGCGGCTGAACTGTCCTGTTTTGCGCTGCGTATATCGCTGCGGCAGGAGAAGGGTCGGCCTTGCGTCGGCCATTTTTCTTGGCTCGGAATGATACGCACGGTAGCGTGAACAAAACAGTTCGACCGTACCCAGGCACCACGAAAACTGAGTACGACAATTCAAGGAGGAAAACAAAACCATGGCAAATCAGGAAATGATTCGCATCCGGCTGAAGGCTTACGACCATCAGCTCATCGACTCCAGCGCAGCAAAAATCGTAGAGACCGCTAAGCGCAACGGCGCTGCTGTCTCCGGCCCCATCCCTCTGCCCACCAAGAAGGAAGTTGTTACCATCCTTCGCGCTGTTCACAAGTATAAGGACAGCCGTGAGCAGTTCGAACGCAGAACCCACAAGAGAGTGATCGATATCCTCAACCCCAACCAGAAGACTGTTGAGGCTCTGATGAGCCTGGATCTTCCCGCTGGCGTTGAGATAGAGATAAAGCTGTAATTCCTATACATTATTATATATAGGAATTCACCGCTGCCCGCACTGTTATAGCACCGGGCGGACGGGTCATGTTGGCAGGGAGTCCCAATGCTTCCGTCAACCAATAACCTAATCAAAAGGAGAAAACCAAAATGCAGAAAGCAATCATCGGCAAGAAAGTGGGCATGACCCAGATCTTCGATGAGAACGGCAAGGTAATCCCGGTAACCGTAGTGGAAGCCGGTCCCTGCACCGTCACTCAGAAGAAGACCGTTGAGACCGACGGCTACGTAGCCGTACAGCTGGGCTTTGAGGAAATCAAGGAGTCCAAGCTGACCAAGCCTGAGGCTGGCCACCTGAAGAAGGCTGGCGTTGAGGCCAAGAAGTACCTGAAGGAGTTCCAGCTGGAAGGCGCTGCTGACATGAACGTCGGCGATGTTATTAAGGCTGACACCTTCGCTGCCGGAGACATGATCGATGTTACCGGCATCAGCAAGGGCCATGGTTATCAGGGTGTTATCAAGCGTCACGGCGCACACCGCACTGACATGACCCACGGCGGCGGCCCTGTCCACCGTCATGCAGGTTCCATGGGCGCATCTTCCCATCAGTCCCGTATCTTCCCCGGCAAGATTGGCGCCGGTCAGATGGGCAATGAGCAGGTAACCATCCAGAACCTGGAAGTAGTTAAGGTAGATGCAGAGCTGAACATGATCGTTATCCGCGGCGCCATTCCCGGCCCCAAGGGCGGTCTGGTCTACATCCGCAACACTGTCAAGAACAACAGAGTCAAGAATGTGGATACCGGCATCAGCAAGAACCCGCAGAAGGCTTCCGGCAGAAACCCCCAGAAGGCTTCCGCAAGAGGCTAAGGAAAGGAGATCTTAAATCATGCTTAAGACAAATGTTTACAATATGTCCGGCGAGCTGGTTGGCGAGATCGAACTGTCCGAAGCTGTGTTCGGCATTGCTCCCAACCAATCCGTGGTTCACGACGTTGTTAAGAACCACCTGGCCAACCTGCGTCAGGGCACACAGTCCGCTCTGACCCGTGCAGAAGTTTCCGGCGGCGGCAGAAAGCCCTGGAGACAGAAGGGCACCGGCCGTGCCCGTCAGGGTTCCACCCGCGCTCCCCAGTGGACTCACGGTGGTATCGTATTTGCTCCCAAGCCCCGGGATTACAGCTACACCCTGAACAAGAAGACCCGCCGTCTGGCTCTGAAGTCCGCTCTGAGCGCCAAGGCTGCCGAGGCTGCAATCGTAGTGATCGACGCCATCAAGATGGACGCTCCCAAGACCAAGGACTTCGCTGCTTTCCTGAACGCTGTTGGCGTACAGGGCAAGGCTCTGGTCGTCACTGCCGCTCCTGACACAAACGTTGTCAAGTCCGGCCGTAACATCCCCGGCTGTGAGGTTACCTTTGCCAACCTGATTAACGTTTACGATGTTGTAAACGCTAAGAAGCTGGTTGTGGATAAGGCGGCTCTGCAGAAGATCGAGGAGGTATTCGCATAATGAACGCTTACGATATTATCAGAAGACCGGTTATCACCGAGCAGTCCATGGAGACTGTTGCTGAGAAGAAGTACGTCTTCGAAGTTGCAGTAAATTCCAACAAGACTGAGATCAAGGCAGCTGTCGAGGAAATCTTCGGTGTTAAGGTTGCTAAGGTCAACACCATCCGTATGCAGGGCAAGGTAAAGCGCACCGGTGCTTATCCCGCTGGCCGCCGCGCCGCCTACAAGAAGGCAATCGTAACTCTGACTGCCGACTCCAAGACCATCGAGTTCTTCGAGGGTATGGTCTAAACCAATCTCAATAAAGGAGCGAAACGCAAATGGCTATTAAAACTTTTAAGCCTTACACCCCGGCTCGCCGTAACATGACTGTTTCCGGCTTTGACGGCGTGGACAAGAAGGCAAAACCTGAGCGTAGCCTGGTTGAGACCCTGAAGAAGAGCGCCGGTCGCAACAGCTATGGTCACATTACTGTCCGTCATCGCGGTGGCGGAAACAAGAGAAAGTACCGCATCATCGACTTCAAGCGTCAGAAGCTGGATATGGAAGCTACTGTTGAGCGCCTGGAGTACGATCCCAACCGCAGTGCTTTCATCGCACTGATTCGTTATGAGGACAACACCCTGAGCTACATTCTGGCTCCCAACGGCCTGAAGGCTGGCGACAAGGTTGTCTCCTCTGAAACTGCCGACATCAAGCCCGGCAACTGCCTTCCCATCGCCAACATCCCTGTTGGTACTGTTATCCACAATGTGGAGCTGCAGCCCGGCTACGGCGCACAGCTGGTTCGTTCCGCTGGTACCGCTGCTCAGCTGATGGCTAAGGAAGGCGACCTGGCTCAGGTTCGTCTGCCCTCCGGCGAAGTTCGCTACGTCCGTACCAACTGCACCGCATGTATCGGTCAGGTTGGCAATCTG
>JAZTZS010000017.1:0-79158 GCA_045637585.1 Faecousia sp. | reverse complement strand
CCGGCGAGGGCTGAACCGACCCGACCTTTAATTTTTGCCAACGCCAAAAATGCAATTCGATTCCCGTACGGGCCACCAAAAAAAGACAGACACCAGAAGGTGTCTGTCTTTTTTTGTTCGTACGGGAATCGAAGAGGGCGGCTGCGAAGCAGCAAAAAAGTGTCCGGTGGGCACTTTTTTAGCCCGGGGGAGATTCCATTTGCTTCATACCAGACCCGGAGAGGTCGGGGATGAAGCAAATCTGCAGGTCACCAAAAACCGGGCAAAGCTGCCTTTTCTCTCTTGCAAAACATATGCGAAAAGTATATAATACCTGTGATGCTCTTGAAAAATCTCTCAACCCACAGCGAAAGGGGCTTTGAAAATGAACTTTGATTTGATGAAGGATTTTATGGACCGGCTGACCGCATGGCGAATTCCCGGCAACAGCATCAGCGTCTGTATCGATAACCGCGAGGTATTTACTTATCAATCCGGATACGAGAATTTTGAGAAAAAAATCAAAATGGGTAGCGACAAGCTCTTTAACATTTATTCCTGTTCCAAGGTTGCCACCGTAACCGCTGCCCTGCAGCTTTATGAAAAAGGACTGTTTCTGCTTGATGACCCGCTCTATGCGTTTATCCCTGAGTACAAAGAAATGTATATTTGCGGCAGCGATGGAAATATCAGAAAAGCGCAAAATCCCATAACCCTCCGCCACTTGTTTACTATGACATCGGGGCTTACCTATAATGTGAGAACACCCGCATATGATAAGGCGAGAAAGCTTACTGACGGAAAAATGAACACGGTCACTGTCGCTAAGTGTATCGCGGAAGACCCGCTCTCCTTCGAACCGGGCGAATGTTGGCAGTACAGTATGAGTCACGACGTACTTGCGGCAGTGGTCGAGATCGTTTCCGGAAAGAAATTCCGTGACTACATGAAAGATAGTATATTCACACCGCTGGACATGAACGAAACCTACTACCATAACGAGGGTGTCCTCGATCGGGTTTGCGAGCAATATGAATATGTAGACCCCAACGAAGCTGACATTGTACGGCTCCAGCAGGCAGGGAACAGCAATGCAGAGGGTGTTCTTGTAAATGTCGGCAAGCGCGTACAATTCCCTGTCATAGGCAGTGAATACGATTCCGGCGGCGCCGGAATTACAACTTCCATTTCTGATTACTCAAAATTCCTATCTGCCCTTGCCAATGGCGGCGTGGGGAGAAACGGAGAGCGGATCATTGGGTCCGGTACCATTACGCTTTTACACACAAACCAGTTAACCGAAAACCAGAGCAAATACTTTGACTGGCAGCAGCACAGGGGTTACGGTTACGGTCTGGGTGTGCGCACAATGATCAGCACTGCTGAAAGCGGCTCACCCGGAAGCATCGGCGAGTTCGGCTGGGGCGGTGCGGCAGGTGCTACGGCCATTGTGGATCCGAAGCTTCATATTTCCGTGTTTTACGCCCACCATATGCTCAATCCCCAGGAGACTTATTATCAGCCGCGGCTGAGAAATGTACTTTACGCCTGCCTATAAACCGCAAATAGTATTCATATCAAACCCTCACCGCACGGTGAGGGTTTCTTTTGGCCGAACTGAAATTGAAAAAACTCCCCGGCAGCGGTCATACCGTCCCCTGCCGGGGATGCTATACTTTTGAGAACCGGTTATTCGTTTTCAGCAGACACTTCTGCCTTTTCCTTCTTCTCGCCAATGCCCAGCAGCAGATTCACAATGATACCCAGAATCAGAGCGCAGGCGGTGGTGGTCAGAGTGACCTTGCCAATGGCCATAGCCATGCCGCCGATGCCGGGGATCAGAATGGTAGCAGCCACGAACAGATTCCTGTTCTGGTTCAAGTCTACCTTCTGGATCATCTTCAGACCGGAGCAGGCGATGAAGCCGTACAGCGTGATGCATACGCCGCCCATGACACAGCCGGGAATAGAATCCAGGAATGCCACGAAGGGTCCGAAGAAGGAGATAATCAGACACATGATGGCAGCGGTGGTGATGGTCACAACAGATGCGTTCCGGGTGATAGCCACACAGCCGACGGACTCGCCGTAGGTAGTGTTGGGGCAGCCACCGAAGATAGCACCGACCATGGAACCAACGCCGTCACCCAGCAGGGTACGGTGCAGACCGGGCTCCTTCAGCAGGTCCTGGTCAACAATGGTGGACAGATTCTTGTGGTCAGCGATGTGCTCAGCAAAGACCACGAATGCCACGGGGACATAAGCCACAGCCACGGTGGCGATGTAGGTACCGTCGATTTCCTTAACGCCCTTCATAGCTTCCAGGAAGGTGAACTGAGGCATCTGGAAGATCTGCATGTTCTGGAACACAGACAAGTCGATAACGGGAATGCCGCAGAAGGTAAAGATCAGAGCCACAGCATAACCGGCCAGGATACCGATGATGAAGGGGATCAGCTTGACCATCTTCTTGCCGTAGGTGGAGCAGAGAATGACAACAAACAGAGTAACCATAGCACAAGCCAGGGAAGCCCATGCGCTGCTGCTCATAATGAAGGCGCCGTTGGCGTCCTGAGGGCCGTAGGAGAATACGTCCTTGATAGCAGCGCCTGCCAGGCTCAGACCGATCAGTGCAACAGTGGGTCCGATAACCACAGGGGGCATCAGTCTGTCGATCCACTTAACACCGGCGATCTTGATCACCACAGCGATCACAACGTAAACAAGACCAGCCAGGATTGCGCCCAGGATGATACCTGCAAAACCGGCAGAAGCGGAAATAGCGCCTGCAAAGGCGGTGACCATAGAGCCGATGAAAGCGAAGGAGGAGCCTAGGAACACGGGGCTCTTAAATTTGGTGAAGAGCTGATAAATGATGGTGCCAACGCCGGCGCCAAACAGCGCTGCGGAAGCAGACATGCCGTTACCGACGATGGCGGGAACAGCGATGGTGGCAGCCAGAATTGCAAGAACCTGCTGGAAGGCGAAGATCAGCAGCTGACCGAACTTGGGCTTGTCTTTGATGCCGTAGATCAAATTCATTGTGTATTTCTTCCTCTCTTTATTTTTTGAAAATAGCCGCAAAAAAAGAAGGCGACCCCAAAGCTTCACTTTGTGGACAGCCCTCCTTCGTTGCGAAATATTCACTTTCGATATTATAATACATCCCTTAGCAGATTGCAACAAATAATTTTTCTTTATAAGCACAGCTCCTGCCTGCACATACACAAATTTACAGCAAAAAGCTGTCCGGAAGAAGCTGCGCCAGGGTCCTTATTTCCAAGCTGCCGGGCTTTGCCATGTAGATTTTAAAATCCGGCTTGCAGAACTCTGCCATCACCTGCCGGCACACGCCGCAGGGGGTGCAAAGGGATGTGATCTTCCCCTTTTTGCCGCCGCAGACCGCAATGGCTACAAAATCCCGCTGCCCCTCGGACACCGCCTTGGCAAAGGCGGTACGCTCAGCGCAGATGGTGGGACTAAAAGCGCTGTTTTCAATGTTGCAGCCCTGATACACACTGCCGTCGCCGCAAAGCAGCGCAGCCCCTACCTGGTAGCCGGAATAAGGGGCATAGGCGCGGGTCATAGCCTCCATTGCCCTATCCATCAACAGTTCCGGTGTCATAGAATCCCTCCTGCAAAGCTTTTTCCGGTTGTATTGAAGGGAACGCCCAGCAGCTCTGCCACCGTAGCTGCAATGTCCGCAAAGCTCTGGCATGTGCCTAGATTTACAGGACGAACCCCTTGCCCTAAAATCAGCAAAGGAACGTATTCCCGGGTGTGGTCAGTGGTAGCCGTATAGCCCGGGTCACAGCCGTGGTCGGCGGTGATCATCACCACATCCTCCGGGCCTAAGCAGTCCAGAAACACCGGCAGCCAGCGGTCAAATTCTGTAAGAGCATTGGCATAACCGTCAATATCCCGGCGGTGGCCGTAAAGCATATCAAAATCCACCAGATTTACAAAACACAGGCCGTGAAAATCTTTTTTTGCATAATGCATGGCGTGGGCCATGCCGTCAGCATTGCTTTTGTTGTACACCTTTTCCGTAATTCCCCGTCCTGCAAAGATATCGAAAATCTTGCCCACGGCAATGCTGTCCATTCCCGCTGCCTTCACCGCATCCAAAAGGGTGGGTGCGGGCGGCTCCAGAGAAAAATCATGGCGGTTGGCTGTGCGGGTGAAGCTGCCGGGCTGCCCCACAAAGGGCCGCGCAATTACCCGACCCACACCGTGCCTGCCGGTGAGCAGCTTCCGGGCGATTCTGCAGTATTCATACAGGGTCTCTACGGGCACAATATCCTCATGGGCAGCAATCTGGAACACAGAATCGGCGGAAGTATAGACGATGAGGTCTCCGGTTTCCATATGCGCCCTGCCGTATTCTTCAATCACAGCGGTGCCGGACCAGGGGGCATTGGCCAAAATCCCCCGCCCGGTAGCCTGCCGAAAGGGCTCCAGAATCTCCTCCGGAAACCCATCGGGATAGGTGGGCAGCGGGTGTTCGGAAACGATACCGGCAATCTCCCAGTGACCGATGGTGGTATCCTTGCCCATAGAACACTCTGCCAGCCGGGCAATAGCGCCGGTAGGTGCGGATGTTTTTGGCAAACAGTCTACCCCTTCAATATTCCCGAGGCCTGCCTTGCACAGATTGGGAATGGAAAGCTTCGGGGATTTGGCACAGGAGGCCAGCGTGTTGGCTCCTGTATCCCCAAAAGCCGCCGCATCCGGCAGCGCGCCGATACCCAGAGAATCCAGTACGATTAAAAATACACGTTTCATGGGCTCAACCCTGCTCCATTTTCACCGCTACATCCAGTGCGACCTCCATCATGGACAGGAACGCGGTCTGCCGCTCCTGTGAGGTGGTCTCCTCGCCGGTGAGGGCGTGGTCGGAGATGGTACAAATGCACAGTGCCCGTTTTCCTGCCCGGGCAGCCGTCATGTACAGGGCTGCCGCCTCCATTTCCAACGCCATGACACCCATTTTTTTCAGGGCATAGATATCATGCATCCCCTGGGGTGCGCCAGCATCGTCCACGTAAAACACATCGGAGGAATTCACATTGCCCACGTGATAGGGAAACTCATGCGCTTTTGCCGCTTCCACGGCTGCGGTCAGCAGCTCGTAGGAGGCAATGGGGGCAAAGGTGCTGGGCAGATGATACTGGGCAGCAAAGCCTGTGTCTGTGCAGGCCCCCTGAGCAATTACCAGGTCATAGAGCTTGATATGCTCCTGAATGGACCCGGCAGAACCTACCCGGATGATGTTCTCCACCCCATAGCCGTTGAACAGCTCATAGGAATAGATGCCCATGGATGGCATACCCATACCGGAAGCCATCACAGAAACCCGGACACCCTTGTAAGTGCCGGTGTAGCCCTGAACGCCCCGGACGTTGTTTACCAGTACCGGGTTTTCCAGAAAGGTCTCTGCAATAAATTTGGCCCGCAGGGGATCGCCGGGCATGAGTACCGTTTTGGCAAAATCGCCGGGTTTTGCGCTGATATGGGGTGTGGGAGTTGTTAACATAATTTCGTCCTCCTTAATGATTCTATTCGCAGGTTCTTTCTGTCTGTATTATACCGAACACCGCTCCATTATGCAAGCGGGAAAGCGTCTATCCCGGCAACAGAAAAGGGCGTGCTGCAAAGCACGCCCTACACTCATTGCTGTTTCTTTTTAAAAATCACGAACTTGGAAAGGAAATAATTTAGAACCACCACAAAAACAGACAAAACCACCTTGGAATAGATTCCCTCTGTATATAAAACAGGAAGCCTTATCTGCCAGCTTTCAAACAGGCGGTAAAAGAGCGTATCAAAGCCGGTTTTTTCCAACAGGGGCACACCCACGATTTCCAGCACTCCGGATAGTATCCGGGCGGAGAGAAACGAGAACACCTCCGGTACTAACGTCCTCAAACGCCAGCTTTTGGAGCAGAACACCCAAATCTTGTTGGTGATAAAGGCAAAGAGAACTGCCAATACCCAGCTTAAGAAATTTGCGGCAGGAACGCCGGCGCCAAAGGCGACAAAAATGGTATAGCTTCCCCAGCTGACGGCGGTAGTTGCTGCGCCAAAAATCACATAGCGCACAATCTCACTGTGTTTCTTTTCCCCCATGGCTTAAATCTTCTTTCCGTGAATTTCTAAGACCAGTATGCCCTGTTTTGGGATAAAAGCAGCCTTATTGAGAAAGCTGCTGTTTATCATACTGCAGGGTATATAGCTGGTAATAGCGGCCCTTTTGGTGGAGCAGCTCCTGATGCGTGCCCTGTTCCATAATTTTGCCCTTGGACAGCAGAATAATGTTGTCCGCATGCTGAATGGTAGACAGCCGGTGAGCGACAATCAGCATCGTGCCGATGTTCTTCATCTTCTCCAAAGAGTCCTGAATCAGAAGCTCTGTCTCGGTGTCGATATTGGCGGTGGCCTCATCCAGAATCATTACCGACGGTTTATGGATAATGGTTCTGGCAAAGGACAGAAGCTGCCGCTGACCGGCAGAGAAGTTGTTGCCCCTCTCCCGCACCACTTCATCCAGACCGTCCTCCAGCCTGTTAATAAAGGTGTCGGCGTTTACATACCGGCAGGCCTCCATTACCTCTTCGTCCGTAACGCCCTCTTTCCGCAGAAGGATGTTGCTGCGGATGGTGCCGGAGAACAGGAACACATCCTGGAGCATCTGACCAAAGTGGCGGCGCAGGGAGGAAATTTTGATTTTCCTGATATCAATGCCATCAATGAGAATCTGACCCCTCTGGATATCATAGTTGCGGCAAATGAGACTTAAAATAGTAGTCTTTCCGGAACCGGTAGAGCCTACAAAGGCCACCGTCTGCTTGGGACTTACATGGAAGGATACCCCCTGCAGCACCCACTCGTCCGGCTTATAGGCAAACCAGACGTCCTTAAACTCAATCTCGCCTTTGATTTCCGGAAGCTCTATGGCATCCGGCTCGTCCACTACCTCCGGAACCATGTCCAGGATGGTAAAAATCTTCTCTGCGGAGGCAAAGGCAGACTGCAGAGTATCAAACTGCTCTGCCAGTGTCTGGATGGGGTCAAAGAACCGGGTGGCATACATGTAGAACGTAACCACCGTACCGCTGGTAATCACCTGCCCCAACAACGTAAAGTCTTGAATGTAGCTTTTTGCACCCAAATACAGCAGGCACAGCACTGTGCTGACATAGAGCATATACACCATAGGCCGGAAAATGCCGAATACAAGTATCCGCTCCCGCTTGGCTTTGGTGAGCTTTTTGCTCTTTTCCATGAACTCTGCCATTTTCTCCTCTTCCCGGTTGAAAATCTGAGTGATTTTCATGCCGGAGAGGTTTTCCGACAGGAAGGTATTCACATCCGTACGGCTGTCGCTGACTGCCCGGTGGGCCCTGCGGGAGAACTTCTGGAAGATGAATGTAAACAGCACCACGAAGGGCATAAAGCACAGCACCACCAGCGTCATGGCGTAGTTAAGAATCAGCATGGCCACAAGCACCCCGAAGAGCACCATGCAGTTTTTTACCAGCGTTAC
This sequence comes from Faecousia sp., assembly GCA_045637585.1. GTDB lineage: Bacteria > Bacillota > Clostridia > Oscillospirales > Oscillospiraceae > Faecousia. The sequence continues at coordinate 71,633 of JAZTZS010000017.1, read as the reverse complement.
CAGCACGTTTGTAAACATCATGGAAATGGCGTTGGTATCGTTGCACACCCGGGTCACCAGCTTGCCCACAGGGATATTGTTTAGCTGGTCATGGGACAGGCTTTCAATGTGCGTGAAGATATCCTCACGCAGCCGGGAGAGAATTTTCTGCCCGGTTTTTTGCAGAATAATTGCCTGAAAGTAGGTACATACCAGTGAAACTGCCAATACTGCGGCATAGACACCCACGACAGTAAACAGGTAATCCAGCCGGAATTCCGCTTTGACCACTTCCTCAATATGACCAATCAGCAGCGGTGAGAGCAGGTTGTGTCCAATGGACAGCAGCATGATAAAAAATACCAGCAAAAAGTCCTTCCAGAAGGGTCGTGCATACTTCAGTAACCGGCGGATAATCTCGTGGTCCGCCATATTGCGGTCATAGCTCACGGCTGCTTTGGTGTTTTTCAGGCGAAGGTAGGCAATGAGGAAAACCAGCGAAAACGTACCAATGATTGCGCCCAGAATCAAAATCGGCATATACTCATTCATGGTGGTCCTCGCCTCCTTCCTCCTCCAGCCGCTGCAGGTCCACCATATTCCGGTAGTCGGGGCAGGTCTCGTACAGCGTCTCGTGGGTACCCACAGCTTTCAGCCGTCCATCGTCAATAAACAGAATCTTGTCCATCCGCTCAATGGTGGAAATACGGTGGGCAATCAAAATCGTGGTTTTCCCGGTGCGTGTGGCGTGCAGGTTCTCCAGAATGGTCTTTTCCGTCTTGGTATCCACCGCAGACACAGAATCGTCCAGAATCAGAATGGGAGCATCCTTCAAAAGAGCCCGGGCAATGGAAATACGCTGCTTCTGACCGCCGGAGACGGTAACGCCCCGCTCGCCAAGCACTGTGTTATATCCCAAAGAGAATTCCTTGATGTTGCTATGGACATCGGCAAGCTTCGCCGCCTGGCTGATGCGGGCAGCAGTCTTGTCATTCACACCAAAGCCGATGTTATTGGCGATGGTGTCGGAGAACAGGAAATTATCCTGAGGCACATAGGCACAGCCAGCCCGCACATCCCGAATGGAGACGGTGTTTACATCGTGCCCATCGATAAAGAGCGTGCCGTCCGGCACATTGTAAGTACGCAGAATCAAATCCACAAGTGTTGTCTTTCCGGAGCCCGTTTTTCCCACCAATCCCACATTCTCGCCGGCGTTGATGGTGAAGGAGATATCCTCCAAAGAGTCAAACTCCCCGTCGGGATACCGAAAGGACAGGTTTTTGAACTGAATGTCACCGCGGATATCGGGCAGTCTGTCCACACCGGGCCGGTCTACCACGTCCTGCTTGGCATCCAGAAGCTCTGCCACCCGCTTAACGGAGGCCTTGCCCCGGGAGGTCATATCAATCAGCTCAGAAACTGCCATGATGGGCCAGACGATGGAATTGAAATAACCGATAAACTCTACCAATTGACCGGCATTGAACCGGCCGCAGTATACCAGATACCCACCATAGCCCAGGATCACACAAACAACACTCTCAACAAACAGCATTACCATGACCCGGAAGGTGATAGAGACTTTGGTGAAGGCAATATTGGCCTCCTCATTTTCCTTGCTGAGTTTTTTAAAGAACAGCAGTTCCTTAGCCTCCTTTACAAAGGCCTTAATCACCGCAATGCCGGAAAAACTCTCCTGGGAAAAATCAGACAGGTTGGAAAACGCCTCCTGACGGGCATCCCATTTGACGGTCAGACGCTTGCCGACAATAATGGATGATGCCAACAAAATCGCCATGGGAATCAGCGAAAGCCCCGTGAGCAGCGGATCCATTGCCCACATTTTAGCGATTGCCATGCCACCCAAAAACAGGGTATCACACAGCATCAGGATTCCCCAGCTGAAGGATTCCTGAATGGTATCCAGATCATTGGTGTACAAGCTCATGAGGCTTCCCACCTTATTTACCTGATAATACTCCCGGCTCAAGTCCTTGCAGTGACTGAACATTCTGTTTCTCAAATCCGCTTCCACACCGATTCCGGTGCTGAAAAAGCAAATACGCCAAAGGAACCGACCGAATACAATCAGCAGAATGACCGTCAGCAGGGGCTTACAAATATACTCCAGCAAAAAGGGTATGTCAAAGGTCATCTGAACACCGTCTTTTATTACATAGCCCTCGTTCATTCCGTTGATTACCATTTGGTACAGATTGGGAATCACCAGCTGCAAATAGTCAATTGCAATCAGCGCTGCAATGCCCAACAGCAGAAGGGGCGCAAATTTCAGGTAGTACCTGTTTATGTGTTTTCCGAATATCAAGATATCCACCTCCCATAGAGAAAAGTCATTTGCACGTTATTATAACACAGTCTTGTCGGTTTGGCAAATACTGTATCTAAAAAATAGGGAGATGCGACGGTGCAATTCAACTTACTGAAAAGAAATCGAGTGTGCAAAACTGTTAAACCCGTTATGAATACTCAATATGGTGTTGGTCTCCCGTTGTGGTGCCCGGTGTGCGCCTTGCCGTCGGTGCGCCTGCGTTCCCCACCGATTGCCCCCACTCGCCCCCCTCCCTTGACTCCGCCACCGGTGGCGCTCGGCCGGGTAACCGGACTCGATTTGCATTTTCTTTCCCGCCGCGAAAGAAAATAATAGAGTAGCTCCGTCGAGCCGTCACCGGCAACTGTCGGTTGGGTAACCGGACTCGATTTGCATTTTCGCCTTTGGCGAAAATTAGAGTAGCCACCAGTGTTTGCACTGGTGGCAGCAAGTGTCCACCGGACACTTGCATTTAAATGGGTTCGAGTCTCGGTCACCTACTCACCAAAATAAAAGAGAGAGGCTTCTGCCTCTCTCTTTTATTTTGGTGCCGGTAACCGGACTCGAACCGGTACGCTTTTTACGGCGAGGGATTTTAAGTCCCTTGTGTCTACCTATTCCACCATACCGGCGTGGACATCTGCAATAGTAGCACATTTTTTCGTTAACGTCAAGCCGTGAAATACAGATTCATGCAATATCTTCCCCCCTGATTATTTAAAACTTTTGTAACATTCTCCGGTTATATATCATAATTTCTGTGGTTTTCAGCGGTATTTTTCAGCACATAGTTCAAAAATAAAAAATAGGTTGTATCTTTACAGAAAATGATGTAAAATAGTATGCGTGTTATAATATATATTTGATTCTTGGAGGAATCTTGATTATGGAAAAACCGATTGTTCTGGTCATTATGGATGGTGTCGGAAAGGGCGACGGCGGCAGCGGCGATGCCGTTGTAGTTGCCAAGACCCCTACTTTGGATACCCTGCTGGCTACCTGTCCTCATACTTACCTGAAAGCCCATGGCACCGCTGTTGGCCTGCCCTCTGATGAGGACATGGGCAACTCCGAGGTCGGTCACAACGCGCTGGGCTGCGGTCAGATCTACTCTCAGGGTGCCAAGCTGGTGGGTGAATCCATCGAAACCGGCGCGCTGTACGCCTCCGGCACTTGGAAAGACCTGGTTGCCAATGCCAAAGACAAGGCTATGCACTTTTTGGGCCTTTTGTCCGACGGCAACGTTCACTCCAACATCAATCACTTAATTGCCCTGCTGCGTCAGGCCCATGCCGAGGGTGTTAAAAGGGTCTACTGCCACATTCTTCTGGATGGCCGTGATGTGCCCGCAACGTCCTCTCCCGAGTATGTTGCACAGCTGGAAGCCGTTCTTAAGGAGCTGAACACTGAGGGCTGTGATTACGCCATTGCTTCCGGCGGTGGCCGTATGCTAGTGACTATGGACCGGTATGAAGCCAACTGGTCAATGGTGGAGCTGGGCTGGAGAACCCATGTACAGGGCCAGGGCCGTCAGTTTGCTTCCGCGCTGGAGGCAATTGAGACCTACCGGGCCGAGACCGGCGTTATGGATCAGGATATGCCCGCTTTCGTAATCGCACGCAACGGCGAGCCTGTTGCCAAGATCGCCAATGGCGATTCCGTTGTCCTGTTCAACTTCCGCGGCGACCGGGCCCAGGAGATCTCCCTGGCATTCGACCGCAAGGACTTTGACAAGTTTGACCGCGGCGACTACACCGGCGTGAAATTTGCCGGTATGCTGCAGTATGATGCGGACCTGAACATCCCGGAAAACTACCTGCTGCAGCCTCCCGTCATCCAGAACACCCTGACCGAGGTGATGGTAGCTGCCGGTATCAACGAGTACGCTGTTTCCGAGACCCAGAAATACGGCCACGTGACCTACTTCTGGAACGGCAACCGCTCCGGCAAGGTCTGCGAAGAGCTGGAAACCTATGAGGAGATCCCCTCCGATGTGATTCCCTTTGATCAGGCGCCCGCCATGAAGAGCAAGGAAATCACCGAAAAGGTGGTAGAAGCCATGGCTTCCAAGAAGTTCGGCTTCATCCGCTGCAACTATCCCAACGGCGACATGGTTGGCCATACCGGCGTGATGGATGCAGTCGTATACGCCATGGAGTGTGTGGATAGTGGCCTGCAGGCAATTGTGGAGGCAGCTGACAAGTACGGCTACACTATGCTGATCACCGCTGACCACGGCAATGCCGACCAGATGACCGAAACCAAGAAGGGTAAAACCTCTGTCCGCACTGCCCACTCTCTGAACCCCGTCCCCTTCATTATCTACGACAAGGATAAGGTCTGGACGGTAAAGGATGGCAATTACGGCCTTGCCAATGTAGCACCCACCGTTGTCAAAATGATGGGTCTGACCGCTCCCCACTGCTGGGAAGAGAGCATGGTTTAACCGGCCCTCACTACAAACAATTTTTGAACGCTAGATTAGGAGGTACTGATCTATGATTCGACACAGCAATGAACAGGGTTCTGTAAACGTCAGCACCGGCGTGTATGTGGATATTGCCGGTACGGCTGCATCCAACTGCTTCGGTGTAAAGGGCATGGCTGCCCGGTCTGTAACCGACGGCGTTTACCACCTGCTCCGCAAGGAGTCCATGGGTAAGGGTGTCCGCGTTGAGTTCCACGAGGATGATACCATTTCCATTGACCTGCACATTATGGTTGACCACGGTGTAAATCTGGCCGCTGTGGGTCAATCCATTATTTCTGAGGTGCGCTATGTGGTCACCAACTGCACCGGTACAGAGGTTCGCGCCGTAAACGTATATATAGATTCCATGATGATTGGATAAAATCGGAGGTAACAACCATTGAGGCAGACGATTAACGGGGCCGATTTTCGCAGATTGATAATCAGCGCAGCCGCCTCTATTGAAATCAACAAGCAAAAGCTCAACGAGCTGAACGTGTTCCCTGTGCCGGACGGCGACACCGGCACCAATATGTCCATGACCATCAATGCCGCCGCAGCCGACTTGCGCAAGACCGAGGACCCTTCTCTGGAAAAAGCAGCAGCCACTGCCGCCTCCGCCATGCTGCGGGGTGCCAGAGGCAACTCCGGTGTCATTCTCTCCCTGCTCATGCGGGGCATTTCCAAAAAGCTCAAGGGTTCCGACCGTTGCGACGGTGTGCTGTGGGCCAACGCGCTGCAGGAGGGTGTTGACGCTGCCTACAAGGCCGTTATGAAGCCCGCTGAGGGTACTATCCTGACCGTGGCAAGATTGGCCGCCGGAAAGGCACTGGAAGCAGCAAACGAGAATAACTATTTTGAGTTTGTCCACGCGGCCGCCATTGAAGAGGCCAAAATTGCGCTGGCAAACACAGTCAATCAGAACCCTGTGCTGAAAAAAGCCGGTGTTGTGGATGCCGGCGGTAAGGGCTGGCTGGTAGCGCTGGAGGCAATGCTCTGCGCACTGCGGGGCGAAGACATTGTGGCTCCCGAGGGCGGCGTGCAGGAGGTATCCGAGCAGGCTGATTTCTCCGATTTTAACACCGAAGACATCACCTTCACCTACTGCACTGAGTTCATTATCTCCCGGGAGAACGATAAGGACCCGGAAAAGCTCCGCGACTTCCTGTCCGGTCTGGGTGACAGTCTGGTGCTGGTGGATGATGACGAGATTATCAAGGTCCATGTGCATACCAACGACCCCGGCAAGGCCATGCACGAAGCCATTGAATACGGCTCTTTTGTTACCGTGAAGATTGAGAATATGCGCCTGCAGCATACGGAAAAGGTTCTCAGCGAGCAGGAACTGGCACCCAAGATTGCCGAACCGGAAAAGAAGCTGGGCGTGGTATCCGTCTGCGCCGGCGACGGTCTTGCAGATGTGTTCCAGAATTTGGGTGTAGACGGCATTATTTCCGGCGGTCAGACTATGAACCCCAGCACCCAGGACATTTTAGAAGCTGTAAACAAGGTTCCCGCAGAAATCGTGTATGTTTTGCCCAACAATAAGAATATTATTATGGCAGCAGAACAGGTGGATGCCCTGACCCCCAAGCAGGTAATTGTCATCCCCAGCAAGACCGTACCCCAGGGTGTGACTGCCATGCTCAGCTTTAATCCGGACGGGGATTCCCAGGAGAATGTGGAAGCCATGACCGAAGCACTGGGCACTGTGGACACCATGCAGATTACCTATGCCGCCCGGAACTCCGATTTTGACGGCTACGACATTCACGAGGGCGATTATCTGGCTATGTATGGCAGCAGCCTGTTCGGCACCAGCCGGGATATTAAAGTCCTTTTGAAGGCTCTGGCAGAAAAGGTGCGGGATGACGGAAAGGAATATATCACCATTTACTACGGCGCCGATATTCCCGAAAAGCACGCCCAGAAAGCAGCCGACCTGTTTAGCGAAATTTGTCCGAATGCGGATATTAACCTGTTAAATGGCGGTCAGCCTGTATATTACTATCTGATTTCTGCAGAATAATCCTGCAGCCCAAAGGCCCTCTGCCGAAAGCAGCGGGCCTTTTGCGACCTGTGAAAAAGGAGGTAGTATATGAAAGAGTATCCAAAGGGCGGGTTGATTGGCAAAACCCGGCAGATTCTCACGTTTGTGACGGAGCTGAAAATTCCCATATACGCCTCCAACGCCTGTTACTTTATCATTCTGGCTTTTTTCCCCACGCTGGTATTGCTGCTGAGCCTGCTGCGCTATACCGGTCTTGATGTAAGAACCCTGACCGATTTGCTCTCCGGCGTGATTCCGGAGGCATTGCTGCCTGCGGCAAAGCGGCTGATCGTCAGCACCTATACCAACACCTCCGGCGCCATCGTCTCCATTTCCGTGGTGACTGCGCTCTGGTCTGCCAGCCGGGGGATTTACGGCCTATTAACGGGACTCAACGCCATTTATGACGTATCGGAAAGCCGCGGTTATTTCTACACCCGCGCCGTCAGCGTGGTATATACGTTCCTGTTTTTGCTGGTTCTTTTGCTGACTCTGGTGCTCCACGTGTTTGGCACATCCCTTTTGCAGTATCTGCCCCTCAGCGGAAGTCCGTTTCTCACATTTATATGGGAAATTGTTGACCTGCGGTTCTTTCTGCTGCTGATTCTGCAGACCACGCTGTTTACTGCCATGTTTATGGTTCTGCCCGACCGGCGCAACCGACTCATGGATAGTCTGCCGGGCGCTTTGCTCGCTTCCTGCGGTTGGCTTATTTTTTCAAATTTATACTCTGTTTACGTGGAGCATTTTTCCGGCTACGCCAATATCTATGGCTCTGTCTACGCCGTGGCGCTGAGTATGCTGTGGCTGTATTTTTGTATTTGCATCGTATTTTACGGCGGTGCGCTGAATCAATATCTCATTGTACGCCGCAAAAAACAGGGTTTTTCATAATTTTTCCCAATGTTTACGTCCTGTTCACAATCCTTTATTATGCTGATAAAAAAGGGAGGTATGGCAGATGTTTGGCTTTGTTATGGCAAACTGGGAAGAACTGAATAAAGCAGAGCGTGCGCGTTATGGCAGTATCTACTGCGGCATCTGCCGGCAGATTCGATTGGGAGCCTCCAATCTGGCCCGGCTGGGTCTGCGCTATGATATGGCGTTTTTGTCCATGCTGCTGATGAGTCTGTATGAGCCGGAGGAAACCGGCGGCAGCCGGGCATGTATGCTCCATCCCGTAAAACCAAGAAGCTGGGTGGACAATGAATATATTCGCTATGGCGCAGATATGAATGTGGCACTGGCTTATTACAACGCCCGGGACGACTACGAGGATGACAGGCATTTGGGTGCCAAAGCTCTGATGCAGGTGTTTAACCGGGGTTTAGATGCCATCAACCAGCGATATCCCCGGCAGTGTCAAGCCATGTCCGACTGTATTGCGCAGTTGAGCGCACTGGAAAAGGCAGGCTGTGACAATCCCGATGAACCCGCCGGTTGCTTCGGCAAACTGATGGGTGAGCTTCTGGTATACCGGGAGGATATGTGGGCAGCTACGCTGCGGCAAATGGGCGATGCCCTGGGCCGCTTCATCTATCTGGCAGACGCGGCTGTGGACTACCGCCGGGACAGCCGAAAAAAACAATATAATCCCTTCCTGGCCATGCATACCGGGGAGGATTGGCCCCGGTGGGAGCAGTATCTGGTACTGGCCATGGGGCGGTGCACGGATTTTTATGAGCGGCTGCCGCTGGTGCAGGACAAAAAAATTCTGGATAACATCCTTTACAGTGGTGTTTGGGTAGAATACGGAAGAAGACGCAGGGAGCAAACCCGCTCCCGGGAGGACAAGCATGATTGATGATCCCTATAAGGTGCTGGGGGTAAGCCCCAACGCCTCGGATGACGAGATAAAGCAGGCCTATCGGCGGCTGGCAAAAAAATATCACCCGGATCTGAATCCCGGTGATGCGGTTGCCGCAAAGAAGATGCAGCAGGTAAATGCCGCCTACGAGCAGATTAAGAACCCGGAAAGGGCGCGCTCGGGCCCGCAGCACAGCCAAACCAGCTACGGCGGATACGGTTACGACCCCTTTGGCGGTGCATGGCAGCAGGGCTACAACCGGCAAAGCAGCACCGGCGACCAGTATCAGCAGGCCGCCTATAATTACATCCGGTTCGGCAGATACAACGAGGCGCTGAACGCCTTAAACTCCTGCCAAGAGAAAAACGCCCGGTGGTATTACCTTTCAGCCCTTGCCAATGACGGACTGGGCAATCAGGTAACCGCTCTTGAGCACATTCGCCGCGCCGTATCCATGGAGCCCAACAATCCTGAATACTTGTCTGCCTTGGAGCAAATCGAAAGCGGCGGTGCTTACTACCGCCGGCAGGCAGGGAATTTCCGGGGCTTTGCCACCCGGGGAGCTCCTTGCGCCTCTTTATGCCTGTTTTATTTTCTTCAGCTTTTCTGCTGCCGCGGGGTCTTCTGCTGCTGATAAAAACTCTCTATTATTCAAAACGGACGTGTTTTCTAACACGTCCGTTTTACTATTTTTCCTACAGATGCTCTTTCAGCAGCTTGGAATACCCTACTCCGTACTGCACGCAACGGGATACGCGGCTGAGGGTTGCAGAGGAGATGTCGGTCTCGGCAATCACCTGATTGTAGGTTTTGCCCTGTAGCAGCAGCTTCGCCGCACAAATTCGCTCTGCCATTTTTTCCACCTCTTTGTAGGTGCACAAATCATCAAACAGAGCCTGGCAGTCCTCTACGCTGGAAAGGCTGGCAATCACGCGGTAGAGCTGCTGAATCTTCTCGTTTTTCCCCATAAGACAGCCTCCTGTCAGAATTTTTCCAGAGAACCCTGCAGGAACGCCCGGGTTTTCTCGCTTTGGGGATGATCAAACACCTGCTCCGGGGTACCCATTTCTTCAATCACGCCACCCGCCATGTAGATGACCACGTCAGCAACGCTCTTGGCAAATTCCATCTCATGGGTAACCACGATCATGGTATTGTCCTCGCCCTTCAGTCCGCGGATGACCCGCAGAACCTCGCCGGTCAGCTCCGGATCCAGCGCGCTGGTGGGTTCGTCAAAGCACAGCACCTCAGGCTTCAGCGCCAGTGCCCGTGCAATTGCCACCCGCTGCTGCTGACCGCCGGAGAGCTGGTAAGGATAGGCTGCCAGTTTATCAGAAAGTCCCACCTGCTCCAAAAGCCGCCGGGCATTTTCCTCAATCTGCTGGGGTGTACCTGCTTTCAGCAGCGTTGGCGCAAGGGTCACGTTTTCCAGCACGCTGTACTGGGGAAACAGATTAAAATTCTGGAATACCAGGCCAAAATGCAACCGGTTTTTCCGCACCTGTTCATCGGACAGGGACTGTCCCAGATTCAAAAGAGGCTTTCCTCCCACGGAAATCTCACCGGCATCGGGTGTCTCCAAGAAATTGAGGCACCGCAAAAGGGTGGTCTTACCACTGCCGGAGGAGCCGATGATGGCAAGCACCTGCCCCTTTTCCAGCGTAAAGCTGATACCCTTCAATACCTCTGTCTTGTCAAAGGCCTTTTTTAAATTGTTAACCTCTAAAATTGCCATAGCCTAACTCCTGAAATAGCTGAGTTTCTTTTCTACTTTCCCGAGCACAATGGTTAGGATGCCCACAAACAGCAAATAGAAAACACCTGCATAGAACAGCGGCCAAACCATCGCTTTTGTAGCCGCCAACTCCTTTGCCTGCTTGATAATCTCGCATACCATAATACAGTTGGCAAGGGCGGTATCCTTAATCAGCGTAATAATCTCGTTGGACATGGGCGGGATAATCCGCTGAACCACCTGCTTTAGGATGATCTTGCGGAAAATCTGCGACTTGGTCAGGCCCAGAACCTGTCCTGCCTCATACTGCCCTCTGGAGATACTCTCGATACCGCCGCGGTAAATTTCCGAAAAGTAGCAGGCATAATTGAGAGAAAAGGCGATCAGCACGGCAATGATCCGTCCGGCATCCGCAATCCCGTAATTCAGGAAGAAATGCTTATCGATCTGGCTAAACAGCGGCATCTTGAACAGCAGACCCGGCACATAGTAAATAATGAAAATCTGCAGCATGAGCGGCACACCCCGGACTATCCACACTACCACCTTGGAAATGCGCTGAATCGGCCGAAACCGGCTCATAGAGCAAAAGGCAATAGGCAGACCAAGCGGTGCGCCGCAAAGCAGCGTCACCGCAAAGATCAATAGAGATAGCCAGAACCCGTCCAAAAGAAACAGTGTTACTTCAATAAACGACATGGTTCTCTCTCCCAATATGTATTTACCCGAGATGGATTACTTCTGGTCGGAGAAATCAGTGATAGCCGTATTGGCAACGCCATAGGTTTCCGCCAGCTTGGCGATGGTGCCGTCTTTTGCCAGCGCCTCCAGCTGAGCGTTTACCTGTGCAGTCAGCGGGCTGCCCTTCTTAAAGCCGATGGCGTAATACTCTACATCGCTGGACAGGCCGTCCACGATCGCCAGCGCGGCATAGTCGCCCTTGCCTGCATAGCTCTTAGCCAGCTGAGCGTCCAGTACAGCAAAATCGGCAGTGCCAGCATTGACTTCAAACAGGCAGTCTGTCTGCTTCAGGAAGCCCTTGGTGGTAACGCCTTCAAAGCTTTTGGCGTAGCTCTCACCGGCAGAGCCGCTTTCCACTGCCGCAACCTTGCCCTTCAAATCGGCAGCTGCTGCGATTCCGGAGTCGGACTTGGCAACGATTACCTGGCGGTTCTCCATGTAGTTATAGGAGAAATCCACCTTTTCGGAGCGGAGAATACCGTCCTCCTCATCTGCCGTATTGCAGGTAAAGCCGTTCCATACGCAGTCGATGGTACCGGAGTTCAGATCGGTGTACTTGCTGGACCAGTCGATCTCCTGGAAGAGCACCTTGTAGCCCATCTTCTCAAACACGGCCTTGGCAAGGTCCGTATCAAAGCCGATCAGCTTTCCGTCCTCATCCAGATAATTCATGGGGGCGTAGAGCGTATAGCCAACAGTGATAGTCTTTTCTTCCTTCTTGCCGCAACCGACAAAGCAAGCGGCCACCATCAAAACAGCCAGTAACATTGCAATCCACTTTTTCATAATACACTTTTCCTTTCATTCCCCGTGGGGTCTTTTTGATAACCGCATTATACTTTACTTCGCTAAAGTTGTAAAGTGTTATTTTCTATTTTTTCCAGATTTGGAAGAAGCTCCAAGCGCCCCTCTCACTTTAACGCTTTAATTTGCTAAACTGCACAAATGCAAAAAGTTGCATATTGCGCCGGAATCAACTTTATGCTATTATCAATGCAAGCAAAACACGAAAACACATATCAAGGAGGAAATTCTATGGGACTTATCAAAGCAATTGTCGGTGCAACCGGCGGTGTTCTGGCCGACCAGTGGAAAGAGTATTTTTACTGCGATGCCATCTCAGAAAACGTGCTTGCCACCAAGGGCAGCAAGCGTGTATCCGGCCGCTCCAGTAATACCAAGGCAACGGAAAATATCATTTCCAGCGGCTCTGTGATTGCAGTGGCCGACGGACAGTGCATGATGATTGTGGAGCAGGGCAAAGTTGTAGAGGTCTGCGCCGAACCCGGTGAATTCATCTTTGATGCCTCCACAGAGCCCACTATCTTTGCCGGTTCTCTGGGCAAGAGTATTCTGGACAGCTTCAAGACCCTTGGCAAGCGTTTCACCTTTGGCGGCGAAGCGCCCAAGGACCAGCGTGTTTATTATTTCAACACCAAGGAACTCATCGGCAACAAATATGGCACGCCCTCCCCCGTGCCTTTCCGGGTGGTAGACCAGCGGGCAGGCATTGATATTGATATCTCCATCCGGTGCTTCGGTGAATATAGCTACCGCATCATCGACCCGGTACTGTTTTATTCCAACGTCTGCGGTAATGTGGCAGGCGACTACACCCGTGAAACCCTGGACAGCCAGCTGAAAGCAGAGTTGCTGACTGCCCTACAGCCGGCCTTTGCCCAAATTTCCGCTCTGGGCATCCGCTATTCCGCTCTGCCCGGCCATACTATGGAAATGGCAGAGGCACTGAATCAGGTGCTTACCGGCAAGTGGCGGAATCTCCGTGGCCTGGAAATCGTCTCCTTTGGCGTTTCCAGCGTCAAAGCCAGCGACGAAGATGAAGCTATGCTCAAGCAGCTGCAGCGCAACGCCGCCTTTATGGACCCCACCCGGGCAGCGGCTCATCTGGTGGGCGCACAGGCAGAGGCTATGCAGTCTGCCGCTAAAAACGAAGGCGCTGGCGCTGCCATGGCCTTTATGGGTATGAACATGGCCGGCCAGGCTGGCGGTGTCAATGCTCAAAGTCTGTATCAGATGGGTCAGCAGGCACCAGCCGCGCCTGCTGCCGACAGTTGGCAGTGTGCCTGCGGTACGGTGGCAAGCGGAAACTTCTGCCCCGAGTGCGGCGCGAAAAAACCTGCTTTGGGCTGGACCTGCGCCTGTGGCAGCGTAAACAAGGGCAAATTCTGTCCCCAATGCGGTGCAAAGAAACCCGCCGGCATCCCCCAATACCGCTGTGACAAGTGCGGCTGGGAGCCGGATGACCCCACTAAGCCTCCAAAATTCTGTCCCGAGTGCGGGGACCCATTTGACGGCGGCGATATAAAGGCCTAATTGCAAGGGGGTAACTGCCTATGGCAACCCAAGTAACCAATTACCAATGTCCGGCCTGTACCGCCCCACTGCGGTTTGGAACCGACTCCGGAAAGCTGGAATGTGACTACTGCAGTTCCAGCTATACCGTAGCGGAAATCGAGCAGCTGTACGCCCAACAGGAGGCGCAAGCCCAAGCCGCCTTTCAAGAAAACCAGCAGGAAACAGCGGATATCCCTGCCGACGCAGACGACTGGGGCGAGGATGCCGAGACCATGCGCGCCTATAACTGTCCCTCCTGCGGTGCCGAACTGATTTGCGAGCAAACTACAGCCGCTACCAGCTGCCCCTATTGCGGCAACCCCAGCATCGTGCCCGGTCAGTTTGGCGGCACACGGAAGCCGGATTTTGTGATTCCCTTTGCGCTGGATAAGCAGGCAGCCATTGCCGCACTGAAGAAGCATTATCAAAAGAAGTTTCTGCTGCCCAAAACCTTTAAGGACGAAAACCACATTGAACAAATCAAAGGCGTTTACGTACCTTTCTGGCTGTTTGACGGCACTGCTGACGGAGATATTTCCTTTTCCGCCACGCGGGTACAGGTGCGCAGAACCTCCAAAGAGGAAATTACCACCACCTCCCATTACGCCGTGCGCCGGGCAGGTACACTTTCCTTCAACCGCGTGCCCGTGGATGGCTCCAGCAAAATGCCCGATGGACATATGGACAGCATTGAACCCTTCGACTATGGAGATTTAAAGCCCTTTTCCACCGCCTATCTGCCGGGCTTTCTGGCAGACAAGTACGATGTAGATGCGGAAACCAGCATGCAGCGGGCTGGAGTCCGCTGCCAAGACTCCATTGAGGCAGCTCTGCGCAATACGGTCATCGGCTACAACACATGCATCCCCACAGGGCAGGATATACAGCTACATAAGTGGCAGGTTAAATATGCCCTGCTGCCGGTGTGGATGCTGCACACCCGCTGGAAAGACAAGGATTACCTGTTTGCCATGAACGGGCAAACGGGGAAGCTGGTGGGCGATTTGCCCGTAGACTGGGGCAGATTTTGGGGGTTATTCGCCGCCATTGCCGTTCCGCTGATGGCGCTGCTTTCCCTGTTTATGCTCTGATAAGGAGGCGCAATATGAAAAAAATCATTTGTATTCTCCTTACCGTCTGCCTGTTGGCCGCTCTAATCATCACAGTTAGCGCATCCGACACGGTCATACAGGTCAATGATTTTGCAAATCTGTTGTCATCGGAACAATGGACCGTGTTGAACGGCAATGCCATTAACGTCACCCAGGCGCACCAATGCGGTATTTATGTCATGACCGTAAACCGCTGGCAGGATTACGGCGGCATGGATGTATTGGACTGCGCCCGGGAGGTATATGATAGCTACAGTATGGGCTATGGAGAAGGCCGGGACGGTCTACTGCTGCTTCTGAGTATGGATGAGCGGGACTATGCGCTCCTACCCCTTGGCAACTACGCCAAAGCGGTATTTGACGATTACACTCTGCAGCAGTTAGAGGGTGAATTCCTGGACAATCTGGGGAACAATGACTGGGCAGGCGCCATTGGTGATTACATCGGTACCTGTGACAGCCTTTTGGCCGGCTCCTATGAGGGCTCTGCAGACGCATATCGGGATGTGAACGCAGAAAGTTCCACGCTTGGAAAACTTGCGGTGGTATTTCTTCTGCCCTGTGTCATTGCTCTGATCGTCTGCCTGATTCTAAAATCGCAGATGAAATCTGTTCGCAAACAGACGGCAGATGCCTATATCAGTCCGGAAGGTCTGAATCTGCGTATCCGGGAGGACCGGTTCCTGTATAACACGATAACCCGCAGGAGAATCGAGAGTTCCTCCTCCGGCGGCAGCCGAAGCCACAGTGGCAGCCGAAGCCACAGCGGCGGCCGCAGTGGAAAATTTTAAATAGAAACGTCGGGAGACCTTTGTGTCGTCCGGCGTTTTTGTGCGCTTGACTTTTCCCCGTTTTGCTGTATGATAACCTAAAGTATATTGCAGAAAAGAGATGGCTGTTGCTATGTATGCTGTTTTCGAGCAAGTATTGATTTTACTGATTTTTTGCGCAGTCGGTTTTGTGCTGTGCAGAACACGCCGGGCAAAGACCTCCCACGTGAATATCCTATCCGTGCTGGAAATCTATGTATTCCTCCCTTGTCTGACCTTTAATAACTTTGCCAAAAACTTCAATCTGGAGTACATCCGCCAGCGGTACATATTTATTATTATCAGCATCTGCCTGCTGGTGATTTCTTATCCCGTTGCTACCCTGCTTGCAAAACCTTTGACAAAAAAACCCTATCACCGCGGGCTTTACCACTATATTTTTATGATTCCCAATTACGGATATATCGGCTACGCCCTGTGTCAAAGCTTATACGGCGATAAGGTGCTGCTGGATATGATGATCTTTGCCTTGGCCATGAACGCGTATGCCCATTCCATCGGCTACAGCATGCTTACCTCTCCCGAGGACGGAAAGGTCAATTTTAAGCGCATCATCTCACCTCCTGTTATCGGGTCTCTGCTGGGCTGTGTTGTGGGTCTGTCCGGCATTGCACTTCCGCAGGTAATCACCGAGGTTAGCAGCCGCGCTGCCAGCTGCACAGCCCCCATCAGCATGCTGCTTACAGGCATGGTAATCGCTGAGTTCAGCGTAAAAGACCTCCTCAAGCACAAAGCATCCTACATTGTATCCGCTATCCGCCTGATACTGCTCCCGCTCATGGCTTTGGCATTATTAAAGCTGGCCAGCGCAGGGTTTGTGCTGCTGAACCTCTCTGCTCTCAGCGCCGTCATTACTGCGGCAATTCCTGTGGCGGTTCTGACCTATGCCATGCCTTGCGGGATGAATACCATCGTCTATCCCGGCTTAATTGGAGAGGATTGTCACATAGGCGCCAGCACTGTGCTCATCAGCACCATTGCCTCCCTGCTGACCATCCCCCTGTGTGTCTATTTCCTGCTGTAAACGCAAATACGGGCGTGTAAAACACGCCCGTATTTTTATAATTGATCCAGATTCAAGCTAAAGGGTGTCAGGCAGTTTTCCATAAACCAGTCCAGCTCCGGCAGCTTCATCGCCCGCATAGCTTCCATGGACTGCCGGGCCGCGGAATCAAATTCCGTATTGCCTGCCTTTTGCTCCTCAACGCATTTAATGTAGGCAGACAGCTTATCCGCCGCCTTTACTACCGGCAAAATCTGCGCATCCTCCTCCAATACCAAAGGGGCATAACTGGCGCGGAGTGCCTCCGGCAGCATATCCAGCAGCCGCTCTCCGGCAATACGCTCCACCTGCTTATAGGCGGTTTTGATATCTGGGTTATAGTACTTAATAGGGGTCGGTAAATCCCCCGTAAGTATCTCCGAGGCATCGTGATACAGGGCAGCCACCGCACATTTATCCGGTTCAGGGCCGTCCAGCTTCAGAATATCCCGGCGAATCAGCGCCAGCGCATGGGCAAGCACCGCTACTTGGTGACTGTGCTCTTGAATGTTTTCAGAGAAGGTATTGCGCATTAAGCCCCAGCGGGTAATATAGCGCATCCGGCCCATCAGGGCGTAAAATTCATTTGCCATACAATAATTCCTTACAGTGTAGCAGCAATGCTGTCCAGCGCTTGCAGCAGCTGGTCAGGATGGCTGCAAAAATACTTCGCGCCCGCCTCTTCCAGGATTTCTTTATCCCGGAAGCCCCACAACACGGACAGGCAGGGTACATTTGCGTTCTGGGCGGTGAGTACATCCACCTCGCTGTCGCCCACGTAAATGCAGGTATCTACGCCAATGGCCTCCATGGCTTTATACACCATATCGGGTTTAGGCTTACGCAGACAGTCGGTACTCTCGCCCCGGGCAAAAATATCTCCAAAATACTCCTTGCACAGTATTTTGACCGCCTTGTCCGGCTTGTTGGAGACAATTGCCATGGGGTAATGCTTACCTACAGCCTCCAGCGCCTGCAAAATTCCATCATATGGACAGGTCTTTACCTGGGCGTGAGCAACATAATAAGGCTGAAAAGTAGCCAGAACCGTATCCACATCCGGGTCATCTGCCTTTCCCGGCAGTGCCAGGGCAATCAGCCTTTTGGCGCCATTGCCCACAAACTGGCGAACTTCTTTTAAGCTACGCTCCGGGCAGCCGTGGGTTCGGAGCGCGTAATTAACCGCGTCCTTCAAGTCCTCCATCGTGTCCAGCAGTGTGCCGTCCAAATCCCATAAAATGCCAATTCTCATGTTAAACGCCTCGATTCTTAAGTACCCGAATATCCTCGCCCACAAAGGTCAGCCGTTGGAAGCTCCCCTGAAGCCGGGATGCAATTTGCGGAGAGTACCGCCGGGCAATCTCCTCCACGTTCAAATTGGTGGAAATCACCATGGGCTTGCCTGCCAGCAGCCGGTCATTGACCAACGTATACAGCGCTGCCGTGACAAAATTACCCGGCAATTCAGTTCCCAAATCGTCCACAATCAGCAAATCGCAGCTGTTTATTTTCTGCACATCCTCACGGCTCTGGTCATCAGGATTAAAGCGGTTCTTCTCCAACTTGGTCATCAAGTGGGGCGCGCTTTCATAAGCCACGGAATAACCCTTATCCGCCGCCGCCCTTGCAATACAGGCAGACAGGAAGGTTTTGCCAAGGCCCGTATTGCCGATGAACAGCAGATTCCCGCTGGACATTGCAAAGCTTTCCGCATATTTTCGGCAAATATCAAAATTCCGCTTCATAATTGCCCGGTGGCTTGCACC
Organism: Faecousia sp.; assembly: GCA_045637585.1. Classification (GTDB taxonomy): domain Bacteria; phylum Bacillota; class Clostridia; order Oscillospirales; family Oscillospiraceae; genus Faecousia. The sequence goes on along the minus strand of JAZTZS010000017.1, from coordinate 53,414 downwards.
GTAATTCCGGTCAGGCTGGTCAGAATAGTAATCCAGACGGAAGGCATCAAAGGTCTCCCGGTTGCTGTTAAGCAGTAACAGCTCTTTTTTCTGCTCCTGCCGGCAAAGCTCCTGCAGACACCGACACATGGTACTGCCAATGTAGCCGGAACCGCCGCAATGGGGGCAAACAGGGCTATCATCCAGATACTCCGGCGGAAAATGGGCAGAAAGCAGCGCTTTACGCTCCTGCTGCAAGGCTTCATTGGCCTGCCGGACCTGTGCCATCCGCTCTCCGGCATCTCCACCCTGGGCAAATGCCGCCTGGGCTGCCGCTACCATACTTTTACGCAGCAGCCGGTCAATCTCCCGCAGTCGGGGCAGGCGGGCATAGGCATCCTGCAGGCGGGCTTCGTTTTGAGATTCCCGGTCTGCCTTGGCCTCTGCCAAACGGACACGGGCTCTGCGGACCACATCTATGCTATATGCCACGGCTTATCCCTCCTGTAATACTTTTTGAATTGCTTCCAATTCCGCCTGCCCCAGCTTACCGGACGCACCCTTTGGCACAGGGCTGCGGTCTGCGGAACGAATTTGCTCCCCTGTCAGCAGGTTCGCCTCCTGCCAACGGGTGAGAATTTTGTTCATATAGGCCCAGCTGAGCCCGCCGGTGTTCAGGCAGGTGCGCTCATACGCCATGGCCACCGCCTCCATATCAAAGCCCATCTCCAGCCACTGCTGGGCATAACGCTCCTCCCCGGCGGTCAGGTTCCGGCCCCGGATTTGCAGCACGCCCATAAGCTGTCCCAGTTGGGAGCGGCGAACATTTTGGTTCTGGATAAAGGCTGCTGCCTCTTCCATAGTATCGATGCCCTGTTCCGCCCAGGCATAGGCCTCTTTTTCAATGGCCCGCAGAGACGGATTGCGCATACCGCCCTTTTGCCGGGCCTTATCCTTACAGTAGTACACGAGCACCGATATCACGTCTGCCGGAAGGCCCAGATAACGTACAAATCCCAACAGGATTTTCAGTTCCTCCGTATTCAGATTCCGGCCCAGCAGCCGCTGAACCTCTCCGTAAAGGGCGCGGAAAGAATTATCGGTATCCATTGCCTGCAAAACATCCCGCTCGGAGTACTGGGGACGCTCTCCGGTGATGGTCGGGGTTTGCCGCGCCTCCGGAAGCAGACCCAGCTGCCGCAGGGTTGCGGCCGCACACTGCACTCTGGAAGCACTTAACCGCAGGGCCTGCTCTGCCTGCTGAATGGGGTTTCCGCTGTGAATATACATGTATAAAAGCGCCGCATCACCGCTGGCAGCGCTGAGCAGCTTATGTACATGGGTTTTATCAATGCTGAGTTGGGATATATTCATAGCAGGCTCCTTGGAAAATTGTCAATTACCGTCATTATATCACAGCTTTTCTCCCTTCTCAACGGTTCCGGGGGAAATTTTTTTAGAAAAAGTGCTCCTTTTTTTGAAGCCTTCCGTATGTTGATACCCATGAGACGCAGGGCTGTAATGTGATTAAAATTTCTGTTCCTGTGTGTAAAAAGGCCTTGACGTTTCCATTCGTGTGATTTACAATCAACACAATCCAAAACAACCGAAAGAGGTGTTTTTTGTGAACAATGCCAAAAGCTATCCTTGTCCCGTTTTATACAATCCCGACAGCAGTAAGTATTGGGAAAGCGTCAGAGTATTCCAAGGTCCCCCCACGATTGCCGTAACCAGAGGCGGCAGAATTTTTACAGGCTGGTACTCTGGCGGGTCTCAAGAGCCCCATATGCGCAATTACAGTATTTTGGTGTACAGTGATGATGGTGGCCGCACTTGGTCACGTCCCCTTCTGGCGATCCCCGGCAGCTACGAAAAGGGCATTCACAATACCGATATTTCTGTTTTCGTTGACCCCAATGGCGCGCTGCACGTATTGTGGGTGCAGGATCACGCCGAACCCACACCGGAAGACAGACCTACCGCAAAGCCAGGACAGCCTCTTTGTTTTGTGGACGGGTATATGTTCGATGATTATGAGCACAGCCAATGGGAAATCCTCTGTGAAGACCCGGATGCTGAAACTCTCTCTTTTACAGAACCCAGATATTTGTACCAGGGGCTTCTGCGTACAAAACCCACATTTCTGGACAACGGAGACTGGATTTATTTTGCCTATGATCAGATAGATGACCGCTACGGCTATTATATTTCCAGTGATGCCGGCAAGACCTTTACTCATTACTACGGCACTAAAAAGTTACAAACAGAATTTGATGAGGTAACCGCTTTTAAAAGAAATGACGGAACCTTAAAAATGTTTGCCCGGTGCGAATTGGGCGAACTGGCCCAAAGCGTTTCCTACGACAACGGCAAAACCTGGAGCGAGGCTACTTTAAGCGGCATTGAATCTGCCAATAGCTGTTATGCTGTACAAAAGTTACCCTCCGGAAGAGTTGTTTTGATTCTTAATAACCACCGCAAATTACGAGACCGCATGACCGTCCTGCTTTCCGAGGATGATGGAAATACATGGACATATAAAAAATGCATTGATAGCAACGGTCTGGTTTTCTGCCCGTCAGCGGATTATCATGACGGAAAAATTTACGTGACCTACTGCAGGCGCAGTGCGCTTTGCGAAGAGATCATGTTCGCTTCCTTTACGGAGCAGGATATCATAGACGGAAACGACGTGGAGCTGATAACCATCAGTAAGTCGCCGGCCCACCCTCAGAAAGACAAGATCATTCAGGCAATCGAAGAAAACAAAATTATCGCTATTCTCAGAGGGATTGCAGGCGAAAAACTGATTCCCCTTGCAGAAGCTCTGTACGACGGTGGGATTCGGCTGCTGGAAGTTGCATATGGCTCCGATGATTTAGAAGCCGCCCGAAACATCGCCCTTCTAACCAAACACTTTGGTAGCAGGATGCACATCGGCGCCGGTTCTGTCCTCACCGAAGAACAGGTGCGGCTTACCAAAGACGCAGGCGGCACTTTTATCGTCTCGCCTAACCTAAATGCACGTATCATCGCAGAAGGTTTTTGCTGCGGCTTGGTTACAATCCCCGGTGCTTTCACACCCACAGAAATTGCAAATGCCCATGCGCTGGGTGCGGATTTTGTGAAGGTTTTCCCTGTATCCAGCGTTGGCCCGGCCTATTTAAAGGCAATCTCCGCACCCCTAGGTCATGTAAAGCTGTTGGCCTTTGGGGGCGTGGACCGGAATAACATGCAGGACTACCTGTTGTCCGGGGTCTGTGGCTTCGGCATTGGCGCAGGTATCCTTGACGAGAATCTAATTTCCGAGAATAACTACGGAGCAATCACAGAATTGGCCAAAAAATACACCTCAGCGCTCTGCACAGACTAAGCTTAAGAAAAAGTACCGAAGTTTTTACTTCGGTACTTTTTGTTTGTTCCTTTTGGAAATACACAAACCGTTATTCTGTATCCCCCAACGGCTTGATTCTTTTGCGGTAGATTCTACCGTAGAAGAATATGGACAGCAGCATACTGACAACCTCCGCAATCGGGAAGGACCACCAGACAGCATGTACATCGCCTGTCGTGCTCAAAAGCCATGCCGCCGGTACCAGAACCACCAGCTGGCGGCACAGAGAGGTAATGGTGGAATAAATGCCGATACCCAGTGCCTGGAAGCTGGCACCCAGAACAATGCCGATGGCTGCCATGGGGAAATGCAAGCTTACAATCCGCAGCGCACTGATGCCAATCTCCATAAACGCCTGAGAGTTGTCATCTCCGCCGGAATTGAAAATGCCCATCAGCACCTCAGGTATTCCCTGGAACACCGCAACACCCAAAAGCATCACACCCATAGCCGTGCACAGAGCGTATTTAAGTGTTTTTGTGATTCGCTTGGGCTGTCTTGCCCCATAGTTATAGGCAATAATGGAAACCGATGCGTTGTTCAGTCCAAACAGGGGCATCAGGAAAAAGCTCTGCAGCTTGAAATAGATACCAAATACAGCAGCGGCGGTTTCCCCCAGTGCGCGGAAGCCCAGGAAAATCTGGTTCATGCAGAAGTTCATCACAGAGCCAATGGCCATCATGATAACAGCCGGGATTCCCACTGTACAGATCTTCTTTATAATCTCCCACCGCGGCTTGAGATACCGCAGGGCAAAATTCACATCCGGATTACACTTAAGATTGAAAATGACTGCCATAATAGCCGCCACCCACTGGCCGATCACCGTCGCCACCGCCGCGCCGGCAATTCCCATAGGCTCTATGCCAAGGGGTGCAAAGCCGAAGATAAACACCGGGTCCAGAACAATGTTGATAACTGCGCCGATACCCTGGGTGAAAAGCGTATACACTGTGCGGCCGGAGGCCTGCAAAAGCCGCTCTCCCAAAATCTCTACAAAAATACCCAATGTAAAGATGCAGCAAATTCCTGTATACGCTGCGCCGCCCTCCACGGTCTCACGGACATCCGACTGCATGGCATAGTAGGGCTCGGCAGCAAAGAAGCCGAAAACCATAAACAGAGCCACCATAATCATGGTTAGAAAAATGCCATTGCCGGCAGCCTGATTGGCCCGCTCCTGCCGCCCCTCACCCAAGGATTTGCTGAGGAGTGCATTCATACCCACGGCAACGCCTGTGGCACAGCCAATTTGCAAATTCTGAATAGGAAAGGCCAGCGACAGGGCAGTCACCGCACTCTGGGATATCTGTGACACATAAAAACTGTCCACCACATTGTACAGCGCCTGCACCAGCATGGACATGGCCAGCGGTAGCGCCATGGTAAATAGCAATCTTCCAACCGGCCGGGAGCGCATTTTATTTTCCTGCAGGTCGGGAGTAGCCGTCTTCATCGTCATATATAGATTCCTCACTAAAAAATTGTCAACCTGTGTATTATATAGGAAAAGCCACAGCAAATCAACCCTATTTTTCTTCCATTCCCGCAGTCCATTGCCGAACAAAACCCCGCCGGGAATCCGGCGGGGAAACTCTAAATTTTATTGGCTTACGGTGGAAATGCCAATGCTCTGGATGTGCAAACCATTCGCTGCGTCCGCCATTGTAGCAATCGCTCCGCGCTCTTCCGTTTTGGTGTTGATCACACGCCGCGCGCACAGATAGTAATCCAGGTAATAGGACCCATCCAAATCTGAAACGCAAATGCCACGGCTGCTTGCGTGAATTATTTTATTGTCACCGGCATAAATGCCCACATGGGACGCCAGCCAAGGCGACCAAGTCTCCCGGAAAAACACCAGATCACCGATCTGCAGTTCATCCCTTGCCACAACCAAACCATTTTGCAGCTGTTCATCCGCACAGCGTTTGATGGATTTCCCGTGCTCTCCGTAGAGATAATAGGTCAGACCGGAGCAGTCAAAACCGCCGGGATACATACCGCCATAAACATAGGGGTAACCCAACTGCTTCTCAGCCAGTCTTAAAATGGACGTCCGTAATGCCAGCGCTTCCACCTCGGTCTTGTGTTCCAGCTTGCCTGTCTCATCGGACTTCAGGTTGCAGCGGATAAAATATCTGCTGTCAAATTTTTTTACGATCTGCTCTTTCGCCACATAGCCTGTCATATCATAGCAGTCGACCTTGTAAAAATCGCCGTGCTGCTCCAGAACTGTCACCTCTGTGCCGTTCTCCATTTGTCCGATTACTGCAGAACCACTGCTTGCACGGTTATGTACCAGTGCTGTATAGATAACATCCGTTTCATTGGTGGCAGCCTGCTTATCTGCAGAAACCGGCAGTGCCATGGCTACCAGACACACCAGACACAAAACCAAAGGCAGAATCCGCCGCCCCCTATTACGAAATTTGACCATGAAAAATAATCCTTTCAGAAATTACAACCTTTGTTGCTTTAAGGTTACAAAACTGTAACAGATTATAGCACAGGTGTAATCACTTGTCAACTCAAAAACAGCCGTCAAAATCACCAAATCCCCTCAAATATTGCGACTTTTAAATCATTTTTACGCACTAGTGGAGCAATTTGTTCGTTTTTGCCGTTTTTCAAAGGTCATATGACATATATGATATTGTCTCCTTTTTGTTAATATTTCAGCTGCTTTTCAGGAGCTGATAGGGCAAAGTTACCGACAAAGAGCCGTCATCCAAAACCAACTCATAGGGCTAGGCAAAAGCAAATTTTTCCGGTTCGGCATAGAAAAACCTCTGCCGAAGCAGAGGTGATGTGCTAACTTTCCATCTGTTTTCCCAAAAACCCGGCTACGGTCTGGGCAAGCCGCTGGTCTGCCTCCTGCAGGGGATTGGCATCCTCATCCAGTAGCAGCATGACGCAGCCCATCAGATCTCCCTGGCAGAGAATCGGGGCAGCCACACCCAAGTGGTACTTATCGGAGCCTTCCGTTGCCCGCAGCAGGGTCTCCCCAGAAGCGTAGCGATAGTTCTTTCGCTGTTCCATAAGCTTCTCCAATTCCCGGGAGTTTGGCTTGTCCAGCAGCTCCCGCTTCGGCGCACCGGCCAGCGCAATAATAGAATCCCGGTCGGAAACTGCCGCGATTCTGCCAGTGTTTGCGCCGATGGCATCACAAAGCTGCGCCGCAAAATCCTGCAAATCCCCCATGGGAGAATACTTGCGAAAAATAACCCCGCCATCCTTTTCCGTATAGATCTCCAACGGGTCACCCTCACGGATTTTAAGGGTTCTTCTGATTTCCTTAGGAATAACGATTCTTCCCAAATCGTCTACGCGACGAACAATGCCAGTAGCTTTCATATATCTTTCTCCTTTTACGAATATCTCGTAGGGGCGGGGTCTCCCCGCCCGCGGGACGGGAAACCCGTCCCCTACAATTATTTTACAAATTACGATGCTATTATTTGTAAAAGGGGAAGATTTATACTGCTGAAAGAAAAACTCCTCTGCTCGTTGCAGAGGAGTCATAGAAAATTTATTTGGCTGCATCTTTTGCGTTGTTTTCCAACATCAATTTCAATATATTTTGTGTATTTCTTTCATTCTCGCAGGTTTTGTCAACTAATTCACCAAAGGCATACAGAATCCACGAAGATACCGCAAGACGGATCCTGCGCTATGTGGAAGGATATCTGTCAGCTAACTAATAGGTTATTACCGCGAATTAATATACATTTTGGCATATTGTTTGTAAAACTCGGTAGGTGTTATTTTTTCATGATATTTGAAAAATTTTAGAAAATATTTATATTCTGCAAATCCGCACTTATCGGATATATGTTTAAGCGGCAGGCTATCGCAAAGCATCAGCGTTTTTATGTATTCCATTCGTTTTTCATTGATACACTGTTTTACTGTCTTTGAAAATGCAGTTTTAAATATGCGATTCAGATAGTCTGCATTGTATCCCAGTTCAGCAGCAATCTGCGCCTCCGTGACAGCCAGGTGACACTTCGCATTGATCAATGCAGCCGCTTTTTCGGCGATATGGCTTGTATTCGGTTGCTGACTGTTAGAATATAGCTCTATCAATATAAGTCTGGTTAAATAGTCCATGCTTTCCTGGGACTTTTTTGTAACACGGGCATCCAAAAGCAAACGGAAATACACGCTGATATTATAGGGATTTTCTATTTTTCTATGCTTCATATGCGATGGTATTTCCGGGCCACCATGCCAATGTATCCAAAAAAATTCAGTATCCGCACTGGTCTTATATCCATAGTGTTTGAGATTCGGTTGCAACACTAATATCTCATTCTCTTTTACACAGTAGTATGCCTCGTTTTCACAGATGAAGACTTCTCCTTTCGTGATAAATATAATTTCGTGAAAGTCAATAACACGAGCAGGATGCATCCAATCATTCCGTGTCATAAATTTCCCAACACCCGCGTTTTTAACCGTTTCAAACATAGTCGTATTTTTGCCCCTTTTGTGTATTTTTTGGAGTTATGATAAATGAACTGTGATTGTACTATAAGTATACAGCGTATTGTTAAATACGTCAACTCTATGATTTGGGGGATTAACGATGAAAAATCTTGCATTTGGAAACATAATAGTTAAAGACGGATTTTGGTGGTTCTATTCCAATCTCAACAGGCGTGTTACTGTTAAGGCAATTTACAATCGTTTTAAAGAAACAGGGCGTTTTGATGCGATTCGTTGCAACTGGCACGAGGGAGAACCCAACAAGCCCCACATATTTTGGGATTCTGATGTGGTAAAATGGATAGAAGGCGCCGCCTATTTAATTCAAATGCAGCCCGAGCCCGAATTAGAAAAACTGATCGACGAAATGGTAGACATTATTGCCGAAAACCAACGCAAAGACGGCTATTTTAACTCCTACTATCTCTCTGTAGACCCCTCAAAAATCTTTACTGACCGCGGCCACCACGAGCTATATTGTACTGGTCACGCAATTGAGGCCGCTATTGCGTACCACCAAGCAACCGGCAAGGATAAACTCCTTAACTGTGTGCTTAAAAACATCGATATGATACACCGTGTGTTCGTTGAGAAGCAAAGCGCCGCCTTTTGCACTCCCGGCCACGAGGAAATCGAGCATGCGCTTTTGAAGCTCTATGAATATTTAGGTGATGAAAAACACCTTGCGCTTGCAAGATTTTTTATAAACCAAAGAGGCACTAACGAAAAGGATGAACATTTTGTGCGGGAACACACGCTCATATCCCCATTTCATAAAGCACTGGAATTAACCCAAAGCAATCTCCCTGTAAGGGAAATATCGGAAGCGGTGGGTCACGGTGTTCGTTCCGGCTACTTGTATACCGCAATGGCAATGTTGGCAAGAATTGATAACGACAAAGAATTGCAGGATGCCTGTCACAGAGTATTTAATGATATTACAAATTACAAAATGAGTATTACCGGCGGTGTCGGTGCGGATCACGATTTGGAAAGATTTTCGTATAGATACGACATCCCGAACAGTGATACCTATAACGAAACCTGCGCAGCGGTGGCTCACGCCATGTTTGCAAGTGCTATGCAAGAAATCGAGCCAAACTCCTGTTATGGTGACAGAATAGAACGCATTTGCTATAACGGCTTCCTTTCAGGTGTCTCGCTTAGCGGTGATAAGTTTTTCTATACAAACCCGCTGGAAATCGACCGCAAAAAATATGCCAGAAGCACCTATCAGCCTATTTGCGAACGTCAAAAGTTGTTTGAGACCTCATGTTGTCCCCCTAACGTTTTGAGAACGTTGGCAACCATCTCAAAATACGCTTATACCGTTGACGGGGATAGGGTATACTGTAACCAGTTTATGGAAAGCGAAGCCAAACTACAGATAGGCGGAGAGGACGCAATTATTACACAAAGCACTGATTACCCTAAAAGCGGCAGAATCACCTTCAAATATAGCGGCAAACCCGTAACTCTTTTTATTAGAATCCCTGATTGGTGTATCGAATATGAGGGAAAAACTGAAACGGGCTTTGCCCGGTTCGAACTGACTGACGGAGATTGTGTCACGCTTGATTTGCCGATGGAAGTTCATTTTATAGAAGCAAATCCTTGCGTTCAAGATGATTCCGGAAGATATGCAGTACAGCGAGGTCCCATTGTTTACTGTATGGAAGGTATTGACAACGGTGAGAATCTTCGCGACATTACTTTGCTCGAAAACAGCCAAATCAGTATCGCCTGCGAAGACAATATCCCAGCACCGGTCATTTACATTGGTGCAGAACGCCGTCCCCTCACCGAAAGCCTTTATAGCATTAAATCCAACAAGCGTATTCCCTTTACCGCACGGTTAATCCCGTATTTTTCCTTTGCCAACCGTGAACCAACCGATATGATCGTGTGGACTATGGTGAAATAAGATTTGCAGATACTCTCTATGCTCTGTGGGCATTTCCCGATTCATTTACCACTTACATTTGCAAACAAGCGAGGTGAAATTCACCTCGCTTTTGCTATGTATGGGTCAAAATATGATGTTTTTGTCAAATTTTTTCTTTAAAAATTGCCCGAAAACCCAGTGTTTATACGGGCTTATAACTCTTGGTGTTATTATACCTCATTCATCAACTCTACGGACGATACCAGTAGCTTTCATATATATCTATCTCCTTTAATTTACAAATTACGCTGTTAGTATCTGTAAAAGGCAGGAGATTATACCGCAAGATTTACATTTCGAAATAGTTATGGTACAATTAATAAATCGAACAAGGAGGATTAACTATGGCAAAGTTTATCTATGAATTTGAGGGTGTCCGTGGTCGCAACTTAAAATTATATGATACTAAAGTTGTCGTTACCACCAATGTAACCATTGGCAGTCTCATAACTGGCAATGTTACTGATGGTGAAAAGACAATATTCCTATCTGATATTGCAGGTATTCAATTCAAAAGAAGTGGTGCGCTGATTGGTTACTTACAATTTGAAACCTCCTCTATGCAAATGAACAACAAAGGCGACAATATGTTCTCCGAAAACACTTTCACTTTCGAAAACAATAAAAACGAAATCACCAACGAACTAATGGAAGTATTATATGGATATATTGTTGACAGAATAGAGGAGCTGAAATATGGTGTTCCTATTATCAATAGCATTCCTGATTTCGATGCTTTAAAGGCACAAATCGCAGAAAACAGGGCAAAGGCGATTGCCGTTTCCTCAACAGCTGAACCAAGCGAATCGTCCCTTATAGCAGAACAACCCCACGGTGAAAAATGTGAGTTGTGTGGTGGCTATTTTGAACACTTAACATATTGTCAAATCAAGGACGATTTTGGCACCCGTTTCCGCAACATCTGCGATGATTGCATTGTCAAGCACAATGCCAAACCTAAAAAATAAGTATATTGCGCAGTAGAAATTCTACTGCGCTGTTATTCTTTGTGCAAGACTATGTATCGCCATACAAAACCTGTCGATTGGTGTCAATGTTGTCCGTGAGGGGGCTCCTTCACGGATTTTTAAAGTGCGTCTAATCTCCTTGGGAATCACAATACGCCCGAGGTTATCAACATAGCGAACGATACCTGTTGCTTTCATGCATCTTTCTCCTTTTCACCATCGCAGCTTATTGACATAACAATACAGAAGTATTATAATGTTTTGAAAAATTTATATAAGGAGTAACTGGATATGTTTGTATTTACCGCATCTACCGGCGTTGCCTTTATGATGCTTTGCTTGTTTGCCGTAATTGCTGTAGGTTACCTTCTCGGCCGTATCACCATCAAGGGCATCAACCTTGGTACTGCCGGTGTTTTCATCATCGCCCTGGTGTTCGGCTGCATCTTCTACAAGGACTTGGCCTCCGCCCTCACCGTGAAAGAACAGACCTTCGTCAGCGAAGCACTAAAGATCGTGGAGAATCTCGGTCTCATGTTCTTCGTCACCGCCGTTGGCTTTATCGCGGGTCCCGGTTTCGCGGCCAACTTTAAAAAGAATTTCAAATCCTATATCCTTTTAGGCCTGGTGATTATCGTTGCCGGCGGCCTGACCTGCATGGGTTGCATCCTGGTAGGCAGAAACTTTACCGATCTCACCAACAGCGAGCTAACCGCCATGATGACCGGCATCTTCTCCGGTGCCCTCACCTCCACCCCCGCCTTCTCCGCCGCCAAGGGTACTGTAGCAGCAGAGCTTGTGGATCATGTTTCCACCGGCTACGGCATCGCCTACCTATTTGGCGTTGTAGGTGTAGTGCTGTTTGTGCAGCTGATGCCCAAGCTGATGCGTGTAGATATGGAAGCGGAGCGTCAGAAAATCGCCGCTGCCGACACCGGTAAAAAAAAGGTCTACGAGGGCAAGCTCATCGATATGGACGACTTCGGCTTTATGCCCTTTGCCTTGGCTGTGTTTATCGGCGTTGTCATCGGCAGCCTGAAGTTTGGCAACTTCTCCTTGACTACCACCGGAGGCTGCTTGCTGTCCGGCCTGCTGTTCGGTCATTTCCTGCACATCGGCCCTGTGAATATCATGCCCAAGACCACTATCCTCAAATCCTTACGGGAACTTGGCCTGGTGTTCTTCCTTATGGGTGCCGGCATCTCCGGCGGCTCCCGTTTTATCGAGCTGTTCCAGCCTGTATACTTCCTATATGGCATGGTCATGACCATTGCGCCTATGATCATCGGTTTCCTAATGGCAAAGTATTTACTGAAGCTGCCCCTGTTTAACAACTTGGGCTCCATCACCGGCGGCATGACCTCTACCCCCGCGCTGGGCACGCTGATCCATGTAGCCGGCACCGAGGATGTGGCTTCCGCCTACGCCGCCACCTACCCCATTGCTCTAATCTCCGTGGTGCTGGTAAGCCAATTCCTGATTATATTCTTATCCTAAGCAGACAAGAATATCTTTAAATCGGTTTTACTGTTCTTACATAAATTCATCTGTTCCTTCCAAATAAACACAATCATATATATTTCTCTAAGAAAGCGAGGTGAAATTCACCTCGCTTTCTTTATTCTATCAAATGTGAAACTAAATCACCGGGTTTTTATGGCACAAAGCGCGTTTTTAATGATGTTGATTTTTTTGTCCAGTTCCTCTTTCGTTGCATCCGGATTGACCGGGATGTAAACCACTTCTGAAAGCCGCCTCAGCGTTGCGCAGCACATATCCTCCCGATAATCGGGTACAATTCCCTTGTTGGCTTCCATTTTAAAGGGATCCATTAAAGGATGATATGCTCCTCTTTTTTCCATAATAGGTGTCCAATGCTTATATACATGCTTTCCTGTATCAATGGGTAAGGTTCCTCTTATGCCATCGGCAGTGGCGAAGGCTCTTGCTTCTCCTTCTGATTCAAATTTAAAGGCAAGTGTTGTTCCGCAGTCGCCCTCAATATCGTTTGAAGGAATGAATTTGGCAACATCGTCTAAAGCCTCCATTAAATATTTCTTGTTTTTCCTCAAATCAAAAAGTATGCCGTCAAGGCGGTCTAACTGCACATTCATGACCGCGGCACAAAGTTCATTTGAGCGGTATTCATTTCCGCAAAAGCCTTGGTTTTCAAAGCCGTCCATCTGATTTCCAAAAAAGGCAACCGCGCTGCTATCTTGATAGATAAGCGCTCTCTCAAAAAACTCCCTGTTGTCGGTCAGCAAGGCACCGCCCTCACCGCAAGAAATAATCTTAAAGTAATTAAAGCTGAGCGCTCCTGCGTTGCCAATGGTTCCAAGACGCTGGCCTTTATAGGATCCACCGTCAGCTTGACAGGCATCTTCAATAATAAATAGATTGTACTTTTTCGCCAAGTCCATGAATCCATCCATATTACAAGGAAACCCTTGAATATGAACAGGGATTATTGCTTTCGTATGCTTTGTGATTTTCTTTTCGGTATCAACAGGGCAAAGAGTCAGCGTTTCATCAACCTCTGCAATAACAGGCATTGCACCTGCCGCCACCACCGCCATTGCTGTTGCAATATATGTATAAGCAGGGACAATCACTTCATCCCCGGGGCCTATACCCATTGCAACCAAAGCGGACGTCAGCGCCGCGTGGCCACTGGTCATAAAAATCGGATATTTGGTTTTAAAAATCTCTCTCAATTTGCTTTCTACCTGTTCCGACTCTCTAAGGCCTTCGTTAATTTTAAATAAATCTTTTTGCTCGATGACTTTTTGTAGTTCTGCAATTTCTTCCTTACCCATTCTGAACATAATCAAACCTCCTTATAAATGCTTTATATTCTCAACAGCGGACATAACCAAGCTCAAGTCTGCATTCTCCTCATAGGACTGATCATGCGCGTAGAGGTACATTTCCACCTCATACCCACCACGGCAAATTGCATCCTCGGTAGCAAAGTAGTTTTCGGTGCCGTTGGTAATGGAAAGCGCCAGTATGTTTTTCTCAGAGAAAGCGTCATCTACACGCATAGCAATTTCACAAAACAGTTCGAACGGATACGAAGTGAACACGAAATTCCCTAACTGCACCAATCCCTGACGAAACACGAAATGAGTCTGCCGCGGTACTGCGTCTTCATAAGCTGCCAAAATACGCTCTGCATAATTACGCAGAGTACCCTTTATATTGACTGTCTCTCCTCTGTATTGGTCAAGCATTTTTTTCGCCTCGGCCTCCTCCATTCGTGGCTTCAGCGGAATACGTACATCAAAGGCTTTGGACGAAAGAACAACCTCCTTCTGCTCTTCCGCCGTTACATATATACGCAGAGCATCCGCTGCAGCGCGCTGACCCAGTTCATGCACATGGGTAATATCTCCGACGGTATCTCCGTTGGTAAGCCGTGGGCCGATATCTCCTTCTGCACCATTGAAAAACGCCGTTATACCTCCAGTGGCCGCTTCCAGCGCATCGGTCATGATTCCCGGCCAGTCGCGGGTGATTTCTGTGTTCGCTCCGGCCGCGGTTCCATGACAGCCATAATGAATCAGATTGGCTACAGTTGCCCCCTGTTCATCCTTGAACGAAAGAACCGTCATATGCGGGCAAAAAGCACCCCAAGGGTTTTGTCCAAAAACAGCCCGGTTGCTATTGGGAAGCAGCTGGCGGCGGTTGATACCTACATAGCTTTTTCCCCTTGCCGCAAACAAGGTAACGGGTTTTGTATTCTCCACCGCCTCTTGGGCGGCAGAAAGAATAGCAGGGATAAAAACATCCTGGCAATAAGCGTAATCCAAATCTCCCCAACCCACCGTTCCTCCAGTATTGGGGCCGGAATGGGTATGGGTAGCAGACAGCAAAATATTATCTTGGGGAATGCCTGTTATTTGGCTTACCTGGGTTATGATTTGTTGTGCCAGCTCTGTTTGAATCACGCATACGGTGGCGCTCAGCATCAAGGCTCTGCACTCCCCTTGGGAAAAGTAAAATACGGTTACATTCAAATCGTCTTCCACCGATGTGGAGCGAATATCCGGACGGTACCCATAAAGCTGACCGCCTATTTCAGGAGTTATGATCCGTCGGGAAACACCCAAATATAATTTTTCCACCTTGAAGCTCCTTTCAAAGTAAGTTTAAAGATTTTATGTAATCAAAGCTTTGTTTCAAACTTTCTATCGGGTCTTGGTCGCATTGGTCCTGCTCTACCACAAACTGTTTGATTCCGCAATCCAACGCTAACTGAAGGATTCCCTCAAAATAAAGATTTCCCCGCCCGACCTCCGCGAAGGCCTCACCGCCCAGGGTGTATTTCATATCCTTCAGGTGAAGAATTTTCACCCGGCCGCGCAAGCGCTCCAGCAAATGACGAACATCACAGCCGCCCTTGTGTATCCAATAAGTATCGGGCATAAAATCCACCAACGCGGCATCAAAACCTTCAATATAATGCTCCAGTATTGTTTTGCCGTCAGGCAGTTTGATAAACTCACTGGCGTGGTTATGATAGGAAAAGGTGTGTCCGCAAACCTTTATTTTCTGCGCCATTGTATTAACCCTTTGGATGTACAGCCGCACTTTTTCGGCATCCGTAATAAAAGCGCTCACGCCAAGGTCGGTTATCTCATAATCATCACATATCTGAAGGTATTCATCCAGGTTCTGCTCATATCCATCAAGGTCTGCCAGCACCCCTGAAATCTGAAGCCCTGCGTCTTTTGCCGCTTTGGCAAGCTTTCCGGCAAGTTCTGCCGAACCAAACAGTTGAACAGAATGATATCCGATCTCCTTGATTTTTGAAAGGGTGTCTTGAATCTCATGATCGGTCTGCAAGTATTCGCGTACTGTGTAGAGCTGCGCACCTAAATCATTCATGGTAATCCCTCCGTTTTTGTTTTCATTATAGATTTTGGGTCTGCAAAAATAAAGGGTAGATATTCCAATAAAATTCGCAAAAATTTACAAAATACTTGCGCGAAAAAATTATACCGTGTATACTCTTTTTAAGAGGTGATCCGAGTATGCTTTACCAAAAATTGCTTTTAGGAAGCAAGCCCTATTTTATTTCCGTTGGAGAGACGTCGGCGTTTGAGTTGCACCGTCATCCTGAATTTGAACTGACTTACTGCATGGAAGGTACTTGTGATATAATTTGTGAAAACAACCGCTATTCTTTAACGGCAGGGGATTTTGCAATCATACCTCCAATGGCCGCACATGAAATTCCGTCCAACGACAGGTTTGGAAAACAAATGACCGTTGAAGCGGGCTACGCATTGCTTGGTGCGTTTTTTGAAGTTTTTACAAGTCAAAATACAAATTGCCGTCTTTATCAAAAAAGCGCTTTGGAACACAACGCAACCTATAAAGAATTGGTGAGGTTGTTTGAAGAAACTGCCTCCCTGCATTGTTTCGGTTCATCTTTTAGTGAGCTTTCAATCAAAGGCAACTTGTATAAGATAAGCGCACTGCTGTTGGAACTATTCATTAGTCCTCAAATCAATAATATTCAAAGCAAAAAAATAGCCGATGTTAAAAAGATTGATCAAGCACTTGAAAAGATTTACAACAGTTATTATGAACCTTTGAATGTGGAAGAAGTGAGCACCTTTTGCGGATACAGTAAAAGCAACTTCTGCAAAATATTCAAAAGTATTACCGGAGACACCTTTCACAACACCCTCAACCGTCATCGAATTGAGGTGTCATGTATGCTGCTGCGCGAAACCAATGATACCATTGAGAAAATCGCTCAGGAAACAGGATTTGCAGATATGAAAAGTTTTTGCCGTGTATTTAAAAAATTCATGGGCAAAAACGCCGGGGAATACAGAAAAAGTCTGAAAGTGGAGTGAATTTTACTCCGCTTTTGCTATGCTTCGACCATATTTACTATTTTTCTTGAAAATTTTTCTGCAAGAGAGTTTGATGCTCCCAGCGTTTAAGCAGGTTTAAGTGGCTGTGATCTTATTGTACCTCATTCCTCATTGCTGCGGACAATATCCGTTGCTTTCCTATATAAAAACGCTTTTTTGATCCAATAACACGGTTATTATCCGGCAACACATGCGCTTATACTACAGCATTTACTTTTTACTCTGCCTATGCTATAGTAAGCAAAAGGTGGTGTTTTTATGGAGCGAATCTTCCAAACCATTGACAACAATGCAGAAAAATACATTGCTTTTCTCTGCCAGATCTGTTCCTTTGAGGCAAGGGCCTATGACAAACAGACCATTGACGCCATGGTGGATTACATAACCGCTTTCGCCGAGCGCGAAGGGTTACATGCAATCCGTACGCCTATGGAAAAGTGCGGTGATTTCCTCACCGTAGAAATCAATCCGGGCAAGGAAAAGGCCGGTCTCTTCATGGCGCATATGGACACCGTATTCGACAAGGGCGTATTCGGACAGTCTCCGGTACGCGTTGAGGAGGATCGTATTGTCGGCCCCGGTGTCATCGACTGTAAGGGCGGCATCACCGTTGCGCTTCTGATGCTAAAAGCACTTCTGGATAATGGCTTTGACAAACATGTCCGGCTGATCCTCACTTCCGATGAGGAGATCTCCAATTCCCTGGGCGGACAGCAGGAGATTCAGTTTATTTATGACAGCGTCGCAGGCTTCCCCTGCGCCATCAACTGTGAGTCTACTCAAAATAACAATGTTGTGGTGGGCAGACGAGGGATCCTCACTTACCGGCTGGATATCCAGGGCACCAGCGGTCACGTAGGCAGGTGTTACTTCACCTGCAAAAATGCCATTCTGGAAGCCGCGCACAAAGTCATTGCCCTGCACGAAAAGAGCGTTCCCGGCGGAACCACATATAGCTGCAATGTCATTCAGGGCGGCACTGCCACCAATGTGATTCCGGATGCCTGCAGTGTTTCTCTGGACATCCGGGCGCTTACTGTTGCGGATATGGAAGAGGCAATGAAAACCGTTGAACAGGTGGCGCAAACCGCTTTTATCCCGGGCACGGCCTGCCAGGCCACCATGCTTAACTCCCGTCCGCCCATGGAGCAAACACCCCAGACCATGGCGTTGCTGCAGCGTCTTTTGGACGTGTGCCACAAGTACGGACTGGGCACGCTGAACCCCGTAGAGTCCGGCGGCGGTTCCGACTCCTGCTACACCCAATTGGCCGGTATTCCGTCCATTTGCAGTATGGGCGGCAGCGGCGGTCTGCTGCACACCCCCAATGAATTTTTAATTCCGGAATCCATTCCCCTGCGGGCAAAAATTCTGGCCGGTTTTCTATGTGAAAACAAGTAAAAAAGAGAGGTGCAATGCACCTCTCTTTTTTTACTATATCAACTCAAGCGATGGCGGCTGGTGCATTTAAAACCTTTTCCATATGGGAAAGGTCGTAGAACCCACATTCATTTGCGATTTCAGTTTTGCTGCGGCCTTTTTGCGCCAGCATTGAAACCGCCACAGCTTTTCTATGGTTACGCAGAAATTCCATCGGAGAGCAGCCGCAATACGCCTTGAAGTTTCTGAAAAGGGTAGCCCTTGACATGTTAGACTCCTTGCAAAGAGCATCCACAGTGATGCGGCTTGCGTAATTTTCGTATATATAATCTAACGTTCTCATAATCGCATACTCGGTTTCATTGGGGATTTTCCTGCCCTTTTCGTCGCATTGTCTCACAAACAAATACGCGAGCCAATTGAGCAGCTTCAAAGCCGCGTGCTTTTTAAATGTGGCTGTATCCGGATAAGATTCCGAAACATTGTCCAATATACAGTCCAAATCGTTTTTGACCATAGACAGCTGATCGGCAGAAAGCTGCAGAAACAGGTTTTTTGAGGCATTGCCCCGAAGCAGCGGCTCAATCTTTAAAAGCATCCGAATACCATAGTCCTCTTCGGCATTGACATACGTCCGGACAAATTCCGGTGTCAAAAGCAAGTGATACACCGCCAAGTTGGCAGTATTTTCATAACTGTGCACTGTCATTGGTGGAATCACAAAAGTAGCGCCCCGCTTGACCGGCACACAGTTGTTGGCAATCCTATGTAAGCCGCTTCCGCCCATAACAATATTCAGTTCGTAAAAATTGT
Source organism: Faecousia sp. (assembly GCA_045637585.1). Lineage (GTDB taxonomy): Bacteria > Bacillota > Clostridia > Oscillospirales > Oscillospiraceae > Faecousia. Next base: position 34,553 of record JAZTZS010000017.1, on the reverse strand, counting down.
GGGTATGCGGCTGTATTTCATAATCCTGATAGATAAGCCCGCGAACGCCCTGCGCAGGGTTTGAAAACAACTGGGCCACGTCATAATGCGCCAATTGCTTTTCGACCATTCCTTTTCCCCCTTTTTGATACTCTTTTACATGATTTTAATAGCATTATACTATAATCGTATATCATAATCAAGTATACTGTATATGTATTCTGGCAAAAGCCGTTTTCCTTTTTACAATACGGGCGCGGCAGAACGGAGACTAAGTATGGACTTTATAGAAGCATGTGACAAAAAAATTCTGTACCTGGGAAACTGGGACACAGAGAATACCGCAAAGGTCAGCAAAACAAGCTTTTGCAAAGCATTCCTAATGTTCAAAGGCACACAAATAACCGTCGAAGCCGAAGGAAAATACCTTTCCGCCTTTGACGGGGGAGCAGACTGCGCGCAAAACCATTTCGAAGCAGAAAACGGGATACACACACTGTATATCACCGCCTCCGCCGGTGTTCATCTGGCAGGATTTCGCGGCGGTGAGGTGTTGGATGCAGACCTCTATTTAAGAGGGAAGATGCAGGAAGAGCTTCATCAGATACTCTTTGGCCGTAAACCCTCTGACCCCAAAACCTGGAAAAGGGTCAATTGTCCTGCCGTCTTCCCGGTAGGCAAGGTAAAGCTCCACGGCATGTTCGGCACGCTTTTTGACCGGAATGTGGCAAGAATCAAAGAATGCTTTGCCTCCCCGCACTATCTTCTGCCCAATCCGGCCGCTAAACGCCTTGATACGGACTGGGTGGATTGGCTGCCTGCCGCAAGTGATGCTCGTATTCTGGGCGGCGCTGCAATTGCCCACTGTCACACCGGTGACAACGCATTGAGGGAAATTGTGGATGCAGTTGTTGAAAAATCCGCAGAAAAAATGGAGGAAAACGGTTATTTCGGTTACTATCCGTGTTCGGAATCCTTTGACGTCGACTTCATACCTAACGAAGAGAATACCACCAAACAAATCTTCGACAGTGAGCGCAAGAATTACGACCGCACAAATTGGACCATTGCAATGGTCGCTGCCGGCAAGGCTGGAAACCAAAAAGCACCAGTCCTTGCCCGCCGCATGTATGACTGGCTGGAACACAGCCCCTACTGTTCTCACCTGCTTTTGGGGCATAATGCAACAAACGCTTTTATGGGAAGCCTTGCCCTGGCTCTGTCGGATGCAGGCAAAGCAGAGGACCTGCTGTTTAACCAAAAATACCTTGACCAGGCGTATTGGGAAGAGGAGCTGCGGAAAGAAAACCCCATTGCCCTGAGCAACTACCCCGGAGACAGACCCCACTGCTATGCTCTACTGGAGATTCTGTCCCTCCTTTATGAATATCAAATGACCGGCGATGGACATTATCTGGAGGCCGCAAAGGGCGGCTGGAATCTGTATAAACGGTACTATAAGCATCCGGGCGGCGCAACCGCCATATGCGAAAATGACGGCCCTTATCTTCCGGGTTCTTACTACATGGAAACAGGACATACCGGTGAGAGCTGCGGAAGTAACTTCTGGATTTGGATCAACGAAAAGCTTTCGGAATTATTCCCGGACAACGCCGCATATGCCGCGGAGATTGAAGAACAGCTATTTAATATTGTTCCGTCCCTTTTGACAGAGGGAAATGGCATCCGGTACCACAACCGTATGCAAGGTCAAAAGGACAAGGGCGAAAGCATCGGAACATGCTGTGAGGTGACCTCCACATGGGTCTATTCTGATATGCCAAAGTATGTTTATTCCTGCTGCGGTGAAGGTGTTTGGATCAACCAGTGGATACCCTCTGCGCTCTGCACAGACCAATTGCATCTGCAGCTTCAGCTTGAAATGCAAGACCACCTGGAAATGAGAATCCGCATCAAAAAAGACACGCCCAGGGAAACCTTTATCAAGATTCGGATTCCAGACTGGGCAAAGGATGTCGCGTTCTTCTTAAACGATACACCGCTGCATCCGGAGCTATCCAACGGCTTTGCGGTTTTGCGCGCCTGTTGGAAAGCCAATGACACGATACGGCTGACATGCCTGCCGGAAACCAGGCTGGTGCGCTATACCGGTGCTGAGCAGACTGTTTCCGGAGAAGCCCGCTATGCCGTTTTCTGCGGTCCCTTCCTGATGGCTCTGACCGGAGATTTCACCGAAACTGTACCGCAGGTTAAAATAAGTGCCGAAGAGATTTGCAGGAAGAGAACCGGAAACGTATTTGAAATTGCCGTGGATGAAAAGACAAAGTTCGTTCCCTATTTCAAAATCGGAAACGGTGAAAATTTCTGCTGCTTCCCCATCATAACAGAAGTGCAATAAACACAGATTCCCCTCGGTTTCCGCGGATAAAATACCCCCTGATGCAGTTATTGGACTGCACCAGGGGGGCTATTATTCTTTTTACTTTATGCGCTTGTTGCGCCGGTAAAAAGCTTTACCTTACGTTTCTGCATTTTTTATATCTTCCCATGCAGCCACATAGGTTTCCGCGTTATCATAGGGACGCAGCAGCATATGCTGCCCATAATAGATGGTAAAGTTATATGTTAAATCAATTGCATAGTATGCGCCGGCTGCACCGCTCCAGCCAAAATCCGTATACTTTCCACCCGCTTTGGGACAGCGAACGCCCAGTCCATAGCCATGGGTTTCCGCAAACCAATAGGTACTTCTTTGACTGTCGGTCAAACGGTCGGTGGCCATTAAGGCAATTGTCTCGCGCTTAAGTAATTTTTCACCTTCGCGCAGCGCCTCAATAAACTTAAGATAATCGTCAAGAGTGGAAATGCAGCCTGCACCGCCGCTTTCAAATTCGCTGCCCAGCTTATAATCAACAATGTTTTTGCCAACGTTTTCTACTGTTTTTGTCTCTGCCTGATATCTGTACTGGGGGCAAACCGTGTGAAGCTTTTCTTCCGGCAGGCTGAATGTAGAATGGTCCATACCCAGAACATCAAATATGTTTTTCTTTACATATTCCCCAAACCGGATCCCTGCAATCACTTCAACCAGCGCAGCCAATACGTCATGGCAAAGACTGTACTCCCATCTTTCACCGGGTTCAAACAGCAAGGGTTCCTTTGCCAAATATTTCATAACCTCCCGGGTAGGACATCTGCCCTGGGTTTCCTCCTGGCATTTTAAAATCTGGGCAGAGGTAGTACTATAGGAAAAACCAGCGGACATCTCAAACAGGTGCTTTATAAGGATCGGCTTTTGGGCTGCTCTGATTCCGTCCTCTGTTTTGACACTCATCTGGGAAAACTCGGGCATATAATCAGAAAGCTTGTCCTCCAAGGAAAACAGTCCTTTTTCCCACAGCTGCATAGCCGCCACGCAGGTAATCAGCTTAGAGCAAGAATATACATTGCAAATTTCGTTTCCGGTCATAGGTATTTTGTTTTCTCTGTCACTGTAACCAGCCGCATATTTAAAAACCTGCTGGCCATCTTTCAAAACTACACAAAAACAGCCCGGAAGCCCATACTCCAAAAATGAATGCATTGTGCTTGTAAGCTTTTCAAACACACGTACCCCACCTATCTGTGTATTATTTAACTGTATTATACTATCCATCGATTCAAAATTCAACATCTATTTCTGGTGAAAATAAAGGTTGTTTTTTCATTGCATTTGCCGCCAACCTGTGATACGATTAAAAAACAAATTATCCTCACTATCAGAACAGGAGAAGTAACATATGCAACAGGTAAAATGGGGAATCTTGGGAACTGGCGAGATCGCAAATAAATTTGCCTGCGCGGTAACAAATGCCGATGGCGCGGAACTTGTGGCTGTTGCCTCCAGAAGGGCTGAATCAGCAAAGGCTTTTGCGGAGAAATACGGTATTCCCGTCACCTTCTCCAGCTATGAAGATCTGATAAATTATGGCGGTGTTGACGCTGTTTACATTGCCCTGCCCCATTCCTATCACATACCCTATGCCAAGCGGCTCATGCAAGCCGGGAAAAACGTGCTTAGCGAAAAGCCGGTTGCCACAAACCGGAAAGAGCTTGCGCAGGCGCAAAGCCTTGTGGCAGAAAGCGGCCTGTTTATGATGGAGGCCATGTGGACAAGGTTCTTGCCGGCCATTGCTAAAATAAAAGACATCATTGCCGCCGGTGTCATAGGCCATGTGTTAGAAGTGAGCGCCGATTTTTGCTATGCCCAGCCTGATCTCAACCACCATGTCTATAAAAGAGAGTACGCCGGTGGATCTTTGCTGGATGTAGGCATTTACGGCCTTACCTTCGCTTCTATATTCTTAGGCGACGAGATTGCGGATATCAAGTCCGCCGCTTACAAAGCCAACGGTATCGAAGAGCGGCTCAATCTGCTGCTCACCTATAAATCCGGAGCAATCGCCCGTATTTCCTCAGCGATTACCCTGTACAAGCCTGCAGACGGCTATATATACGGAAGCAAGGGTTACATTCATGTTCCCGATTTCTACAAAGCAGAGAATTTTGAGGTCGTCACCGATGACGGCGGGCATACAGAAACCTATTGCGTTCCCTTCAAGGGCAACGGCTTTGAGGAGGAAATCGAGGAGTGCAACAGATGCATCCTTGCAGGCAAGTCCCAAAGTGATGTACACCCCCTGTCCCAGTCTGCTGTGATCATGGAGATTATGGACACCGTTCGGGAACAGCTGGGTATTGTATACGATGCCGATTGATCTGAATAAATTTACAAATAAAATATTAGGAGTGATTATATGGTAAGCAACGTACAGGAAAGAAATCTGATTGAAGAGATCAATGCAGAGAACGGCACCGGGCGTCTGACCCTTGACAAGCTGTTACTGCCCCCCAATGCCCCGGCAAAGCTCCGTACATACGCCAAGGCAACCCTGGAACCCGGTGCAAGCGTTGGTTTCCACATGCACTTTGGAGAAAGCGAGAGCTATTATATTTTAGCCGGCACCGGGGAATACAGCGATAACGGAGAGATTTCGGTTGTAACACCGGGCACCATTACCTACACCCCCAGCGGCTCCGGTCATGGCATCCGCAATATCGGCGCAGAGCCTCTGGAATTTATGGCGCTGATTATCCGCGACGATGTCTAATTCCTCTGCACGCTTTCCAGTTCCCACCGGTTTGACAGGAACTTTGCAAAAACGATGGGTGTGTTGCATTTTGCAACACGCCCATCTATTGACCATAGGCACCTAAGAAGCCTCAACGGCGTTATCCCTGGCAGCAATCACTGTATAAAATACAGAATATATGTATAATATCCACCTGCCTGTCTAGCCGTCATCGGGCTTCCCATTTCACGCAAAACCGCTGGTTTGCATTGCAAACTGGCGTCTTTGACATTTTGAATAAAAACCATATGAAAAACATTTCATTTTTTGTAGGCAAAAATCGCCACTTTTTCAAAAGTACACTTGCATAAATATACACCTTATGCTACAATACATGCATACAAAATACAATTGTTCGTCAAAGGCGAACATAACAGGAGGAAATAAATTATGAATAAACAGGAAATCAAGAAAGTCGTATTGGCCTATTCCGGTGGTTTGGACACCTCCATCATTATCCCTTGGCTGAAGGAAAACTATAATAACCCCTATATTATCGCCGTTGCCGGTAATGTGGGTCAGATGGACGAGCTGGAAGGTCTGGAAGAAAAAGCATACAAGACCGGCGCCGACAAATTCTATGTTGCCGATCTGTGCGATGAGATGGTAAACGATGTCATCATTCCCTCCATGCAGGCAGGCGCCATTTACGAGGAGTACCTGATGGGTACCGCCTTTGCCCGGCCCATCATCGCCAAGGCGCTGGTAGAAATCGCATTGGCCGAGGGTGCAGATGCCATCGCCCATGGCTGTACCGGTAAGGGCAACGACCAGGTACGGTTTGAGCTGGCTATCAAGCACTTTGCTCCCGATATGAAGATTATCGCCCCCTGGCGTGAGTGGGATATCAAGTCCCGGGAAGAGGAGATCGATTACGCCGAGGCTCACAACGTCCCCCTGAAAATCAACCGGGAGACCAACTACTCCAAGGACAAGAATATGTGCCACTTGAGCCATGAGGGTCTGGATCTGGAAGATCCCTGGAACGAACCTCAGTACGAAAAGCCCGGCTTCCTGGAAATGGGTGTCTCCCCCATTAACGCACCGGATGTACCCACCTATGTAACCCTGGATTTTGAAAAGGGCGTTCCCGTGGCTCTGAACGGAGAAAAAATGACCGCCACCGATATTATCTGGAAGCTCAACGAAATCGGCGGTGCCAACGGCATCGGCTTGCTGGACATCGTCGAAAATCGGCTGGTAGGCATGAAGTGCAGAGGCGTTTACGAGACTCCCGGCGGCGCTATCCTCTACAAGGCTCACAGCGTACTGGAGACCCTGTGCCTTGATAAGATGACCTCTCACAAGAAGCAGGAGCTGTCGGTTTGCTTCGCTGAGCTTCTGTACAACGGCCTGTGGTTCTCCCCCCTGCGGAAAGCCCTCACCGCCTTTGTAACGGAGACCCAGAAGAACGTCACCGGTACTGTAAGACTGAAGCTCTACAAGGGCAATATGATTAACGCCGGTGTCAAGAGCCCCTACTCTCTGTACTCCGAGAATATCTGCACCTTCGGTGAGAGCGATTACGACCAGGCGCAGGCTACCGGCTTTATCAACCTCTGGGGTCTGCCCACACAGGTGCAGGCACTGATGGAGCAGGGCAAACTGTAAGAAAGAAGGATTTTCCAAATGAGTAAGCTATGGGAAGGGCGGTTCAGCAAAGCGCTGGATCAGCAGGCAGACGACTTTAACTCCTCCATACACTTTGACAGCCGCATGTTCCGGCAGGATATCAAAGGCTCCATGGCCCATGCCGCCATGCTGGCCGCAAAGGGTATTATCGGACAAAAGGATGCCGAGAAGATTATCGCAGAGCTGGGCAGTATTCTGGAAGATATCGAAAGCGGCACCCTTCCCATAGATTTTACTGCCGAGGATATCCACATGTTTGTGGAATCCGAATTAACGAAGCGCATTGGCGATACCGGCAAAAAGCTGCATACTGCCCGGAGTCGGAATGACCAGGTAGCGCTGGACATCCGCCTGTACTTAAAGGAAGAAGCTGCCCAAATCACCGAAATGCTCCACACCCTGCTGGATGCAATTCTGTTCCAGGCGCAGCAGCATAAGGAGACCATCATGCCCGGCTACACCCACCTGCAGCGGGCACAGCCCATTACCTTTGCCCATCACCTGCTGGCATACGGAATGATGTTCACCCGGGATATCGGCCGGATTCAGGATGCCGTCAAACGCATGAATTACAGCCCTCTGGGTTCCTGCGCCCTGGCCGGCACCACTTATGATACCGACCGGTATATGACCGCCGAAGCACTGGGCTTTGACGGCATCACCCTCAACAGCATCGACGGTGTCTCCGACCGGGATTTCTGCGTGGAGCTGCTCAGCGCCTTTGCTACCGTAATGATGCACTTGTCTCGCTTCAGCGAGGAAATTATCCTCTGGGCAAGCTGGGAGTTCAAGTTTATCGAACTGGACGATTCCTACACCACCGGCTCCAGCATTATGCCCCAGAAGAAGAATCCGGATATTGCCGAACTGGTTCGCGGCAAAACCGGCCGTGTCTACGGCGATTTGATGGCAATGCTCACTGTGCTCAAGGGAATTCCTCTGGCCTATAATAAGGACATGCAGGAGGACAAGGAGTCCATTTTCGATGCCATCGACACAGTGAAGCAGTGTCTGACCGTGTTCCCTCCCATGCTGAAAACCTTGCGGGCGCTGCCGGAAAACATGCTGAAGGCCGCCCAAAAGGGCTTCATCAACGCAACAGACCTGGCAGACTACCTGACCAAAAAGGATATCCCCTTCCGGGCCGCATACAAAATCGTGGGCCGGATCGTGGGCTACTGCGTAGACGCTGGAAAGGTTCTGGAGGAGATGTCTCTGGAAGAGTACCGGCAATTCAGTGATGTTTTTGACAACGATTTGTATACCGCAATCGACCTGCACACCTGTGTGGAAAGCAGAATTTCCGCAGGCGGCACGGGGCTTGCCTCGGCAGAAAAGCAGATTGCATACATAATGGAGTTCATGAAATGAAAAAGGTATTTATTGACGGAAAAGCAGGCACCACCGGACTTCGTATTTACGAGCGGCTGGAATGTCGCAGCGACATCCAGCTGCTGACCCTTCCGGAGGAGGACCGAAAGAACCCGGCCTGCCGAAAGGAAATGCTGAACCTTGCGGACGTTGCCTTCCTGTGCCTGCCCGATGACGCAGCCAGAGAAGCAGTGGCCATGATAGACAATCCCAACACCGTGGTAATCGACACCTCTACCGCCCACCGGACCAATCCCCAGTGGGTCTACGGCTTTCCGGAACTGTCTGCAGGCTTTGAGGCAGCCATACAAAACACAAAGCGGATTGCCGTTCCCGGCTGCCATGCCAGCGGCTTTATTGCATTGGTATATCCCCTGGTGGAAAGCGGCTTCCTCAGCCCCTCTGCCAAGCTGACCTGCCACTCCATCACCGGTTACAGCGGCGGCGGAAAAAAGATGATTGCCCAGTACCAGGAGGCGGAAGCAGATTCCCTTCTGTCTGCGCCCCGGCAATACGCACTTACCCAGAACCACAAGCATTTGCGGGAAATGAAAGCCATTTGCTCTCTGGAAAACGCCCCTATTTTCTGTCCCATTGTTTCCACCTTCTACAGCGGTATGGAGGTAACTGTTCCGCTTTTCCTCTCTGACCTGAATCCCGGTGTTACGCCGGAGCAAATTAAGGCGCTTTACCGCCAAAAATACACCGGCAGCATTGTCCGTTACACGGATATGGCGGATGCGGACGGAATGTTGTCCGCTGCCGGACTCAGCGGCAAAGATTCTATGGAAATCGCTGTTTTCGGAAACGAGGAGCGTATTTTGCTAACTGCACGCTACGATAATCTCGGCAAAGGCGCTTCGGGCGCTGCGGTGGAAGCCCTGAACATGGTTCTGGGCGTTGCCAAAACCACCGGCTTGGAAATATAAACAAGGAGAATCGAATTTATGAAAATAACAGCAGGCGGTATCTGTGCCGCAAAGGGCTTTACCGCAAACGGAATCCATTGCGGTATCCGGAAAAACAAAGACAAGCGGGACTTATCCCTGATTTTCAGCCAGGTCAAGGCCAATGCCGCTTCTGTATATACCACCAATCTTGTCAAAGGCGCGCCGCTGACCGTCACCAAGGCCAATCTGGCCGACGGCAAAGCCCAGGCAATTATCTGCAACAGCGGCAATGCCAACACCTGCAATGCCAACGGCATCGAAATTGCGCAGGAAATGTGCGGCCTGACGGCAAAGGCACTGGGAATTTCGCCAGAGGATATCGTCGTCGCTTCCACCGGTGTGATTGGACAGCCTTTGGACATCGCGCCCATTGCTGCCGGCATCCCCGCACTGGCTGACGGACTGGGCGCTCACAGCGATTTGGCAGCCGAAGGCATCATGACCACCGATACCCAGAAAAAGGAAATTGCGGTCAGCTTTACCATCGGCGGTGTGGAATGTAAAATCGGCGGTATTGCCAAGGGTTCGGGCATGATCCATCCCAACATGGCCACCATGCTGGTATTCATTACCACAGACTGTGCCATCAGCAGCGCCATGCTGCAAAAGGCCCTTTCCACGGACATCCAGAGCACCTTCAATATGCTCAGTGTAGACGGGGATACCTCCACCAACGACATGGTGACTGTGCTGGCCAACGGCATGGCCGGGAATCCGGAAATCACCGAAGCAGGTGCCGAATTTGAAACCTTTATGCAGGCGCTGAATACGGTTACCGTCTATCTGTGCAAATCCATCGCCGGAGACGGAGAGGGTGCCACCAAGCTGATTGAGTGTCAAGTCACCGGTGCAGCCGAGGAGATTATCGCCAAAACCGTTGCAAAATCGGTTATCTGCTCTTCCTTGACCAAAGCTGCCATGTTTGGCGCGGATGCCAACTGGGGCCGGGTACTGTGTGCCATCGGCTACAGCGGTGCCGATGTGGATGTAAACAAGGTGGACGTTGCCTTTATCTCCCCTGCAGGGGAGATTGCCGTATGCAAAAACGGCACCGGCGTGGCATTCTCCGAGGAGAAAGCCAAGGAAATCCTTCTGGAAAAAGAGATAACCATCGCCGTGAATCTGAACAGCGGCAGCGAAGCAGCCACAGCCTGGGGCTGCGACCTAACCTATGACTACGTAAAAATCAACGGTGATTACCGCACTTGATAGGGGGAACAGACCCATGAATGTTACCAATGCAGACAGAGCCAGAGTCCTTGTTCACGCTCTGCCCTATATTCAAAAATACAACGGCAAGATTGTGGTTATCAAGTATGGCGGTAATGCCATGATTAACGAAAAGCTGAAAAACTCCGTGGTGCGGGATATTGTTCTTTTAAGCCTGATTGGCGTAAAGGTAGTTCTTGTCCATGGCGGCGGCCCGGAAATTACCGAAATGCTGGAAAAAACCGGCAAACAGACCCAGTTTGTAGGTGGCCTGCGTGTCACAGACAAGGAAACGGTCGAGATTGCACAGATGGTGCTGGCCGGAAAAATCAACAAGAACCTGGTCAATCTCATTGAGTGCTGCGGCGGCAGCTCCATCGGCCTGTCCGGTCTGGATGGACATATGATCAAAGCCGAAATGAAGGATGCGCAGCTGGGCTACGTAGGCAGAATTACCGAGGTTTGCCCCAAGCCCATTCTGGATGTGCTGGAAAAAGGCTACATTCCTGTTATCTCCACCCTTGGCTGCGACGATGCAGGCAATGTGTACAACATCAACGCAGATACGGCAGCGGCAAAAATCGCCGGCGCTCTTAAGGCGGAAAGCCTGATTTCCCTAACAGATACACCGGGAATCCTGCGGGATAAAAACGACCCCCAGACGCTGATTTCCCATATCACCATAGCAGAAACAGAGCAGCTCATCCAGGATGGCATTATATCCGATGGGATGATCCCCAAGGTGGAATGCTGCACCAACGCCATTCGCGACGGTGTAAACAAGGTATTTATCATTGATGGAAGAATCCCCCATGCCATTTTGATTGAGACACTGACAGACGAGGGCATCGGTACGATGTTCGAGGAGGAATGAGCCAATGAATGTAATGGAAATGGATCGGCAGTACGTGGCGCCTACCTACGGCCGCTTTCCTGTAACCCTCCTGAAAGGCAAAGGCTCCGTTGCCTGGGATGCAGAGGGCAAGGAATATATTGACCTGGGCAGCGGTATTGCCGTAAACAGCTTCGGCTATGCCGATGAAAGCTGGGTAGCAGCCGTAACCGCACAGCTGGGTACCCTGCAGCACACCTCAAATCTTTACTATACAGAGCCCTGCGCCACACTGGCAGGCATGCTTTGCCAGCGTACAGGCATGAAAAAGGTTTTCTTTTCCAACTCCGGCGCAGAGGCCAACGAATGTGCCATTAAGGCAGCCAGAAAGTATGCTGCCGATAAAAAGGGCGCAGATTATTCCACCATCATCACCCTCAACAACAGCTTCCACGGCAGAACCCTCACAACCCTTGCCGCAACCGGACAGCCGGGATATCACGAGCACTTCCTGCCCCTGACCGGGGGCTTTGTCCATTGCGAGCCTACAGAGGAAGATTTGCTGAAAACCGTCTCCGAAAATAAAGTTGCAGCAATTATGTTTGAAATTATCCGCGGCGAAGGCGGCGTGCTACCCCTGGAGAAGGCTTTTGTGGATTGCATGGTCAAGCTTGCTGCAGAACAGGATATTTTGCTTATTGCCGATGAAGTACAGTGCGGTAACGGCAGAACCGGAAAGCTCTACGGCTATATGCACTATGGCTTCACGCCGGACATTGTGACCACAGCCAAAGGCCTCGGTGGCGGCCTGCCCATCGGTGCTACCCTTCTGGGCCAGAAGGTCGAAGCTGTATTCGCTCCCGGACTGCATGGCTCCACCTTCGGCGGAAACCCGGCAGTTTGCGCTGGCGCTGTCAACGTTTTGAGCCGTCTGGATGACACATTCCTGACAGAAGTGCAGGAAAAAGCGGACTATGTCTTCCGCACACTGGATGGCGCAAAAGGTGTGGAAAGCGTGACCGGCATGGGACTGATGATTGGCATTAAGCCTGTCAAGCCCGCAAAGCAGGTCGTGGCGGAGTGCATGGAAAAAGGCGTGCTGGTACTGACCGCTAAGGATAAAGTACGCCTGCTGCCTGCGCTGAACATTCCCTTTGCAAAGCTGGAAGAAGCAGTCGGTATCATTAAAGAAGTATGCGGGGAGGACACTGTATGAAGGGCAGAGATTTTTTAAAGCTACTGGACTTTACCCCGGCGGAAATTCTGCAGCTGATTGATTTGGCCGCAGAGCTGAAAGCACAGAAAAAGGCAGGTATTCCCCATAAGATGCATCCGGGCAAGAACATTGCCTTAATTTTTGAAAAGACCAGTACCCGTACCCGCTGCTCCTTTGAAGTGGCAGCCTACGATTTGGGCATGGGCGTTACCTATCTGGACCCCACCGGTTCCCAAATCGGCAAAAAAGAGTCCATTGCCGATACTGCCCGGGTTCTGGCCTCCATCTATGACGGCATCGAATACCGGGGCTACGGGCAGGAAATCGTGGAGGAGCTGGCAAAATACGCCGACGTTCCTGTATGGAACGGCCTTACCAACGAGTTCCACCCCACCCAGATTCTGGCAGATATGCTCACCATTCGGGAGCGGTTCGGTTACCTGCAGGGCATTAACTTTGTGTACATGGGCGACGCCCGGTACAACATGGGCAATTCTCTGATGGTGGGCTGTGCAAAGCTGGGTCTTAACTTCACTGCCTGCTGTCCGGAAAAGTACTTCCCGGATAAGGCGCTGATTGCAGCCTGTCAGGAGGTCGCCAGAGAAACCGGCGCGGTCTTGCGCTTTGAAACCGACCCCGCCGCTGCCGTAAAGGACGCGGATGTAATCTACACCGATGTGTGGGTATCCATGGGTGAGCCGGCAGAGGTGTGGCAGGAGCGTATCAAGGAGCTGTCGCCTTATCAGGTGAACACAGCTCTGATGCAGGCAACCGGCAAGCAAGAGACCGTATTCATGCACTGTCTGCCCGCGTTCCATGATATGAAAACCCAGATTGGCAAGGAAATGGGCGAAAAATTCAACATCACCGCCATGGAGGTCACGGACGAGGTCTTTGAGAGCAGCCAGTCCATCGTCTTTCAGGAAGCGGAGAATCGCATGCACACCATAAAGGCGGTTATGGCAGCGACATTGTAAAGCTGGGAGGCACATTATGCCAAAAAACACAGCAATTAAAAAAGTACTGATGATAGGCTCCGGGCCTATCGTCATTGGACAGGCAGCCGAATTCGACTATGCAGGCGCGCAGGCGTGTCGGGTGCTGAAAGACGAGGGCATACAGGTTGTCCTCGTCAATTCCAATCCTGCCACCATTATGACCGATAAGGCCATGGCAGACGCTATCTACTTAGAGCCGCTGAGCGTAAAAACCCTCACCCGGATCATCAAAAAAGAGCGTCCGGACGCCCTGCTTGCAGGTTTGGGCGGGCAGACCGGTCTGACCCTTGCCATGCAGCTGTGCAAAAACGGAACGCTTCATAAATACGGCGTTACCCTCTTGGGCACCTCCCTTGATGGCATTGACAGGGCCGAGGACCGGGAGCTGTTCCGGAACACCATGCAGCAAATCGGTCAGCCGGTAGTGCCGTCAGAAATTGCAAACACAGTTGCAGATGCACTGGAAATCGGAAGCCGGATCGGCTATCCGATTATTGTGCGTCCTGCATTTACCCTGGGCGGTTCTGGAAGCGGCATTGCTCAAACCCCCGAGGAGCTGCAGGCCATTGCGGCAAATGGCTTGGAGCAGTCCCCCATTACACAGGTTTTGGTGGAAAAGTGCATCAGCGGCTGGAAGGAAATTGAGTTTGAGACCATGCGTGACAGCAGCGGCGAGGCGGTAATCGTCTGCTCCATGGAGAACATTGACCCGGTGGGTGTCCACACGGGAGACTCTATTGTAGCCGCCCCGGCACTGACACTTACCGCCCAGGAATTTTCCATGCTGCGTAAAGCGGCGCTGGACATTGTGGGTGCCATCGGCATTATTGGCGGCTGTAACTGCCAGTTTGCCCTGAAGCCTGACGGCAGCGAGTATGCGGTCATCGAGGTAAATCCCCGTGTCTCCCGCTCCTCTGCCCTGGCCTCCAAGGCCACAGGCTATCCAATCGCAAAGATTACCACCAAATTGGCCCTTGGCTATACACTCTCTGAGATTGCCAACCCCGAAACCGGAGCCAGCCTTTCCGGGTTTGAACCGGATGTGGATTACATTGTTGTAAAGTATCCCAAATTCCCCTTTGATAAATTTGCAGGCAGCAGCCGGAAGTTGGGCACCCAGATGAAAGCCACCGGCGAAGTGATGGCCATTGCCCCCACCTTTGAAGCCGCCCTTATGAAGGCCGTCCGGGGCGCAGAAATCGGCCTGGACACCCTAAATACACCGGCTCCGGATAACCGGAGTGTTGTAGAGCGCCTTGCCGACCAGGACGACCGCCGGCTGTTTACGGTGTTCGAAGCCATAAAATCCGGCATTTCTTTAGAGAAAATCTATTCTATCACAAAAATCAGCCACTACTTCCTTGAAAAAATCAAGAGTTTGGCAGATTTTGAGGCAGCAATCACCCAGGGAATCACGCCTGCACTGTATGAAACCGGCAAAGCGTTGGGCTATACCGACGACGCCCTCAGCCGCATAAGCGGTGAGAAAACGCTGCCCCATAAAGCCTGCGTCTATCAAAAGGTCAAAACCTGTGACAAGGTGTTCGGCAGTGACAAGCCCTATTTTTACTCCCAAACGGACGGCCCTTGTGAAGCAGCAGCCTTCCCGCGGAGCGGAAAGCCTGTGGTGATGGTGCTGGGCTCCGGTCCTATCCGAATCGGGCAGGGCATTGAATTTGACTACTCCTGCGTACACTGCGTCTGGTCGCTGAAAAAGCTGGGCTATGATGTGGTGATTGTGAACAACAACCCGGAAACCGTATCCACAGACTATGACACCGCAGACCGGCTTTATTTCGAACCCCTCTGCCCGGAAGATGTCATGAATATCATCCGGATAGAGCAGCCTGTGGGCGTAGTTGTGGCTTTCGGCGGACAGACCGCCATTAAGCTTACAGGCTATCTGGACCGGGCAGGCATCCCCATTCTGGGCACCTCTGCCGAGGGAATAGACCTTGCTGAGGACCGGGAGCGCTTTGACGCACTTCTGGAAACCCTGCATATCCACAGACCCCGGGGCATGGGCGTTATGACCGAGGCAGAAGCGGTCGCAGCCGCAGAAAGTCTGGGCTATCCCGTTTTGCTCCGCCCTAGCTATGTAATTGGCGGACAAAACATGCGTATCGTCCACAACCGGGAAGAAGTATGCCTTTATATGCAGCGGATTCTCTCCCAAAGCATTGAAAACCCCGTTCTGGTGGACAAATACATGAAGGGCACTGAGCTGGAAGTGGATGTGATTTCCGACGGCGAACACGTGCTGATTCCCGGCATTATGGAGCATATCGAGCGGGCTGGTGTCCACAGCGGTGACTCCATTGCGGTCTATCCCCCATACAGCATCAACGACAAAATGGTGGACACCATTGCCGCCTGCTCGGAAAAACTGGCACTGGCCCTAGGCACCAAGGGGCTTGTAAACATCCAGTACCTTATCTACGAGGGCGAGCTTTATGTGATTGAGGTAAATCCCCGGGCCAGCCGGACAGTGCCTTACATCAGCAAGGTGACAGGTGTGCCCATGGTGGATATCGCCTCTGCCGTTATGATGGGCCAGTCCCTCAAGACCCAGGGGTACGGTACAGGTCTTTACCAAAACCCGCCCTGCTATGCCGTCAAGTTCCCGGTATTCTCCTTTGAAAAGCTCACCGATGCCAACGCCTATCTGGGGCCGGAAATGAAGTCAACCGGTGAGGTGCTGGGCATTGGCAAGACCTTGAATGAGGCCCTATTCAAGGGAATGCGCGCATCCGGACAGCACCTGAAATACCCCAAGGCAGATGGCAGCATTGGCGTATTTATCAGTGTGGACACCCACGATCAGGGCGAAATCATATCCCTTGCAAAGAAAATGGGCGACCTGCGCTTTTCCATTTATGCAACATCCGAGACCGCCTGTTCTATCCGGAAGCTGGGTATGGATGTCCATGAGATTCCTTTTGCCCAGTCCCTGCCGCTGATAGAAAGCGGAAGCATCAGCTTTGCGGTCTATACCGGTGCCCTGATGGATGCCACGGTGGTTGACTATATGCTGCTCAGCCGCAAAGCCTTGCTGCACGGTGTGCCCTGCTTCACCTCTCTGGATACGGCAAATGCGGCCGCAGATATCATCGCAAGCCGCTTTAGCGAGGACACCACTGAGCTTATAAACATCTGCGCCATGCGCAATGCCAAGCAGGAAATTCATTTTTCCAAGATGCAGGCAACGGGAGATGATTACATTTTCATCGACAACCGGGACGGACAAATCTCCTGTCCCGAGGCCCTGTGTATCAATCTGTGTGACCGCCACTACGGAATCGGCGGTGACGGACTGGTTCTCATAGAGAATTCCGACGCTGCTGATGTAAAAATGCGGATATTCAATCGGGACGGCTCCGAAGGAAAGATGGCCGGCAACTGTATCCGCAGCGTAGGCAAATATATCTATGATAACAAACTGGTGGAAAGCACCCATGTATCTGTAGAAACCGGCAGCGGCATCAAAAATCTGTCCCTTTATACCCGGGGCGGCAAGGTTACCCTTGTAAGCGTGCAAATGGGCGCGGCAGATTTTGCTGCAAAGGCATTGCCAGCCTCATGTGCAGAGGAAACGCTGATCGGGTATCCTCTGACAGTTGGCGGTGAAACCTACCCTGTTACCTGTCTGTCCGTAGGCAACCCCCACTGTGTGGTTTTCTGCGACAATGTGGATGCTGTAGACACAGAAAGCATCGGCCCGCTTTTTGAGAACGTCTCTATGTTCCCGGAACGCATCAATACGGAGTTTGTCCGCGTTGTCAACAAGAACATGATAAAAATGCGGGTTTGGGAGCGCGGAAACGGAGAGACCCTGGCCTGCGGCACCGGTGCCTGTGCGGCGGTGGCCGCTGCCATCCAAAACGGGTATTGCACCAAGGGTGAGGACGTAGTCGTAAAACTCCGGGGCGGAGACCTGGTAGTAAACTGCACCGATGCGGGCATTGTCCTGACAGGTGACACTAAGCTTGTTTTTGAAGGTACCGTCTATTATTAAACATCATAAAAAGAGACTGTTGCCGAATACTGCAACAGTCTCTTTTACCATATTTGCATTTACCGCTTTACTTAGTATCCTGCTCCGGCGTGTTCACCGCTTCCGCAATGATGTATCTGGGGCGGCCTTTCAGCTCCTCGTAGATTTTGGCAATATAGTAGCCAATCACGCCAAGGCTTGTCATGATAATGCTGCCCGCCAGCAGGATGATAATAATAACCGTGGTAAAGCCCCCCAACGCGCGGCCCATGAACCACTGGGTAAGGGAAATAATTCCCAATACTGCGGCAATCAGGAAAAACAATGCGCCCAGTACCGTGACAATCTGCATAGGCGCCGCGGAGAAAGAGGCAATATTGGATATAGCATACTTAACCAGTGTCCAGGAGGACCACCTGGATGCACCGGCCTCCCGCTGCCGCACCTCGAAGGTCACGGTTGTGGAGCGAAAGCCCACCCAAGAGGACAGCGCGCGGAAAAACACGTTCCGCTCCGGCATCACCTTCAGTACATCCACGACCTTTCTGTCCATCAGCTTGAAGTCGGATGCATTGACCATGTCGATTTTTGTCAGACGGCTGATAATCTTATAGAAGGCATTGGCGCACATTCTGTAAATACCGCTCTCGCTGCCGCGGTCTGCCTTCACGCCCTCTACCACATCATAGCCCTGTTCCCAAAGCCGGTACATTTCCACCAGCTTTTCAGGCGGATGCTGTAAATCGCAATCGATGATAACGGCGCAGCTTCCTGCGGCTTTTTCAAGGCCTGCAAACATGGCCGCTTCTTTTCCAAAATTTCTGGAAAAGCACAGACCCTTTACCTTGGGGTTGCGCTGACAGGCCAGCAGAATCTCCGGCCAGGTTGCATCCCTGGAGCCGTCATTTACAAAAAGAAGCTCATAATCGATGCCTTCCTGCTCCAGAATCTGCGCAATCACCGTACTGGTCTTGGCTATCATTTTTTCTTCATTGTAGGAAGGAATGATCACAGACAGCATTTTTTGTTGCATTTTATCCCTCCTCCGTAAAATAGGTTGTGCACGTTTACTCGAAATTATGAAACGGCGGTATCTCTGCCACGCAAGTCTATACGTTTAACAAAAGCTTTGCAAACAGGAAATATACCAGCAGAGAGATGGCATCTACAATGGAAGTGATAAAGGGGCTTGCCATAACCGCCGGATCCAACCGGATGGCTTTGGCAATCATCGGCAGCACAGCGCCTACCAGCTTTGCAGCCAGCACCGTCACCAGCAGCGCCAGACACACCACCGCATCTACCATCAAGGTAATGTCCTCGTTGCCCAGCATCAGCTTGTCCACCAGCCAAATCTTCACAAAGCAGACAACTGCCAGAGCCACACCGCACAAAACAGCCGTGCGCAGCTCCTTCCAAATCACCCGGGGCAAATCGGAGAATTTCAGTTCCCCCAGACTCAGCGCGCGGATGACCGTAACCGAGGATTGGGAGCCGGAGTTACCGCCGGTACCCATCAGCATGGGAATAAAGGCCGTCAGCGCCACCTGCGCAGCCAGCGCCCCCTCAAAGCCCGTAATGATAATACCGGTGAAGGTTGCCGATACCATCAATAGCATCAGCCAGAGAATCCGGTTTTTAAAAAGTTCCCAGGCAGAGCTTTTCAGATAGGTCTTTTCCGAGGGAAGCATACCGCCCATAAGTTCCATGTCCTCGGTGGCCTCATCTTCCAGGACATCGATAGCATCGTCAACGGTAACGATACCCACCATCCGGTTTTCATTGTCCACAACCGGCAGCGCCAGGAAGTCGTATTTACTAAATAATCTTGCAACCGTCTCCTGATCGGTATGGGTGGTGACGGAGACTAAATTGGTTAACATAATTTCAGACACAGGGGTTTCATCGTCATCTGCCAGCAGCAAGTCCTTGACTGTTACAATTCCCAGAAGGGTTCCGCCCCGGGTGACATAGCAGGTGTAGATGGTCTCCTTGTCCACCCCCTGACGGCGAATCCGCAGAATACTCTCCTCCACGGTCATATTCGGCCGCAAAGAGACGTATTCCGTGGTCATCATGGAACCGGCAGAGTTTTCCGGATACCGCAGAATTTGATTGATGGACCGGCGCATTTCCGGGTCAGCCTGCTGAAGAATCCGCTTTACCACATTGGCAGGCATTTCTTCCACCAGTGCAGCGGCATCATCCACGTAGAGCTCATCTACCACTTCTTTTAGCTCGTTATCCGAGAAGCCGCGAATCAGCAGCTCCTGGGCATCCGGTTCCATTTCCACAAAGGTCTCCGCTGCCAGCTCCTTGGGCAGCAGACGGAACAGTAAAGGAATCTGCCGTTCCTCCAAGCCGGTAAAAATACCGGCGATATCGATGGGGTTCATTGTTACTAACACATCCCGGAGGGTGGTATATTTCTTGTCCTCCAGCATTTTAATCAGTGCTTTTTCCAAAATTTCAAAGCGTTCTGCCATATTTGCTACCTCCTTTAATCATTATTTTTGGGAGGCAAGCATACGGGGTTTGTGCGTCAGCAGCACCATGGGCGCTGCAAGCGTCTACTTCGACCCGGTATACTGCCACTACTGCCAGCGTCCATGTTTTTCCCTCCTTTGAGCACAGTTATTACTATTTTAAACCTGCACTCCGCGCTTGTCAAGGAAATCATGGTATTTCTACAGAGAATCCATAGGTTATCCCTATAAATTTTGTCACTTGCAGAGAAAAATCTGGTAGACAAACGATGGATTTATTGATACAATAATTTAAACTATATAATGCGTAAGTTTGGCTTACCGCAAAGATAAGCCTGCATCACAATGTTTTATAGTCTTGTTCCCCAAACCAGAGAACCTAATTGGAGGATAGAAAAAATGGATTTAACAATGCAAGCTTTTCTGGAAAAAATGACAGGAAATCCGCTGCTAAGTATTGCGGTGGTTTTGACATTGGGTGTTATTCTGGTCAACGGCTGGACGGATGCCCCCAACGCCATTGCCACCTGTGTGGTAACGCGTTGTATGTCTGCCAGGGCGGCCATTGTCATGGCGGCTGTGTTTAACTTCCTGGGCGTGTATGTAATGACGATGATTAGCCCCAAGGTCGCGCAGACCATCACAAAAATGGTGGACTTCGGTACCAACTCAAGTGAAGCAATTGTTGCCCTTTCAGCGGCAATGTTTGCCATTGTGACCTGGGCAACTGCCGCCTTTGTTTTCGGTATCCCTACCAGCGAGAGTCACGCACTGATTGCCGGTCTGTCAGGTAGCGCCATTGCGCTGCACGGCGGTTTTGCCGGTGTTAACGGTGGCGAGTGGGTCAAGGTCCTCTACGGCATCGTGATCTCCGTAACGCTGGGCTTCGGCCTCGGCTGGCTGGTGTGCAAGCTGGTAACAAAGATCTTCTACCATGTAGAACGCCGCAAAACCGAACCGGTATTCAGATATGCCCAAATCGCCGGTGCCGCCTACTCCGCTTTCATGCACGGCGCACAGGACGGACAGAAATTCATGGGCATCATCATCTTTTGCTATTTCATGTCCATGGGACAGATGGACATCCCCGATGGAACCACCCCCGCAACCTGGATTATGATCCTCTGTGCGGTGATTATGGGTCTGGGCACTGCCATTGGCGGCAAGAAGATTATCAAGTCCGTGGGTATGGATATGGTAAAGCTGGAAAAGTATCAGGGCTTCTCCGCAGACCTGTCTGCGTCCACTTCCCTGCTGCTGTGCTCTGTACTGGGTCTGCCTGTTTCCACAACCCACGCAAAGACGACCGCTATCATGGGTGTTGGCGCGGTAAAGAGCATCAAAGCAATCAATCTGGGTGTGGTAAAAGAGATGTGCCTGACCTGGGTACTGACCTTCCCGGGCTGTGGCCTGATTAGTTTTGTGATTACAAAGCTGTTCATGTGGATATTTATTTAACAAATTACTTATAGAATCAGAAAGGAATTAAAAATTTATGGCTAAAGCAGATCGTATGTACTTTGAAAACCTGATTGCCGCTGCAGATTGCGCCTGTAAAGCAGCAGATTACCTGGTTGCCTGTATGACCAAATACAACACCGCAGAAATGAAAACCATGCTTGAAAATATGCATGAGATTGAACACGCAGGTGATACCAAGAAGCACGAAATGGAAGCCGCCCTGGCCAAGGCCTTCGTCACTCCCGTAGACCGGGAGGATCTGGCGCTTATCAGCCAGAACATTGACGAAGTGACCGACAGCATCGAAGAAGTACTGCAGGCCTTCTATATGTACCGTATCAAAACCATCACCCCCGAGGCTATTGCTTTTGCCCAGAATATTGCCGGATGCTGCAAGCAGATGAAGGAAATGCTCGGTGAGTTTGCAAACTTCAAGAAGCCCGAAAAGCTGCACAAGCTGGTCATTGACCTGAACCACATGGAAGAGGAGTGCGACGTACTGTACATTGAATCTACCATGATGCTGGATGACCGGTGCGAAAATGTGCTGGATATTATTTCCTGGCGGGAAATTTACAACCGGATGGAAAACTGCGCCGACGCCTGCGAGCACATCGGTGACAGCGTTGACATGGTTGTTATGAAGAATAGTTAAACGATAGCTGTGCGAGGTTTGAAACAATGGATTTTGTAAATGAAATGAGCTTTCTGTACGAAGGCCTGCTGGCTGCCATAAGTGACTGGAGAGTCCTGGTCATGTGGGTCATTGGCGGTATCCTCATTTATCTGGCCATTAAAAAGGACATGGAACCCACCCTGCTGCTGCCCATGGGCTTTGGCGCAATTCTGGTGAACCTCCCCTTCTCCGGCGCAGTGGAAGTGGTAGAGACCCTGTTTAATGCGGGTATTTCCAACGAACTGTTCCCCCTGCTTCTGTTTATCGGCATCGGTGCAATGATCGACTTTGGCCCGATTCTCTCTAACCCCAAGCTGATGCTCTTCGGCGCTGCGGCGCAATTCGGTATCTTCTTCACCCTTTGCCTGGCTTCTATGTTCTTTGATGTGAACATTGCAGCGTCCATTGGCGTTATCGGTGCTGCAGACGGCCCCACCGCCATCGTTGTGGCACAAAAGCTGTTGGATCCCGAGTCCCCCTATCTGGGTGCCATCATGGTAGCGGCTTACTCCTATATGGCACTGGTTCCCATCATCCAGCCCCCGGTTATCAAGCTGATGACCACAAAGAAAGAGCGTATGATTCGTATGAAGTACGCGCCCTCTCAGGTTTCCAAGACCACCCGGATCCTGTTCCCCATTCTCATTACCATTATTGCCGGTCTGATTGCCCCGGGTTCTGTGGCACTGGTTGGCTTCTTGATGTTCGGCAACCTGCTGCGTGAGTGCGGCGTGCTGAACCAGCTGTCCGAGGCTGCGCAGAAGGTACTGGCAAATCTTATCACATTGTTTTTGGGCATCACCATTGCATTCAAAATGCAGGCTGCGCAATTCCTGCAGGTGGACACCCTGCTGATTATGGGTCTGGGTCTGTTTGCCTTCATCTTCGACACCGCCGGCGGTGTGCTGTTTGCCAAGATTGCAAATCTCTTCCTGAAAGAGAAGATCAACCCTATGATTGGTGCTGCCGGCATTTCCGCATTCCCCATGTCCGGACGTGTGGTACATAAGATGGGTCTGGCAGAAGATCCCCAGAATTTCCTGCTGATGCACTCCATGGGCGTAAACGTCTCCGGTCAGATCGCTTCTGTTATCGCCGGCGGCATGATTCTGAACTTCTTTTCGTAATTAGGAGGATGCAACTATGGACATCAACATTTTGGCATTTGCAGAGAACTTAAAGTGGATGGGGCTGGGCATGCTGGGCATTTTCGTATCCATCGGCATTATCGTGCTGGTGACCAACCTGCTGAATAAAATATTTAAGTAATTCTGAATAAAGATATCACAGCCCGACAGAAATCTTCTGTCGGGCTGTGATATCTTTTGTCAAGCGCCGCATTTCATAATCTCTCCTTGCTTTTCACCGTTTGATGCAGTATACTGGTCATAAACAGAACAATATTCACTTCTGGAGGACAGTTCATGCACTATCTTAATTATGAAGAGCACCGGCGGCATGGTACAGACGAGTTCCCGCTGGAATTTTATGCGGTGGACGAGCAGCATCCCAGATACAATATGCCCTATCACTGGCACCGGGAAACAGAACTGCTGTATGTTCTGCAGGGAGAATTCAGCCTGTCCCTCAATGGCACAGAATACTGCCTGCAGGCAGGCGATATGTGCTACATCCCCGGCGGTGCCCTCCACGGTGGGGAGCCCACAAATTGTACCTACGAGTGTATTGATTTTTCCATCAGTACACTGCTGCAGCAGACGGGTCTGGTACGGCAGTATCTGCGGAAAATAGAAAACGAAAAATCCGCGATTCAAACGCTGTTTACTGCCGCGCAGCCAGGCGTGCTCAAGTGTGCTTCCAGGCTCTTTGCAGCAGCGCGCACCCAAAAGGACGGCTGGGAGCTGCTGGTTTTGGCAGGCTTGTTTGATTTTTACGGAACGGTTATCCAGCAGCATTATTATACCGATACCATCTCCCCCAAAAGCGGACAGCAGAAGATTCAGCAGATCAAGGCAGCCATTGAGTACATAGAAACGAACTATCAGCGTTCCATCTCGCTGGATGAGCTGGCCCGGCAGGCAGGCCTGTCACCTAAGTACTTTTGCAGATATTTTCGCATGGTTACCCAACGCACTCCCATTGACTATTTGAATTACTACCGGATGGAGCGCGCCTGTTATTTGCTGGAGCAGCACAACTCTGTGACAGATGTGGCCTTTGAATGCGGTTTCAACGACATCAGCTATTTCATCCGCTGCTTTAAAAAGTACAAAAATACCACGCCCCATCAATACGCCCGGGCGCTGCTTAGCGCTGAATAACCTGCTTCGGACGATAATGTGAATATAATCCTGTTTTTTGCCAAAATAGCCCAAGTAAAGCAAGTGGGAAGCATGTATAGTATAAGTAAGATGGCGGAGGATCTGATCACCCAGCAGTGGTGTAAACCCACAAAGCTCTGCTTTGTAAAGTATGCCATCAACCCGGCAAGCGCGTTCTGTCACGATATGCAATTTATTTTTTACTACGTAAGGAGAGTGTAAAAATGGCCTACGGAAAGAAAGTTTGGATTTTTCCCGATGCGGAGCTGCCCCCTGTGGGTGTGAACCTGATTCCCGGTCACGAGTCTGTGATTATCACCAATGCCGGCGACCAGGTGGCAAATGTGAAATTCACCCTTATCTACACCGACAAGGACCCCGTCAGCTTTACCACACAGGTGGGGGCGATGCGCGTGCGCTGCCTGCGCACCAATAAAGAGTGTGACTTCGGCGAGTTTACTGCCAAGTTTGATGAGCAGTATGCCATCATGCTGGAGAGCGATGTGCCCATCGTTGCCCAGTACGGCCGCGCAGAACCCAGAGAAGTCAACTTCTACACAACCCCCGGTTATTGCGAATAACCCATTTACTACATAAACTATTTTAGGAGGAAATGAAAATGGCAAGAATTTGTATCCCCAATCATGAGTACAAGGAAAGAGTACAGCGCTGTGCCGCGATCCTGCGCCGGGAAAAGCTGGACGTTCTGATTGTTAACGGCAACGAGGCTGACTACGCCAACCCCCGTTACTTCTCCGGCTTCTGGCCCCTGTTTGAGCGTGCAGGCGTTGCTATCGCAGCCAACGGCGATGCAGCTTTGATGGTAGGCCCCGAGTCCGCCATCTTCGGTGCTGACCGCAACCAGCTGGACAAGACCTTCGTTCTGACCGCATACCGCGAGGGCGCTGACCCCGCATACCCCGAGCTGAAGCCCGACACCTTCCACGATGTATTCAAGTCCATCGGCGTGTCCGGTGAACAGCTGCGCATCGGTGTTGCCTCCTACCTGGACACCTCCGTTGTTATCTTCAACGCCATCCGCGATGCTTTCCCCAAGGCTGAGATCGTAGACGCCGGCAAAATCATGGTTGAGCTGCGCTCCATCAAGTCCGAGAACGAGCTGGCCTGCCTGCGTGAGGGTTACCGCATTGCCGACCTGGCTACCCAGCAGGTAATGAAGGAAATCCGCCCCGGCATGACCGAGCTGCAGGCTGTCGGTATCGCACAGCGCGTAGTTTACGAGAACGGCGCTGAGTACGAGGGTCTGCCCATGTACGTGTTCTCCGAGGCTTCCACCCGCCATGCTATCTCCCGCTCCTCTTACCGTGAATTCCAGAAGAACGATATCGTTCAGCTGAACCTGTCTGCTAAGATCGACGGCTACTCCGCAGCCATCGGCTACCCCATCTGCCTGGGCAAGCTGGAAGGCGAGCGCCGTGACACTGTGCAGTTCTGCCGCGAGGCCCACGCATGGTCTGAGAAGCAGGTCAAGGCCGGTGTCTATGCTGCTGACATCGCTAAGAACTTCTATAAGCTGTTTGTTGACAACGGCTTTGAAAAGAACTATGTTTACGGACCTCTCCACGGCAGCGGTATCATCGAAGTGGAAGCTCCCTGGGTGGAGACCAGCTCCGACTACTACCTGAAGGAAAACATGACCTATCAGGTGGATACTTACATCTCCGGCGACACCTACGGTGTCCGTTGGGAGAAGGGTATTGCAGTCAAGGAAGGCGGCTACGAAGTCCTCAGCCCCGAAATTCCCGAGCTGTGCCCCGAACTGCACTTCTAAGAAACAGAAAATGCGCCCAGTTATCTGGGCGCATTTTAGCCAATACCGTCAAAGGAGAAATGCACTATGCAAATGCTCGAAATGTTTTACGATCAGATCCAAGACGCAGTAGACCGCAAGGTTCCCTTCATTATCCCCATCGGCACGCTGGAATACCACGCGCGCCACGCCTCCTGCGGCACGGACACCCTGGTCGTTACCGGCTGCCTGCGTGAGCTGGAAAAAGAAAAGGAAATCGTAGTTTGCCCACCCATTTGGTACGGTGTGGCGTCCTATGCCGTTTGTGAGCCCAAGCCCAGCCACTTCCACGTAGACGAGGATGCCTACGCCAATTACCTGTATTATATTCTCAAGTCCATGATTGCGGCAGGCCATAAGAACATCTACCTGGTGCCCCATCACCAGACCGAGGGCGCAGGTCTCATGCCCATGACCATTGCCTGCCACAAGGCCGCCAAGAAGGTCACCATGGAATACATGGAGGAGAAGCTGGGCAAGGGCTGGTGGGGCAGCGATGCCTACGCCACCTACTATGAGGATCTGGGTTCCCAGGACGATCCCTTCTCCTATATTAAGGTCATTCCCCTGATCGGTGCCGATGCCCAGATCAAGTGCGGCGGTTTTGACCATGCCGGCAAGTGGGAGACCAGCCTTTTGATGGGCACATATCCTGAATTGGTGGATCTGTCCCGCTGCAAGGACAATACCGAATGGTTTGCCCAGAGCGCCAAAGAGGCCTCCGCAGAAATCGGACAGCATATGGTAGCCTGCACGCTGGAATGGCTGCGGGAAGCAATCGTTTAAGGAAAGAGAGGAGCTATTATGAAAAAGGTTCAGATTCAAATGGTAACCCCGGAAAACTTCGCCCCCTTCGGAGCGGTGATTGAGACCGACGGACGGGAATTTGGCGGTGAGGCGGGCATGTACCGCTGGTATGAAAAGCAGGCAGCAGTGGATGGCGCAGAGACTGTTTCCGTCAACCTGCTCACAGCCATTCAGCGGGAATATAAATTCGATAAATTTGAGGCCCACGCGCGGACCACTGAGACAGTGCTTCCGTTGACCGGTGGGCTGATTGTCGCCGGTATTCCGGCAGGTGAGGCAACCGCAGAGCGGGTGCAGGCATTCTATGTGCCCGTAGGAAAGGGCATCTCCTGGGCACCCGGTGCCTGGCATTATGCACCGTTCCCCATTGGCGGGGATACCACCTGCGCGGTGATTTTCCGTCACGGTACCGGCGCAGATGATGCCGTGTTTGCCACTCTGCCGGAGGAAATGGGCTTCGACCTGTAATATGCAAAACAAGATGTCACCCGAGCCAAATGGTCAAATGGTTCGGGTGGCTTTTTATACCGCGCATTAGAGAAAAAGGCGCGCGATCTGTGAAAAACACAGGCAGAGGATGCAGCCCACCGCAGTCGGCAGCAGGAATGCAACTGCGGTCCATTTCCAGCTGCCGGTCTCCTTACGGATGGTCAGCAGCGTGGTAGAACAGGGCCAGTGCAGCAGGCAAAACAGCATAACGCTTACAGCGGTGACCCAAGTCCAGCCGTTTTCCACAAACAGCGCCTTCATCTGCCAAATACTTTCCAGCTCCAGAATACTGCCCTGTGCCATGTAAGCCATGATTATAATGGGAATGACAACTTCATTGGCAGGGATTCCCAGAATAAAAGCAAGCAGAATTACCCCGTCCATGCCGAGCATCTTCCCAACGGGGTCTAAAATGGCCGCGCAGTGCTGCAGCAAACTGGTTCCGCCAGCAAATGTATTTGCCAGCAGCCAAATGAACACGCCGGCAGGCGCGGCTATCATTGCAGAGCGCCCCAGCACAAACAGTGTTCTGTCAAACAGGGAGCGCACTATGACCCGGCCAATCTGGGGCCGCCGGTATGGCGGCATTTCCAGGGTAAAGGAGGAAGGGACGCCCTTCAGAATCGTCATGCTCAGTAACTTGGATATCAAAAAAGTCATGCCGATACCCAAGAAGATGACGGCAGTAAGTAAAAGTGCGGACATTACCGATACCCAAAATCCGCCGGCTGTTCCGATAAGAAACATAGTCAGGACGGCAATCAGTGTGGGAAACCGCCCGTTGCAAGGGACGAAGTTGTTGGTCAGAATCGCAATGAGCCGCTCCCGGGGAGAGTCAATAATCCGGCAGCCAACAATGCCTGCTGCGTTGCAGCCAAAGCCCATGCACATGGTCAGCGACTGCTTGCCGCAGGCAGCACAGCACTTAAAGGGTTTATCCAGGTTGTACGCAATCCGAGGCAGATACCCCACATCCTCGAGCAAGGTGAACAGCGGGAAGAAAATCGCCATCGGCGGCAGCATCACCGAAACGACCCAGGCAAGCACCCGGTAAAGGCCATCCACAAGCACGCCCCGCAGCCAGTCCGGTGCGTGCAGTAGCAGGAAAAGCGCCGTTAACCGGTCTTGTATCCAGAAAAGTCCAGCCGCCAGCAGCTGGGACGGGTAGTTGGCTCCGGTAATGGTCAGCCAGAGCACACCGGCCAGAAGCAGCAGCATAATGGGATACCCAGCCCACCGGCTGGTAAGTACGCGGTCAATTTTCCGGTCCTTGGCGTTGTAAGCGGCATTGCCAAAGCTTACAACCTTGGCACAGATTTTCTCGGCGGTTTGAATCAGGGAGGTCACAATGGTGTTTTCCAGTGTTTCTTCGCTAATTCCCCGGCTGCGCAGATGCGCCCACGCAAGGTTTAATGCCGCCTGTACGCAGCCGTCCTCCCAGATATCCTGTCCCAAAAACCGTTGGATACTGTTTTGCAGCTGCGTATCGGGGGTAAGCAGGCGCAGACTTAACCACCTGACTGGCAGCTTCCCACCGGTTTTTTCCTCCAAAACAGGGGCAATCATCCCTATGGCCTCTTCAATGGCTTGTGGGTACTGTACCTGCCGCGGGGATGCGGGAGGATTCATGATATGGATATCCAGTGTTTTCAAAAGCTTCTGCAGACTGCGTTTTTTACGGGCCACTGTACCCACCACAGGCACGCCCAGCTGCCGGGACAGCGCTTGTAAATTGACATGAATTTGCTTTCGCTCTGCCTCGTCCAAAAGGTTCACGCAGACAACCACATTGGGGGAAATCTCCATGGTTTGCAGAACCAGATTCATATTCCGCTCCAAACAGGTGGCATCGCATACTACCACCACCGCTTCCGGTTTTTCAAAGCAGAGGAAATCCCGGGCGATCTCCTCCTCGGCGGAATGGGCTAGCAGGGAATATGTCCCCGGCAGGTCTATAAGTGTGTATTTGCAGGACTCTGACTGGCAGTAACCTTGCGCGGTAGCGACTGTTTTGCCCGGCCAGTTGCCCGTATGCTGATGCATGCCGGTCAGCGCATTGAACAGGGTACTTTTTCCCACATTGGGGTTGCCTGCAAGGGCGACCACGCAGCTGTCCGCAGTGGGTGTTTGACTGTCGCGGAGGGAATTTCTGCCTGTGGATTGCTTGGTCAGTCCCATTCGTCCACCTCCGTAGGCTCTACCAAAATGGAACGGCCGTCCTCAGAGCGAATGGCGATGACCGCGCCGCGAATGAGGTAGGCAGCAGGGTCTCCGCCCGGACTGCGGCCCAGACACTCAACCCGCGTGTTTTCAATCAATCCAATATCCATAAACCGCCTGCGCATGCTGCCTTCGGTATGCAATGCTATGACGGTTGCTGTCTGGCCCGGGTACATATCGTTTAAGCAAATGACTTTTTTCACAGCCAACACTCCTTGAGAAAAATTGGGGAATGAGGGGTTCTTTCCTGTATTTAGTCTATGTATCAGGCCGTGAAAGGTGAATCTTGCATTTTCTAATAGCTACTGGCGTTTTTTCGGAAGCTGGCCGTACAAACGCGCGGATACCCGAAAGTGCCACTTGCCATATTCCTAAAACAGTGATATGATGACTTAAAGAATCGCGAAGAAAGGACGATTATCCCATGAAGATCAGCCGTTATTTTGACCATGCCGTATTGAAGCCCAACATGACCCAACAGGAGGTTAAGGCAGCCATCCAGTTGGGTATCGATTATGATGTGTATTCCGTATGCGTGCGCCCCTGTGATATCGACTTGGCAGTTGCCATGTGCAAGGGTACCAATACCATTGTCAGCTGCGTGCTGGATTTCCCCCACGGCGACAGCACCCCCGCTGGTAAGGCAGCACTGGCGGAGCTGTATGCAGCGCAAGGCGTAGCGGAGATCGATATGGTTATGAACTACGGCCTTGCACGCTCCGGCCAGTGGGACGAAGTCAAGGCGGGCATCGAGGGTGTGGTAAAAGCAGCCAAGCGGCACAATGTAGGCGTGAAGGTGATTTTTGAAACCTGCGCACTGACAGATGCGGAAATCCGGAAAGCCACAGAGATTTCCATTGAGGCCGGCGCGGATTTTGTCAAGACCTCTACGGGCTTTGCAGCCGCCGGTGCCAGCGCAGAAGCGGTACAGGCCATGGTAGAGGCCAGCAAAGGCAGAATCAAGGTAAAGGCCTCCGGCGGTATCCGCAATTATGAGACGGCAAGGATGTATGTAGATATGGGTGCGGAACGTCTGGGCGTTGGCTACAGCACGTCACCTGTTATCTGCGCAGAAGAAACAAAAGCATAAGAAAATACGCCCCCGGAGCTTTCCCGGGGGCGTATCTGTTTGCAATTAGAAATTGCACTTTTCGGCAATGTAGTTTTTCAGCTCTGCGATGGGGATACGCACCTGTTCCATGGTATCGCGGTCACGGACGGTCACGCAGTTGTCAGCCTCGGTGGTGTCATCGCCCACGGTCTGGAAGTCCACGGTGATGCACAGGGGGGTGCCAATCTCGTCCTCCCGGCGGTAACGCTTGCCGATAGAACCGGCATCGTCGTAATCCACCATAAAGTCCTTACGCAGCTCTCTGTAGATCTCCTCGGCCTTGGGCCCCAGCTTCTTGGACAGAGGCAGAACAGCGGCCTTGAAAGGAGCCAGCGCCGGGTGCAAACGCAGGACAGTCCGCACATCGTCCTTGCCGTTCTTATCCTGGCCGACGACCTCTTCATCGTAAGCTTCGCATAGGAATGCCAGTGCCACACGGTCGCAGCCCAGAGAGGGCTCAATGACATAAGGAATGTAGTGCTCGTTTCGCTCCTGATCGAAGTAGGTCAGCTTCTTGCCGGAAGCCTCCTGATGGCGGCCCAGGTCATAGTCAGTACGGTCAGCAATGCCCCACAGCTCGCCCCAGCCGCTTCCGAAGGGGAACTGATATTCAATGTCGGTAGTTGCGCGGGAGTAGAAGGCCAGCTCCGCAGGCTCATGGTCACGCAGACGCAGGGAATCTTCCTTGATGCCCAAGCTGATCAGCCAGTTCTTGCAGAAGTCCTTCCAGTAAGCGAACCACTCCAGGTCAGTACCAGGCTGGCAGAAGAATTCGCACTCCATCTGCTCGAACTCACGGGTACGGAAGGTGAAGTTACCGGGGGTGATCTCGTTACGGAACGCCTTGCCCACCTGGCAGACGCCGAAGGGCAGCTTTTTCCGGGTGGTGCGCTGAATGTTATCGAAGTTGACGAAGATGCCCTGGGCAGTTTCCGGACGCAGGTAAGCGATGGAGGAGGAGTCCTCGGTAACGCCGATCTTGGTCTGGAACATCAGGTTGAAGTTGCGGATAGAGGTGAAGTGGTGCTTGCCGCAGTTGGGGCAGACAACATCCTCGTGCTCAGCGATGAAGTCGTTCATCTCCGCAGGCTTCATGGCGTCCACATTGACATCCTTGCCGGACTCGGACTCTTCGATCAGCTTGTCGGCGCGATGGCGGGCACCGCAGCCCTTGCAGTCCACCAGCGGATCGGAGAAAGAACCCACGTGACCGGTGGTGACCCAAGTGGTAGGATTCATAATAATGGCTGCGTCCAGACCCACGTTGTAGTCGGATTCCTGCACAAACTTCTTCAGCCATGCCTTCTTGACGTTATTCTTGAACTCCACACCCAGAGGGCCATAGTCCCAGGAGTTTGCCAGACCGCCGTAAATCTCGGAGCCGGCATACACATAACCTCTGCTCTTACAGAGGTTTACGATCATATCCAATGTCTTTTCACTGTTTTTCATTGTCTTTCCTCCCAAAAAATCAACTTACAATCATTATACAGGCAAACTGTGGTAAATCAAGTATTTTCTTCTTCCTCCGGGGTAAGTACATTTTCCGGCCCCAGATCCTGCGCCATCATGTTGTAGATCTCGTCGGCGATCTGCACCGTGGTCTTTTCCGCAAAGGACTCCGGTGGGATCACATCCAGCAGGTGCAGGTGGACTGTACTGCCTTTCAGCTTTTTTAAACGGAGCATTGCGTCATGGGATCCCCGGAGGGTGCAGACTACAATGGGCACATTTGCCTTTTGGGCGATCTTGAACACACCGGGACGGAAATGGGCAAGCTTACGGTAAGGGTTGATCCGCCCCTCGGGGAAAACGGCGATAGACACCGTATCGGATTTCAGCAGGCTGATACAGCGCAGGATGGTTTTCAACGCTTCCCGGTCGTTCTCCCGGTTAATGGTAGGACACAGCAGCTTGGGCATCACCTTATTGACCAGAGGCATATCCTTGGTTTCCTTTTTGCCCACGAACGCAAGCTGGCTTTTGGGAAAGCAGTAGTAAAAAAATGCCGGGTCGGTGTCATCCAGATGGTTACTCACCAGTAAAAAGCGCCTGTCTTTCGGTATCTTTTCCAGACCCTCTGTGCAGACCCGCACAGGCAGCACTTTCAAAATCACATCCACATATTCCATAAGCATCCGGCGGAACCACGGTGTATCCTTTTCCCGGGGTTTTTCCGGATCGATAAAGGCGCAGACGATCAGCAAAAACACAAACCCCAGTCCGATCATCAGCAGAAAACTGCCCAACAGACCCACCGGCAGCAGCCAAATCCAATGCAGGTTGGAAAACGCACCTACCGTCGCGCACAGGACTACCGCCGCAAGTATTGACAAACAGGAAATAACGCGAATAAGCATACAGCCGCTCCCTTAAAAGTGTTTTTTACATTATACTTCCAAAGTCTCCGGGAAACAAGCCTAATTTTTCCAAAAAGACTGGAAATCAGCAGTTATTATTGGTATAATATTTTTAATATATGTTTTTGGAGATCTTACCTATGAAAAATCCTTTTCAACCAAAGCGAATCCCGCTGCTTGCCCTGTTCGGCGGTACGCTGGGATTTCTGCTGCGCCTGTGGCTGTTTGTCACCGGTGTCGATCATAAGGGGCTGCTCCGGGCAGATCACCCCGCCAACAGCCTTGTTTTTTTACTGACAGCGGCTGTGCTGCTGGGACTGTATCTGTGCCTGCGCCCCTTGACAGGCATCCCTACCTATAAACGGCTCTTTCAAAAAAGCCCCCTTTCCGCGGCAGGCTGCTGGGTAGCGGCAGCGGGAATCCTTGTTACCGATTTCTTTGAAATTTTCGGCGTGCGGGATAATGTTTCCCTGCTGTCCTTCGTTCTGGGCGTGCTAGCAGCAGCAAGCCTTGTTCTGCTGGGCATCTTTCGTCTGCGGGGCGCAAGACCCAATGTATACCTCCACGGCTGCGTTACCGCCTATCTGATGATCCATCTGGTGTCACAATACCGGAATTGGAGCGCAGAGACCCAGCTGCAAGCCTACGTTTTCCAGCTCTTTGCCTCGGTCTTTCTGATGCTCAGCGCCTACCATCGCACCACGCTGGACGCCCGTTGCGGCAGCCGTCGGTGGTATGTATTTTTCAACTACGGCGCGTTTTTCTTCTGTCTGCTTGCCCTGTACGGCAGCCAATGGCCCTTCTATCTTTCCATGGCGGTCTGGACCGCCACCGATCTATGTTCCCTGAAACCTATCCGGGCCGTCCACACCATGCATCTGCCGAAAAACGTCCTTTTCTGCCTGCAGTCGCTGGAGGATGCAGGCCACAGCGCCTATGTGGTAGGCGGCTGTGTCCGGGACGCGCTGTTGGGGCTTACCCCCCACGATTACGACCTGTGCACCTCCGCCACCCCGGAACAGACCGCCCGGGTCTTCGCCCAGCACGCGCTGGTGCGCAGCGGAGAAAAGCACGGCACCATCGGTGTGGTTTTGGACGGAGAAGTCTATGAGATCACGACCTTCCGCACAGAGGGAACGTATTCCGACTGCCGTCACCCGGACCAGGTAACCTTTGTTACCAACGTGGACGCAGATCTTGCCCGCCGGCATTTTACCGTCAACGCCATTGCCTATACCCCTGCCCAAGGCTACATTGATCCCTTTGGGGGGCAGGCAGACCTGCGCAATGGCATCCTGCGCGCTGTAGGGGATCCGGAAACGCGATTCCGTGAGGACGCGCTGCGGATCCTGCGGGGCGTTCGGTTTGCCGCCCGTTTCGGTTTGACACCGGAGGCAGAAACAGAAAAGGCCATGGAAAGTCTGGCGCATCTGATCGACCATTTGGCGCCGGAGCGGGTGCTTTCTGAATTATGTAAACTTATTTTACATGCCACTGCCGACGATCTGCTGCGCTTTGCGCCGGTGCTGACCCGGGCA
>JAZTZS010000016.1:0-69425 GCA_045637585.1 Faecousia sp. | reverse complement strand
AAGATGGCGAAGAGCCATCCATACGAGTTGGTATTGATTGCGATGAGGGTCCACCTGTTCCCATCCCGAACACAGAAGTTAAGCTCATTTGCGCCGACAATACTTGGCGGGTGACTGCCCGGGAAGATAGGTAATGCCAACATAAGACCTCCACAGAAATGTGGAGGTCTTTCTTGCTAAAACATGCCACTGGCATGTTTTTTAACGCAAGGACAATACCTGGCCTACCCGGGAGATAGGTAATGCCAACACAGACCTCCACTGAAAAGTGAATGAGTTGCATGCCTAACAGGACTGCATGCAAAAGCTACAAAAACAACCCGGGTTTACACAAATGAAATGGTTGTTTTTTCCAAAAGAATATGATATTATATAATTAACCTAGGAAGAGGAGGGAATTGCGATGGTACAGTTCCAGTAGAGGATGACGAGGCCAAAATGCACCTTGATGTTCAAAGTAAAATGAAATACAGAAAGCATTGCCGCGTGTAGTCGTCCTCTTTTTGTACGGGATTGATTTGCGCGTTTTTTTATACCGTGATTATGAAGAAAGGGGTAGAATAAAGATGAAAGGCAAAAAAACCTTATGGATTGTTGGCGTGTTGGTGATTTGCTGTCTGGTAGCTGTGCTTGTTGGCGTGCTGTATGAGGAACCGGTACCGGAAGAGCGGCTGACACCTGAGCAGATAGCAGCGCTGAGAGATGAGTATCCCATTATGCCAATCTCAACACCCTTAATTGATGCAAGGTTGGTCGATATTGAGGAGGTCATAGAACGTGTGGACTCCTTCGTGTACGGAGAGGTTACCGGGGACCTGGTGAAATTTACCTCTCCTATGTATGGATTCAAACGTTATGAGTATGCCTTTACTGTAATTGATGATTCCAATGGGAAATATGCAAAGGGTGAACAGATTACCGTTGCGGCCAGTATGGAAACAAAAGAGTGCGACCCGCAGTTATACAAGGGGATGAAAATCGTGCTGCCGGTCTCGAAGGACGATGATGTACCCAGCCGCAGTTACTTTGGTAGTCAAGGCGCTTTTTACGTAACACCGGACGGATATACATTGCCAGTCGTTGAAAACGAAAAGGATACCGTATATTACGGGTGGAAGGTGGACTATCTGCTAAAGAAACTGAAATGGTAAGCAATAACTCCCTCCGGCGTGTGCACCGGAGGGGTTCCACGAGAAAACCACCGCCAAAATCTGGCGGTGGTTATATTTGCCTTGTTTTATGGATTGACAATGTTAATAGGTTTTCCATCCAGATAGCTGCGGATGCTTCTGACGGTGCAATCCAGAATCCGCTGTCTGCTTTCGGTTGGCGCCCACGCCATGTGCGGTGTGAGAATACAGTTTGGCGCATGCAAAAGCGGGTTGTCCGGGCAGATAGGTTCCTGCGAAACTACGTCAGCTGCAAAACCGCGCAGCTTCCCGTTGCACAGGGCGGAGGCCACATCGGTTTCGTTTACAAGAGGCCCTCTTGCGGTATTTAGCAGTATCGCGCCGTTTTTCATTTTGGCAATGGTATCCTTATTGATGATTCCGGTGCTGTCGGCATTTAACGGGCAGTGCAGGGAGATAACATCAGCCTGCGTCAGCAGTGTTTCCAAATCTACGTACTCTCCGATGGCCTCACCCTCCGGATGGCAGCTGCGGTTATAGGCCAAAACTCGCATACCAAAGGCTCTCGCAATTTTTCCTACAGCCCGGCCAATACGACCAAATCCGATAATTCCTATGGTTTTTCCGGCAAGCTCCATTTGCGGTGTCTCCCAGAAACAGAAGTCAGGGCAGTTGGACCATTTTCCGGCGTGAACCGCATGGTCATGATGCCCGACACGGTTACATAACTCCAGCAACAGGGAGAAGGTAAATTGGGCTACTGCGGCTGTGCCATAGTCCGGAACGTTACATACGGGGATACCCCGTTCCTTCGCTGCCTGGCAGTCGACAACATTGTAGCCGGTTGCCAGAACACAGATTAGGCGAACAGAGGGGCAGGAATCCAGAAGTTCAGCGGTAATTGGTGTTTTATTGGTCAAGATGATTTCAGCGTCGCCAATGCGTGCGGATGCGTCATGGTAAGCAGTTCGCACGTATACGGAAACACTACCAAATTGGTTTAATGCGTCCCAGGAGAGGTCTCCGGGGTTAACGGCGTTGCCGTCAAGTACAACGATTTTCATGGCCGGTCTCCTTTTCACTTGCAAATCGGGCGTGACTTTGTTAGAATAATAAAAAATGCAGGAGCAGAATATGGAACTGATTTATCACGATGCAGATGTTGTTGTATGTGTGAAGCCCCCGCGGGTACTTTCGACTGATGAGCCGGGAGGTGTACCGGAGTTGGTGCGTGAAGCACTGGGGGATGCACAGGCGGATGTACGTACAATCCACCGCCTTGACCGCGTGGTATCCGGGCTTATGGTATTGGCCAGATCGCCGGAGGCAGCCTCTGAACTGTCCAGGCAAATCCGGGAGCAGTTATTCCAGAAAGAGTATCTGGCGGTGATTCACGGAAGCCCCGCATCCGATAGCGGTGTGTACCGTGATTTGCTCCAGCGGGACAAACAGGAACGAAAAACGTACATTGTGGATGTGCTGGCAAAGGGGGTTCAGGAGGCGATCCTTTCCTATCAGGTGCTTAACCGGACAGCGCATTTAAGCAGGGTGCGGATTCAATTGCAGACCGGCAGAACCCATCAGATTCGGGCGCAGTTTTCCGGTAGAAATCTTCCCTTGGTGGGGGATAGAAAATACAGCCTGCTTGAAGACAATTGTGAAATTGCTCTTTGGTCCTATCGGTTGGCGTTTTGCCATCCCAAAACGGGAAAACCCATGGAATTTGTTTTAGATCCACCGGAAGTTTACCCTTGGACAGATTGCTGAAGCAAAGCCTCCAATCCCTGAGAAAAAGCCTTGTCCTGTGCGGACTTTCGCTTGGCGGGGCCTCTTAAACGGCCACCGGCGGCGCGGTATTTTCGGGATTCGTGCCGCTGGAACAGAAGCACGTCTATGTTATCAGCGGTGTAGAGCCAGCCGTCCTGGTGCAGAACCAGTCCGCCGCGTGCAAGACACATGGATGCCAGGCCGTAATCTTGGGTAATGATAATATCGCCCGGCAGAATACGGTTTACAAGGGCAAAATCCACACTGTCAGCGCCTTTGTCGAATACCAGTGTTTCCGCTCCCGGTCGGTGAAAGGTGTGTGC
The DNA here is from genome assembly GCA_045637585.1 of Faecousia sp. Lineage (GTDB taxonomy): Bacteria > Bacillota > Clostridia > Oscillospirales > Oscillospiraceae > Faecousia. The sequence continues at coordinate 66,205 of JAZTZS010000016.1, read as the reverse complement.
TGTATCACACAATAATAAGCAGGGAATGTTATACCGAAGGCACAGGCGTATTGCAATGTCGGTTACAGGGCACCCATCGGCATCAATCAATACTTTCATGCAATACCTCCTAACAGAAGTATTATAACAAGCAGTCAATTGAAAAGCAATGACGGAATAGAGGCACTTTATGGATAATTATCGTTTTTTTCAGAACACAAAATGTGAATATTTTCCTTGCCACAAAACAGAAAGACCTGAGGCGTTCAGCTGCCTGTTTTGCTATTGTCCGCTTTACGCCCTGGGCAAGGACTGCGGGGGCAATTTTGTGTACACAAAAGAAGGCATTAAGGATTGTTCCGGCTGCCTGTTTCCCCATCGTGCGGAAAATTATGATGGCGTGTTAGAAAAAATGGGGGCAGTAATGGAACTGGCCAGACAGAAACCGGATATGAAGCCTTGATTTTTTCGCTGATTACTGCTATAATATATTGGTTCGATGGAGAGTTATCGAAGTGGTCATAACGGGGCTGACTCGAAATCAGTTTGCGGCGCATGCCGCACGAGGGTTCGAATCCCTCACTCTCCGCCAACAAAACGCCGCCTTCGGGCGGCTGTTTTTATAGGTGGAGAGTGAGGGATTCGAAAGGACGGCCCGACCGTAGGGAGGGTAAACAAGTGTCCGGTGGACACTTGTTTAGTCCGTGGGAGAATCCATGCACATACGGCGAACCCAGTATGGGTGTGGACGGATGTGCATAATAAGTTTCCTAACACCTAAAGTATATACTAACGACTTGCGGTATGAACAATTGCATGGTACAATTTGATTGAAAACAATATTTTAAAGGAGGTATGCACTATGGCAAACCGTTGGGAAGTTCCTGCCCACCCAGTGAAGATCACCGTAATGAAAAAGACCTTTAATGAGGACATGGTCAAGGATTATGCTGCTGATCCGGATGTCTGGGCGCCTTGCGGCCATTTTAACATTGGAGATGAATTTATCACAGATGCCGGGCGACCCTGGGATATGCCCAAGGGCTTTTGCGGTTGGGCCTGGGCGGATATTCAGAAGCTGGTACATGGCATGGCCAGGGGCGGCCAGCGGATGTTCGTCACCTGCTGCACAGACGGTTACCGGCCGGTGATCTTTAAGCTGGAGCGAATGGATCCACCTGCTAAGGACGATGCATGAAGCAGGAATGGAAGAGCCGAAACAATTGTAAAAATGCATGTTGAAATTCTAAAATAACATGATACAATGGTCATAGGCATAAAAATATACTACTGTAAGGAGATATAAGATGAGTAATTTACCTTTTAAGCGTTTTGGTACCCAAATCGACTGCTCCAGAAATGCTGTCATGTCTGTAGATGCATTGAAGCGCTGGATTGATATCTGCTCTGCGATGGGTCACAATGTTCTGATGCTGTACACGGAAGATACCTATGAAATTGATGGTCACCCCTATTTCGGTTACGGCAGAGGCCGCTACTCCAAGGCAGAGCTAAAGGAATTGAATGCCTACGCACTGTCCAAGGGTATCGAGCTGATCCCCAGCATCAACACACTGGCTCATTTGAATACGATCTTCAGATGGAAGCAGTATGCAGATATTCACGATTGCGAAGACATTCTGCTGTGTGAAGATGAGCGTACATATGCACTGGTTGAGGATATGATAAAGACGCTGGCTGACTGCTATACCTCCAGCATTATCAACGTAGGTATGGATGAGGCAGATATGATTGGCCGTGGTAAGTATTTCGATGCCCATGGTGAGCAAAAACGAATTGAAATTATTTTGCGCCATCTGAATAAAGTTTCTGAAATCGCCAAGAAGTACGGCAAGGAACTTCTGATTTACAGCGATATGCTTTTCGCCCTTGCAACCCACAGCGAGTACGCTGATGAGAATGCCAAGGTTCAGGAGGACGTGTCCCACTTGATTCCTGACAACGTCAGCCTGGTCTACTGGAATTACTACAAGCGTGAGAAAGAGGACTATGCCAAGCTGATCCGTATCAACCAGGAGATCAAAAAAGAGGGCCTGTGGTACTATGGCGGCGTGTGGAACTGGTTTACATTCTCTCCGGAGAACAGCTACAGCATAGCAGGGTTCCGCAACAGCATACCGGCATGCCTGGAAACCAACGTAGAAAATGTCATTATTTCCCTGTGGGGTGATGATGGCGCCGAATGTTCACGGTTTGCCGCACTGCCTGCAGTTTTCTATGCCAGTGAGCTGATAAAGGGCAATACAGACGAGGCCTCCATTAAAGCGAAGTTCGAAGAGATGTTTGGCATGCCTTTTGACAAGTTTATACTCCTGGATCTTACTACCTGCAATGAGACAGAAGTGTATACCAGCGAACCTACTAGATACATTTTGTACAATGATCCGTTTATTGGCCTGGTTGAAACCACGATTCCGGACTATGCAAAGAAGGACCATGAGGAACTTGCAAAATTGCTGGCGCCGCTGAGAAAGCATGAGCGGTGGGGTTATCTGTTCGATACCCTTCATGCGCTCTGCAAGGTGACTGCGCTGAAATGCGATATTGGTACCCGCATCCGTGATGCCTACGAAAAAGAGGACAAGGCGGAGCTGGTGAAGGTTATTGCTGACCTGCGCAAGCTGAAGAGATTGGTGCGTCAGTTCTATCTGGCCTTCCGCCGGCAGTGGATGATTGAAAACAAGGGTCACGGCTTTGATGTTTCCGATATCCGTATTGGCGGCGTTATGACCCGTGTGGAGCATTGCGCTGACCGCCTGCAGGACTATGTGGACGGCAAGATCTCCCAGATCGAAGAACTGGAAGAGAAGCTTCTGGATATCCGGCCCGTAGATTCGTCTACATACGGCGTTAAGAAGTACCTTAACTACTGGGATAGAGCAAAGCGCTATTCCGAAGTTGTCACTGCGAATGTGCTGAGTAACGGTTATTGATGCAGTGAAAGGGTCTGGATGATTCTATCGAAAATCGCACTGCCCTCTGGGCAGTGCGATTTTTTGTATAGGAATACTGCCGGTTGTGTCGGTGGTTATGACCGTCTGGATTTGCCTGTTGTTGCAGAAGTGAGTCAGATTATCTACTTGCTTCCGCGTCTTTGCTCGCAGGGGGAAACAATTCAAAAGCGTTTCGTGGGCGGCTTTATTAGATGCTCTCTTGTAAAGCAGGAAAGCATCTCACCGGAATCTGTGCACCTGCACGATGGTGCAGAGATTTCTGTGTTATATATTTCTATCGTGTTGTGACATATTTGTTTTTCTGGGGAACGCATTTGTGTTTTTTGTGTTGACAAATTGAGAGGTCGGACGTATATTGAGGGCAGAATACCATGAAAATAAAATGGTAAAAAGCAGGCACTGCGTCCATAACCATTTTGCATGGTACGCTGCATCAAGGCTGCAGAAAAACAGCCGGTAATGGTAGAAAGCAACAAAAGGGGGAGTTTACAATGGGTTTAAAGTGTGGAAAAGTAATAATACGCTCTGCGAATTTTAACGGAGAGAGTTCCCTGCCGCCGGTGGCGGTTAATTGCTCTGCAAACTTTGTAAATCATACCGATGAGGATGACGGCCTGTTCCTGAATTATGGTTATGTAAGCAGCGCTTACCCATACCGTTCTCAGGATATGTACGATAGAGAACTGACTCCTACGGAGTATGAGAGTGTCATTCTGGAGAATGACTATTTAAAGGCAACCTTTTTGCCGGAGTTTGGCGGTAAGCTCTGGTCGTTGGTGGACAAGCAGAAGGGCTCAGAGCTGCTGTTTGCAAATTCGGTTATTCGTCCATGTAATCTGGCTACCCGCAATGCATGGCTTTCCGGTGGCGTTGAGTGGAACGCCGGTTTCTTTGGCCATCACCCCCATACCTGCTCTTTGCTGAACACAGCCCAGACAAGCCTTGCAGACGGTACGCCCGTTTTGCGGTTTTACTATTTTGAGCGTGTGCGCTGCGCTATCGTCCAGATGGATTTTTTCCTTCCGGAAGCGTCACGGCTTCTTTACTGCAGAATGCGGATTACCAATCCCAATAACACTGTAATTCCCATGTACTGGTGGAGCAATATTGCAGTTGTGGAAAAAGAGGGAGACAGGGTGATCGTACCGGCAGTTCAGGCATATACCAATGTTGCTGAGGTCAGTCCTGTTGACGGGAAGCCCCAAAACGGTGTTTATAAAATTGATATCCCACAGTACAGGGGTGCTGATATCTCTTATCCCAAAAACAATGTTGTGGCAAGAGATTACTTCTGGAAAACAAATACTGCGTCCAGAAAATATGTATGCCAGCTGGATAGGGACGGCTATGGCCTTTGCCAGGTTTCCACGGAGCGGTTGAAGGGGAGGAAGCTATTTATTTGGGGCAACTCTCAGGGCGGCCGCAAATGGCAGAACTTCCTCACTGCGGACGACGAGAGCGGCAGCTATGACGAGATCCAGTGCGGTCTTGCCCACAGCCAGTATGAAAGTCTTCCCATGCCCCCCAATACAGTTTGGGAGTGGCTGGAGGGCTACGGCGCCATGCAAGTCGGCAAGGACGCGGTTCACGGAGATTGGATCCAGGCACAGCATGCAGCAGAGCAATACTTAAACGCATTGATTTCTGCGGAGGAAATGGAAAAACTGCTTTTGGAGACCAGACCAATGGCAAAAAGCCCGGCGGAGCAGCAGCTGCTGCGCATGAATGACGGCTGGGGAGCGCTGGAGCAATACCGCAGAAGCAAGATTGGGAAGGGGATGATGTGCGACCATTTAGACTTCGGCTCTATGGGTACGCAGCAGGCTGCTTGGAAGCTGCTTTTGGATGAGGGGACAATGGGTGTTCATTCTCCGGAGAGTGTTCCCGATTCCTATAGCCGGCAAGTGGAATGGCTTGATTTACTTGCGTCAGCACTGGAGAACAAGGATAAAGATAATTGGTATACCCATTACATCTACGGCACGGCAATGACAGCGCTGGGACAGTATCAGAAAGCAGCGGAACATCTTCATAGGTCGCTTGCGCTTGTGGATACAGCTTGGGCGCATTATGCGTTGGCTGTCAATTATGAATTAACGGCAGACAATGAACTTTGCAAGGAACATATGCTAAAAGCCTATGCGCTGCGGGGACATGACCTCTCCCTAGCGAAGGAAGTGCTAAAGGTTCTTTATAGCGCAGAAGAATCTACGCTAACTGTAAAGATCTTTGAAGCAGCAGATCAGTCCGTAAGGGAAAACAGCAGATGTCAGCTATATTACGCCTATGCCCTGGCAAGACAGGGGAGAATTACGGAGGCAGAGAACCTATTGTGTCGCGACGGTGGACTGGTTGTCCCGGATATACGCGAAGGTGAGGTTTCCATTACAGAGCTCTGGTTCTATATCCAAGAGCAAAAGAAACTTGCGGGCCTGGAAGTATCTGAGCTGCCTGCTGTATTTGACTTTAGAATGTTCGCACGGGAAAATGAACAAGCTTAAGGAGGAAGAGGTATGAAATACACGTGTGTTGACACCGTCGAATTTTTGTATCCTGACATTACAGATTATAAAAGCGGAACGGATCGTATTTGTATTCTAACACCCCGTGGAAGCTACGCCTGCGCGCAGATTTTCCTGTGGGAAGGAAAGGGAAATGTGCAAGTCTCCTGTGAAGGGTGGAATCCGGAGATTTATGAGATGATGGCGATCCCTGTTGAGGACAATGCCCTTATGACCGAGGAAAAGCGGGCACCACATACACCGGAAAGGGATGCACCCTTTGAGGTTTATGACTGCCTGAAGCCCTATACAGGGGAATTGGCCTTTAAGGACGGCGTGGCGGCAGTCTACTTTACCTTACAAATTCCCGAGGATGCTGTCCCGGGTACCCTCCACGGAAGTATCCGGATAGGGGATATTACCGTTCCTGTGGAACTGGAAATTTCCTCTGCTGTGATCCCAGCGGAGACGCTTAAGTTGGCTCTTGTATATAATAAAGACAAGGTGATAGAGCATCATCATGTTGAGGATGGCAGCCCCGAATTTGAGAAGCTGGACAGAGAGTACCATCTTTTGATGCGGCGTATGCGCCAAAATATCGTTTGGGCACCAAGCATGAAAACATGGGTTACAGATTTGGGTGACAATCAGTACGCGTTTGATTTTTCCAAAATGGAGAAATACATGCGCTATGCAGAATCTTTTGGTTTTAAAGGCTTCTATAACAACCTTGGTTACTCCAAAAACTACCTGTCATCAACGATTTATGTCCATGAAATGGAATCTACCAGCTTTGAAGCGTACCGTTTTTTGGCCCAATTCCTGCCGGCGCTTAGTGATTTTTTGGAGAAAAACGGGTGGTTGGATTCTTATATGCTCAGCATCTGTGATGAGCCTAAGAAGACAAACTTTGTTGAGTACCGCGCTTTGAGCGGACTGGTTAGAAGGCTGGCTCCTAAAATCAAACAAATTGAACCAACCTCCTTTGGCTATACACAGGGATATCTGGACACCTATGTTGTACTCAGCAACCAGTACGCCGAGCATATCGAAGAATTTGAAGTGATGCGCAGTTTTGGCGGTGAGTACTGGTATTACGATTGCTGCGGTCCCCGCGGCAATGGGTATATTAACCGCTTTATGGATTGCCCGCTGATTGCGGTGCGGTATCATGGCTGGGCCAATTATGCTTACAATTTTACCGGCTATCTCCATTGGGCGCTCAATAATTATCAGCCGGGACAAAATCCCTTTATAGAAAGCTGCCCGATGCACATCAACGCCCAAGAGGTTCTCCGGCTGCCCGCAGGCGATACACACTTGGTTTATCCGGGTGATAATGGGCCATGGATTTCGGTGCGTTTTGAGAATCAAAGGGCCAGCACAGAAGAGTACGAGATGCTCCGTGCTTTGGCAGAGACAAATAAGGAACTGGCTGATTCTCTTTGCAATCGGGTGTTCCGCTCCTTTACAGACGTGGAGTATGACCCGCTGGTTTTCAGGGCAACAAGAAATGAACTGATTCGGGCCCTGGAAAAGTAAACAGGTTTTTAGTAAGACATAGGCGCACGCGCAGGGCGTGCGCCTTGTGTTTTTATATATGCGCGTTGGAATATACCGGGAAACAAAACCTACTACTGTTGCGGGAATGCTAGAATAAGGAGCAGCCTATTATCATTAATAACGAGAAAGTACAATGCAACACTTTTTGCACAATTCTGTTGATAATTGTACTATTATTTTGTTTTTTTTCTTTTCAAATTACGTTTAATATGGTACAATACATAAGGTATGACAAAAAATAGACAGATAATCCGGGAGAATAAAACATGGACATACTTCACCAAACGGTATTGACTCAGTTTCAACTGGATGCTCCTGCGGTAAGCTGTGAGCCTTTCGGCCGCGGCCATATTAATAAAACCTTTTTGGTTACTACTGCTGCCGGCGGGCAGTATTTGCTTCAGAAGCTTAGCAACCGGGCGTTCGGTGATATTGACCAGTTGATGGAGAATCTTTCTGCTGTGTCGGACTATCTGCGGAAACGAACAGATGACCCCCGCAAGGTATTGACACTGATTCCCACGGTGGATGGCAAGCCCTACTACCACCACGAAACCAACAGTGACTGGCGTGTATTTGTGTTTATTGGTGACAGTGTGTGTTTGCAGGCGGCGGAATGCCCTCAGGATTTTTATGAGAGTGCCGTTGCATTTGGTGGCTTCGCCCAGCAGCTGGATGGCTTTCCCGCGGAGACACTTCACGAAACCATTCCCAATTTTCACAATACTCCAGACCGTTACCGCCTGTTTAAGGAAGCTTTGGAGCGGGATGCCATGGGCAGGGCCAAGGATGTGCAGGCTGAAATTGCCTTTGCATTGGCCCGGGAGCAGGAGGCCGGTGTGCTGGTAGCCCAGCAGCAAGCCGGTGTTTTGCCACTGCGTGTTACCCACAATGATACCAAACTCAATAATGTTATGCTGGACAAGGCAACAAGAAAGCCTCTTTGCGTGATCGATTTGGATACCACAATGCCGGGCTTGATTGCTTATGATTATGGTGATTCTATCCGTTTTGGTGCATCCACTGCGGCAGAGGATGAGCAGGATTTGAGCAAGGTCTGGATGGATATTATTCTGTTCCGGGCTTACACGGAGGGATTCTTAACGGCTTGCCCGGGTTTGACGGAGTCGGAGCGCAAATCACTGCCTGTGGGCGCAAAGCTGATGACACTGGAATGTGGTGTGCGATTCCTAACAGACTACTTAGATGGAGACAATTACTTTAGTACCCAATACGCCCAGCAGAATCTGGACCGCTGCCGTACACAGTTTAAGCTGGTGGCAGACATGGAGTCTAAGTGGGAGCAGATGCAGCAAATCGTAGAGGAAGTAAGTGCGCAGTGCAGCAAGCAGTGAACTGACCTATTGGGTATGTTATAATAAAAATAAAATCTGGAGGTTACCCATATGAGCATAGCAGATGAATTGTACCGCCAAACATGTTTGGATATTCTGGAAAACGGCTTTTATGATACAGAGCTGGAAGTGCGTCCCCGTTGGGCAGATGGGACACCGGCCCACACAGTGAAAAAGTTTGGCGTGGTAAACCGGTATAACCTGAAAGAAGAGTTTCCTCTCATGACGCTTCGGCGTACCTATTGGAAGTCTGCACTGGATGAGCTTCTGTGGATTTGGCAGAAGAAGTCCAACCGGATCGAGGATTTGGGCAGCCATGTTTGGGATGAATGGGCAGGTGAGGACGGTACCATTGGCAAAGCTTACGGCTATCAGCTGGGTGTAAAGCACCAATATAAAGAGGGAATGTTCGACCAGGTAGACAGGGTTCTGTATGATTTGAAGCATAACCCCGCTTCCCGCCGGATTTTGACCAATATTTATACCTTTGAAGATTTGCATGAGATGAACCTGTATCCTTGCGCCTATTCCATGACGTTTAATGTCTCCGGCAATACTCTTAACGGTATTTTGAATCAGCGCAGCCAGGATATGCTTACAGCCAACAACTGGAATGTATGCCAATATGCAATGCTGCTGATGATGGTTGCGCAGGTATCCGGCTTGGAGGCCGGCGAGCTGGTTCACGTGATTGCTGACTGTCATATTTATGACCGGCATATCCCTGCGGTGAAGGCGATGCTGGAGCATGAAGGATATGCTGCTCCCCAGGTGGTGCTGGATAAGAGTATTACCGATTTTTATGCCTTTACCAAGGACAGCTTTAAGGTGGAAAACTACCAGTACCATCCCTTTAATTTTGAGATTCCTATGGCCATTTGAGGTACACTATGGAACTGATCGTTGCAGTATATGACGACTGGGGCATTGGCAAGGACGGTACGCAGCCGGTAGCCCTGTCTGCTGACCGGAAATTTTTTCGGGAGACCACCAAGGGCGCAATGGTAATTGTAGGCCGGAAAACACTGGCAGATTTTCCGGGAGGCAGGCCCTTGCCAAACCGGGTGAACGTGGTGCTTACCCGGCAGGAGACAGACATTCCGGGGGTAGTTATCTGTCATAGCCCGGAAGAGGCTACCCAATTGGCAAGTACGGCAGCCCGGGCCATGGTTATCGGCGGGGGCAGCGTCTACAGGCAGATGCTGCCAATGTGTGATACAGCCTATGTGACCAAGGTGCATACCTGTCCGGTTTCTGATACATTTTTTCCCAATTTGGATGCTGACCCACAGTGGCATCTGGCGGAAATTCTGCAAGCCGGAGAAGAAAACGGCATCGGTTATGAAATGTGCCTTTATAAACGGGTATAATATGTGCGGACAGGAATCTGTCCGCACTTGCTGCGTTTTAGGTATTGGCTCTTTCGCAGCAGAAGAAGCCACAGGAAATTTCTACAAAAATCTTGTTTTTTCGCGCCGAATGGATATAATATAAGAAATATGAGAGTTCATGTTATACAAAGAAACATTTTGTTAACTGGGGAAATACAACGTGGAAGAGAAAAAGATACGGAGAAAGCGTAATTGGTTAATCGTACGATTGTGTACGTTATTTGCGGTGTTGCTTGTTTTGGCCGCGGGGACGTGGTTCTGCTTGCAGCAGGAATCCAGCTTGCAGCTGGAGTTGATAGGAGATTCGGAAATTACGCTGGAGGTGGGAGACACCTATTTAGATCCAGGGGCAGAGGCGGTATTCTATAGCATCCGCATGCCGGATCAAAGCATAGAAGTGGATGTTACCGGTACGGTAGCGGCGGAAACCGTTGGGGATTATGAGTTGCGCTATACCGCCAGTCATAACGGGTATACGGAAATTACCCGGCGTGTTGTGCATGTGGTTGACACACAGCTGCCTGTGATCACTTTGGTATCCAATCCTGACACCTATACATTGCCTGGCACACCATATGCGGAAGAGGGTTTTGCTGCTGCGGATAATTATGACGGCAACATCACCGATTGGGTTGTGCGGGAGGAAAAGGATGGCGTAGTTACTTATACGGTTTCCGATTCCTCGGGCAATATGGCAACAGTGACCCGTGCCATTGTCTATAATGATCCGGAGCCGCCGGTTTTGACGCTGGCCGGATACTCTTTCGTCACCGTTTCTGTCGGTGACACCTATGTTGAACCGGGGTACACGGCGACAGATAACTGTGACGGCGATATCACGGATAAGGTTACGGTTTCCGGTAATGTGGATACTCAGACGCCGGGGGTATATAAGCTCTACTACACAGTCACAGACAACTTTGGCAACACCGCCTCCGCAGAGCGCCCGGTCTATGTTTTGCCTGCGATTAACAGTGATCCTGCGCCTCCTAACGGCAAGGTGATATACTTGACATTTGACGATGGCCCCGGCCCTCACACGGGAAGGCTCTTGGATATTCTGGCAAAGTACGATGCAAAAGCGACCTTTTTTGTGGTCAACACCGGTTATATCGGCGAGATTACAAGGGCAGCCCAAGAGGGACATACGGTGGCGATGCATACGGCAACCCACCAGTTCCAAAATATCTATTCCAGTGAGGAAGCATATTTTGCGGATTTGTATCGGATGCAGGGGATTATCACCGATTTAACCGGTCAGACGCCTATGCTTCTCCGCTTCCCCGGCGGTAGCTCCAATACCATCAGCAAAAACTATAATACCGGCATTATGAGCCGTCTTACCCAGGCAGTACAGGCATTGGGTTTCCGGTATTTTGACTGGAATGTAGACAGCCGGGATGCCGGCGGTGCCAGCACCAGCGATCAGGTTTTTTACAATGTGGTTAGAGGCATTGGTAACAAAAGCGTGTCGGTGGTACTGCAGCACGATGTCAAGGGCTTCAGTGTGGATGCAGTGGAGAAGATTCTGGCTTGGGGTATTGGCAATGGATACAGCTTCCAGGCGCTGACCCAGGACAGTCCCGGCTGCCACCATGGCGTGTATAATTAAAAAACGCGCTGCAGTTATGAACTGCAGCGCGTTTTTGCTTTTCTTATTAGACCGATGTCAAAATCTCCACAAGGAGCTTCGTACACAGCTCCATATCCTCTATTGGGATATACTCAAAACGGCCATGGTAGTTCTGACCGCCGGTGCAGAGGTTGGGACAGGGAAGTCCCATGAATGAAAGTCTGGCGCCATCCGTACCGCCGCGAATGGGGACGATCCTTGGTTCCATACCGACAGCTTCCATGGCTTTTGCGGCGCGCTCTACAATATGCATGCAGGGTTCGATCTTTTCCCGCATGTTGAAGTAACTGTCACGGATCGTAACCTCTGCAGTTCCCGTTCCGTATTTGGCGTTAATAAATGCAGCAGCGGATTCCATGAGAGCTTTTTTCTGCTGAAATTTCTCCATATCATGATCCCGGATGATGTAACGCAGCGTGGACTCCTCAACTTCACCGGACATATCTGTCAAATGAATGAAACCCTCGTAACCGCAGGTGGCTTCTGGGCGCTGGTGTGCCGGCAGCAGGCTTTGAAATTCCATAGCGATCAGCTGGGAATTGACCATTTTATCCTTGGCTGCGCCAGGGTGAATGTTCAGTCCGTGGAATACCACTTTAGCACCGGCAGCATTGAAGTTTTCGTATTCAATCTCACCCAGCGTACCGCCGTCGGCGGTATAGGCGTAATCTGCACCGAAGGCGGAAACATTGAACTTGTCTGCACCGCGACCGATCTCCTCGTCGGGGGTAAAACCGATTTTTAAGGTGGCGTGATTCATTTTAGCAGTCAGCAGAAATTCTGCTGCGGTCATGATTTCAGCGATACCTGCCTTATCATCGGCACCCAGCAATGTGGTACCGTCGGTAACGATCAGGTGCTTGCCCCGGTGATTCTCCAGGGCGGGATAGTCCTGCTCCCGCAGGTAGATGCCTTTTTCTTCGTTCAACAGCACATCGCCACCATTATACTCTACCACCCGGGCCTGCACCTTCTCACCGCTGGCATCAGGAGATGTATCCATATGCGCAATTAGACCGATGGTGGGCAGTCGGGGGTCACCGGGGACTGTGCCGTATACGTAGCCGTCATCATCCATATGGGCATCGGCAATGCCCATAGCCAGCATTTCTTCCACCAGAGCCCGTCCAAACGTACGCTGCTTATCGGTGGAGGGGCAGGTTTCGGAAAACTCGTCAGCTTGGGTGTCGAAGCTTACGTAGCGCAGGAAACGCTCAGAAACAGATGTCATAATTCCTCCTGAAAAGTATGGGGCGGAGTTTCCTCCGCCCCCAATTGTATACTTTCTTACTTTGCGGCGTTGACAAGTGCAGCAGTATCCTGTGCAATCATCAATTCCTCGTTGGTGGGAACGATCCAAACTTCCACAGAGGAATCGGGGGTGGAAATCTTCATTTCCTTGCCGCGGTTCTTGTTGAGCTCGGAATCGATCTTCACGCCCATGAAGCCCAGGTAGTCGCAGACAGCCTGACGCACATTGCAGTCGTTTTCGCCGACACCAGCAGTGAAGGTCAGCACATCGATGCCGTTCAGAGCAGCAGCATAGGCACCAACATACTTGGCAACCTCATAGCAGAACTTGTCGCGAGCCAGTGCGCAGTTCTCGTTGCCGTTTCTTGCGCCTTCTTCCAGATCACGGAAGTCAGAGGAAACACCGGACAGAGCCAGCATGCCGGACTTCTTGTTCAGCATGTTCAGGCAATCGTCGACACTCATATTGTACTTGTTGCAGATGAACTGAACAACACAGGCATCGATGTCGCCGGAACGGGTACCCATAGGTACACCTGCCAAGGGGGACAGACCCATGGTGGTATCCTGGCACTTGCCGTCCTTGATAGCGGACATGGAAGAGCCGTTGCCCAAGTGGCAGTTGACCATCTTGAATTCCTTCTTGCCAATCAGCTCAGCAGTACGACGGGCAACATACTTGTGGGAAGTGCCGTGGAAGCCGTAACGGCGGATGGAGTCGTTCTCATAGTACTCGGTGGGGATGGCGTAACGGTAAGCCTTGGGGGGCATGGTCATGTGGAATGCAGTGTCGAACACGGCAACCTGGGGAGTGTTGGGCATAACAGCCTGGCAAGCCTCGATACCCATCAGGTTAGCAGGGTTGTGGAGCGGTCCCAGGGGGATGCACTTCTTGATGGCAGCGATGACTTCGTCGTCAATGATGCAGGAATCGAAGAACTCCATACCGCCGTGCAGCACGCGGTGACCGACAGCGTCGATTTCAGAGACGGATTTGATAACGCCGTCAGTGGGGTCCTGCAGAATCTCCAAAACAGCAGCAATGGCTTCGGAGTGGCTGGGCATGGGAATATCCTTGACGACCTTATTATCACCGACTTTGTGAGTCAGGCGGCCGTCAATGTAGATACGCTCGCACAGGCCTTTGGCAGAGACATCACCGGTCTCGGGGTTCATCAGCTGATACTTAAGGCTCGAGCTGCCGGCGTTGATGATCAAAAGGTTCATTGGAAATTGCCTCCTAAAAAATAAAATGATTTTCTTTTGGCGCATAATGTGGTAATATAACCATAGCTGAGTCTATTCTATAATATTTTTTCGGATTTCTCAACCCCTGAAAGGAAAAATTTTCTGTAAAGGTGGGATTATTTTGAAAATCACAGGCATTATCTGTGAATATAACCCTTTGCACCTTGGTCATAAAAAGCAATTGGATATGATTCGGGCAGAAAATCCCGCTGGAGGTATTGTGTGCCTAATGAGCGGTAACTATGTACAGCGGGGCATGCCTGCTTCCGTAGACAAATCTCTGCGGGCAAAGGCGGCTGTTCTTTGCGGTGCAGATTTGGTGCTGGAACTGCCGGTAACTGCTGCGCTAGCCTCCGCTGAGGGCTTTGCCTCAGAGGGTGTACGGATATTGGGGCAGTTGTGTGATTGCCTTTGCTTTGGCGCAGAGACCGCGGACCGGCAATTACTTATGGATACCGCAAAGATTCTGCTTGGTCAGCCGTTTCAAGATGCCTTGCGTGCACAGCTGGAGAAGGGTGTTTCTTTTCCGGCGGCGCGGCAGGCGGCACTTGAGGCCATGGGCGCGGACGGGAGTGTGCTGAGCCGGCCCAATGATATTCTGGCAACGGAGTACTGCAAAGCTATTTTGTCACAGGGGCTGGCTTTGAAGCCAATGCCGATTTTGCGCCGGGGAAGCTACCACGACTCTGTTCCGGACAGCGAAAACCCCTCTGCCACAGCTGTCAGGATGCTGATGATGCAAAGCGGTGCGTGGCTGGACTATGTACCCTCGGAGGCGAGGGAGTGTCTTTCCGGAAGTACAATCCACACGCTGGCTGCCGGTGAACGTGCCATGCTTAGCCGGCTGCGTGCTATGCGCGATGAAGAATTTGCCCAGCTGCCCTATGGCTCGGAGGGCTTGTGGAGGAAGCTGATGCATGCGGCACGGCAGGAGACAACGCTGGAGGATATTTTAACTGCTGCCAAGTCCAAGCGTTACACACGTACCCGTCTGGACAGAATGGTAATGTGCGCATTTCTGGGCCTGACACAGTCCGATTTATCTGCGCCGGCGCCCTATTTGAGAATTCTTGCTTTCAATGACCGGGGGCGTGCAATCCTGCAACAGCGGAAAAAGCAGCTGCGGCTAGTCAATGTGGGAGAGACGGTTGACGATCCCTATCAGCAGATAGAAACCCGGTGTGGACGGCTCTACGGCCTGTTTGCCGCCGACACGCCGGATCCACCGGACTTGGAAAACCAAAGAAGAGTATTTTACCACAGATAATATAACCCGCCCTGCTGTATGGCAGGGCGGGTTGTGCATGCGGGGATTGTTTTACTTAGGGCACTTGATCTTATTGAGTTTTTCGTTCAGATCCAACAGCTCTTCCTTGGTGAAAGAAATGTTCATCATACCGACCATGCTGGTCATACGCAGGAGTGTGAAGCCACCCATCATCTGCATCATGCCGTCGGTTAACTCGAAGCCGGAGGCTTTCTTGGCACCGTCGCCCTTCATCGCGCCCATCAGCTTTGTAAACAGGCCGGCCAGCACCAGCTTGCCGCGGACGGTAGCCATGATGTCGCTCATTTTGGAGTTCAGGGACAGATAGCCCTCGGGCTCAGTAATGTCAAACCAGTTGAGCACAGCACCCTTTTCCTTCAGACGGTATGCCTCATTGGGGGTTTCAACCTTGCGAATGATGCCTTCGTCCTTCAGTTCACCGGCAACAGCAACCAACTGTGTGGTGTCTGCGTTGGGAACATTGAAGTAGAAGAAGGGTAGGCCGTTGTTCTGCTGCACGCCAACAGAAACACCGTTTGCAAACAGCTCCACACTCTGGCAGTTGGAGTAAACAGTGACCTTGGTCACATCCTCTACCCGGTCAATGTAGCGCTTGCCGCACAGATGAACCATGGGTTCGGGATTCAGCCATGCCTTGTAAGCAAAGAAAGAATCCTTCTTATATTTCCGGTCGAAGGTCATCAGACCCTTATGGTTCTGGCCATTCTCGCCGCCTTCTGCTCTTGCATCAGCGCCGAAGTCATACATATTCCATACATGGGTTGCCCACAGGTAAGGACGCTCGGCGATACATTTGATCAGTTCCTCGTGGTAGTAAGCCTGATATTCTTCAGTGTAATCACCCTGTACAGGCTTGGAGGTATGCCAGTTCAGTGCCTCGCAGCCGTATTCGGAAATGCCGATGGGCAGATTGGGATGCAGCTTGTGGAACTTATCGAACCAAGGGCCGTTCATGGAGGTGTCGCCACCGTACCAACCGAAATAGTGGTTATAGGATACAGTGTCGGGAATCTCCAGATATTCCGCGTCCATGGGACACATAGAAACAACAGCCATGGTGGTCAGTCTGGTTTTATCCATCTCGTGGCACAGGTCATTGAGAATCCGGTGGTTCTCCAGCAGGTCCGGATCCTTCTCACCCTTCATGGTAATCTCGTTGGACAGACCCCAAACAACGATGGAGGGATGGTTATAGTTCTGGGTAATCAGTTCCTTCATCTGGGAGATGGTGTTTTCACGACCGGTAGGCATGTGCTGAGAGATATAGGGGATCTCGGCCCAGATGACCTGGCCGTATTCATCACACAGATCGTAGAAGTACTGATCGTGCTGATAGTGGGCAAGTCTGATGGTGGTAGCGCCCATTTCACAGATGTACTCCATGTCCTCTTTGTGCTGCTCAGGCAGCAGAGCGTTGCCCATGCCCCAACGGTCCTGATGACGGGAGACACCCCGCAGGGGATAAGCCTCGCCGTTGAGGATAAAGCCCTTATCCGGGTCGATAGAATAGCTGCGGCAGCCGAAACGTGCAGAAACAGCATCCAGAACGGTTTCGTTTTCAATCAGCTCGGCCTTCGCGGTGTACAGGTAGGGATCCTTGCGGCCATTCCACTTATGGACGTTTTCCAGAACAAAGCTTGCCTTGGTAGCGGCAGTGGTGGACTCTGCAACCACATTGCCTTCCTTATCAGAGAGTGTGTACCGCACCTGCTGACCCAGCTTGGAATCAGTGACGTAAACTTCTACTTCTACATTGGCGTTGCTGCCGTCAATTACGGGGGTTACCTTGATGCCGGGGCCACCGTAGTAGTCCAAATCAAAGTGAGAAGCAGAAACGGCAATCAGGTTTACATCCCGGTACAGACCGCCGTAGAAGGTAAAGTCAGCCATCTGCGGATATACCCGGTCATTGGGGGCGTTGTCCACGGCTACAACCAGCAGGCTGTTCAACTCCAGATGATCAGTCACATCCACACGCCAGGTGGAATAGCCGCCATCGTGGTGGGCCAGATGTTTGCCGTTCATATATACATCTGCGGAAGAGTTGGCACCACAGATCTCCAGGTAGTACCGCTCAGCAGTGGGCAGTTCCGATTTGTCAATGTTCTTTGCGTAGTATGCGGTGCCGCGGAAATAGTCGTTGCCGCCGTCCTGACCGTCAATAGCGTTCCAGGAATGGGGCAGGTTTACAAAATCCCACTTGTTGTCAATCTCGGTGGGAACGGATACAGCGGCCTTGGAGAAGGCCCACTTGCGGTTTAGATTAATAATTTCTCTCAATGTATTTACCTCCCGGTAGAATATGGATTTATTATAACAGGTTGTCTCCCTGTTGTGGAAACAATCTATGAACTTTTGAAAAAACTGCCACATCTGCCCAGGCAGGTGTGGCAGTTTTGCGGTTTTATTTGCTGTGGCGCTCAGCCAGCTCGGTGGTCATAGTCTCAACAGTCTTTTTGTCCAGATTGTAGATAACAGCCAGGCCAATGAACTGCACAACAGCACTGAACAGGTACAGTGCAGCAACCAACCAGCACATATTGTGGGAGGTCTGTGCGCTCTGACCGATGGTGCCCAGCTTGGAGTTATAACCCAAAACGCCCATCAGCCACAGGACCATGGAAGGACCAACACCCTGTGCCAGCTTGCGGAAGAAGGAATGCAGCGCATATACAGTGCCTTCCTCACGGGTGCCGTACTTCCATTCGTTGTAGTCGATTGCGTCACTCATCATTGCCCAGGAAACGCAGGTGTAAACACCCATGCCGATACCATAAATGACCAGACCGCACAGGTAAAGGATCAGTGCAGTGGTAACATTCTGAACGTTCGGGAAGATCAGCATAAACAAGCCGCCGATTACAGAAACGACCGTACCGAAAACAGAGGCTTCCTTCTTGCCGTATTTCTTAACGATCTTGGTAATAAAGGGCATGAAGATGAACATGGGCAGGAAACCGATCATCTGCACAATACCGGACATGGATGCCATGTTGAAGTAAGTAGCGAACATAATGGTATTGGCGGTAGAAGCAGAGTTCATGCCGAGGAACATACCCATTGCAGCCAGAGTAGCACCCACTGCAGGACGGTTCTTCATAAACTTACCAAAAGCACTGATAACATTGATTTTTTCGCCGCCTTCATTGGTCTTGACGGAATTCTCATTTACACGGATTGTGATATTCTTGAGCATGAACATAAAGGCAATAAAGCCCAAAACGCCCATAATCAGAGCAGTAAAGAATACACGGTCGCCCAGCAGAATCTCAACTTCCTTGCCGGTTGCAGGGCTCAAAACCATATCGCCAATCTCATAAGGATTTCCGGTGAGGGGGTTGGTGAGGAATTGGGACTTATCAAAGCCTTCCGGAATTTCGATCTTATCCAAGAAGCTGGTGGTTCCGTCAAACTTAACCTTCTGCCAAATCAGTTTAGGCAGAAGAACCATGGGAAGGAGGTTGCCAATCATGGAGCCGATAGAACGCCAGGTGGAAAGCTGTGCGCGCTCGCCGACATCTTCGGTAACAAGGCTCAGCATAGAACCGTAGGGAACGTTTGCAATTGTATAGAAAGCATCCCAAATGATATAACCGAGAATAAACAGAATCGCCTTCAAAACAACAGGTGCATTGGGGAATGGCAGAAATACCGCAGCGCCGCCGACCAACAGGCCGCATGCACCAACAAAGATATACTGCTTAAATTTACCGCGCTTGTAGTTTCTCTTGTCATTGTCGATCATGGATCCGATCAGGGGATCGTTTACAGCATCCCAGATCTGGACGAGCAGCAGAAGTGCTGCCAAAAGGCCGGTTTCCATCATCATATAGACCAGCCAGAAGGTTTGCACAGTTCCCTTGAGCGCAAAACTCATGTTGCAGCCAAGGTCACCGGCTGCATATGCGACTTTATCGCGCATGCCAAAGGGACGCTTGCCGGTTACGGGGTCGATGTTTTCTTTCGCTTTCACGAGAAATCCTCCTCCACATTTTTACCAAAGTTTTCCCTCTACGGGAAATAACTTTATTCTATTTTACCAATTAGTGTGTCTTGATAAAACAACAAATCTCTGTTATTATAATACAAATCTCATGTTTGCAAAAGAGGTGTCCTTGTGGAGAAAACACTCATCTTCCTTCAAAAAATGCTGGATTGTACAACGGGTATTCAGTTTGCCCGTGTCGCCTATTCTGAGCCGGATTTGCTGCATTTTTTGAAGCGGAGCACACAACATGTATTCGATACACTGATGAAGCATGACGGTGGTTTTTGGCAGCATCTTTTAAAGTTTCCCATGCGCGCAGATACCATTTATGAGTTTCTGGTGCTGGGTGGTGTTTCCTTTTTGAGCTACGCAGATGCGAAAAAAGAATTTGTGTACTTTTTGGGGCCTACCCTTACAAAACCCTTTTCCCAGGACGAGACACTGAAGGAGATGCGGCATTATCAAATTCCTGAGAGCATGGTGCAGAATGTTCTGGATTTCTGCAGCAGCTTACCCGTTGTAGCCGTGCACACCCTGTACCGGACGGGAGAATTGGTGATGGGGTATTTAACGGGCAGGGAAAAACCAATGAAAACGGCTCAAGCGAATGTTCTGTCAGCGGTTGATGATTATTTGCTGCATCCGGCTCAGCATCAGGGGGAGGATGTTGTGCAAATGAGGAAAATAGAGCAGCGTTACGAGTATAGCGCAGCACTGACTGAGGCGATTAAGCAGGGAAATTTTTCTTTGGCATTCCATTTGGTAGGACATTACAACCCGGGTACACAGACTACGGTGCGAAACGCCAATCCTTTGCGCAATGCGCAGAATTATTGTATCGTTCTGAATACACAGCTGCGCCATGCCTTGGAGGAGTGCGGTATTCATCCGTACCAGGTGGATAAGTTATCCAATGAAATCGGCTTGGAGATTGAACAGCTTTCGGATATCTCCAAACTACAGGGCTTTTTCATTCAGGTGATTCGCAGGTATTGCCGACTGGTACAGGAGCATGCCTACCCGGATATAAAGCCGCTGACCAATTTGGCAGTTACCTATATCAAAGAGCACCTGTCGGAAAACCTGACTGTGAAGGAAACTGCCGTGGCGTTGGGGGTAAATGCCAACTATTTATCCACCCAATTCCATGAGAATATGGGTGTCAATTTTATTAGCTTTCTCCATCAGGAACGAAGCAAGCAAGCGGCGGCACTGCTGAAGCATACCAATTTACAAATTCAGCAGATCGCCTCCATTGTAGGATACAACAATACCAGCTATTTTACCAAGCAGTTTTTGCGGTTTATGGGGATGAATCCCAGCGATTACCGAAAGTTGGGTACTGCGCAATAGAAAACACTGCAAGGAACGAAACGGCGGACATCCTGTTGGATGTCCGCCGAAACACGCGTAAGCATGCAGATATCTATTATGCATCGCCCAGCGCTGCGTCATATACAACGTTTTTGGGTAACTGCAATTCCTGGGAGGTCTGACGTACGGCATCCTTGCGGCTCATGCCACCGGCCATAAGCTCTGCAACCCGTGCAGCTGCATCCTGTACGGTGGGCGCCGGCTTTTCCTCCGGGACAGCACCTGCTACAACCAGTACAAATTCTCCCTTGGGTGGCTGCTGGGTATATTGGTCAATGGCCTGAGACAGTGTGGTGCGTACGACTTCCTCGTGGAGCTTTGTCAGCTCCCGGCAAAGGCTGATGGGACGGTCGCCGCCGAACACCTCGGCCATGCTCTCCAGTGTTGCCAGCAGCTTATGGGGCGCTTCATAGAAAACCATAGTACGTGTCTCGTTGACTAAGGATTCCAAATGCTCCCGGCGGCTTTTTTTGGCAGTCGAGAGAAAACCCTCAAAGCAGAACCTGCCGGTGGCCTGCCCGGAAATGCTTAGCGCGGTGATGACGGCACAGGGACCGGGAATGGCGCAGACAGTAATGCCTGCCTGAGCACACTGTTTGACCAAGTCCTCACCGGGATCGGAGATAGCGGGGCTTCCCGCATCGGATACCAATGCGCAGGTTTCACCAGCCAGAATCCGCGCTACAATCTGCTCGCCCTTTTGGACCTTGTTATGCTCAAAGTAGCTGACGAGGCTTTTTTTAATGCCCAAATAGTTCAGAAGCTTCAAGCTGACGCGGGTATCCTCGGCAGCAATAAAGTCAGCTTGCTCCAGCGTTTCCCGGCAGCGGACGGAGATATCCCCCAAATTACCGATGGGGGTGGGTACCAGATAAAGGATTCCGGGCATGGGATAACCTCCTATAGGTGATATAGTTTGCGGTAGTAATCAGTGGGGCCGTCCTGGGGTGTGAAAAAGCTTTCTTCCTCCAGAATCAGTCCCGGCTTGCCACCCTTGCGGCAGTGGAGCATTACAAGGGATATGGGTCCGTTGGTGCGGTGGCGCAGCAAACACAGCCGTTTAGGTTCCAGCTTGTGGTTTGTGCCACAGGCACAAAGCTCTGCCAGCCGTTCCGGCCGGTGTACCAGAAAGAAGTCACCTCCGTAACGTAGTGCCCAAGCGGCAGCAACGAACAAAGAATCCAAAGAGCAGCAATCTTCCCGGCGGGCCAGGGGCGCAGTATGGCTTTGGGGACCGGCAGAGAAGTAAGGCGGATTGGATACGCAGACATGGAAGCTTCCCGGCGGAAGAATTGTGGGGATGGTGTTTAAATCTGCGCATATACTGGTTAGACGGGGTGCGATTTGATTACGGGCAGCATTGTGTTGGGCCATTTGGTGGGCCTGATCGTCCAATTCAATGCCGGTCACTTGACAGTCTGAATGAGCGGCACACAAAAGAAGTCCCAGTGTGCCGCATCCGGACCCCAGGTCCAGCACCTTAGCCTGACGGGGCAGTTTTACAAAACCGGACAGGGCCACGGAATCGGTACTTAGAGGAAATGCACCAGGGGAGAGCTCCAGCGTGAAGCCGTTATGCAGGTGTTCCATAATTGCCTCCATGATAAAAAATCAGCCTGCGCACCGGTCACTCCCGGCTGCGCAGGCTGATAGCGGAATCGGAGAATCAGCCTTCCTCGATTGCTTCAACAGGGCAGTTGTCAGCACAGGTGCCGCAGTCAACGCAGACATCGGCGTCGATTACGTACAGTTCGTCACCCTCAGAGATAGCCTCTACGGGGCAGTTATCAGCGCAACTTCCGCACTTGACACAAGCGTCAGTGATTTTGTAAGCCATGATTTTTCCTCCCATTATGTTTGTTATATCCGTTCCCGGGGGAACACACCTATATTCTAACATGGATTTTGCAAATTGCAATGGTTTTTTCTGAAAACGGCAGTATATTTTTTCCAGGTGTCGGGGAGACTCTCCGGATAAAGGAGGGGTTGTATGGGTTTTGGCAGTCAAATACAGCCGTTTTTGCTGCGCGCGGCGGGGAGAGCGCGGGATTTAGGACATAGTTATGTGGGTACGGTTCATTTCTTACTGGCTATGGCGGAGGAGCCGGGGCTGCCGGGACAGCTTTTAAGAAGTGCAGGATTGGAGCTTGGGCTGACAGAGGAAATGGCGGCAGTGCTGTATGGCACAGGTACACCCGGCTTGCCTTTGCCCCAGGGCTTTTCCCCCCAAGCCAGAAAAGTTTTACAAAATGCAGCCAAAGAGGCGGCTTATTTGGGAAGCAGCGATGTAAAACCGACGCATATTTTGCTGGCAATGCTGCGTGTGGAAAAAACTGCGGCACGGGATTTGATGACATTGAGCAACGTGAATGCGGATGAACTGTTCAGCATCGCCATTGACTGTATGCAATGGGAGAAGTACGTTTGCGCAAGAGGAAAAAAGGAGGCGGTAACTACGAGACTGTTGGAGCAATTCAGTGAAGATTTGATTCAGAAAGCGGCAACTATGGAGCCGGTCATCGGCCGAGAGCGGGAAATTGACATGGTAATTGGGATTTTAAGCCGCAAAAATAAAAACAATCCCGCGCTGGTTGGTGAGCCGGGCGTTGGCAAAACGGCCATTGCCGAAGGGCTTGCTCAGCGCATGGCAGCGGGGTTGGTGCCGCCGCAGCTGAAAGAAAAGCGGCTGGTGAGCCTGAATATGGCAAACCTTGTGGCTGGAACGAAATACCGGGGAGAGTTTGAGGAGCGGCTGCGGGATGTGCTGGCAGAAATCCGCCGCAGCGGGGATGTTATCTTGTTTGTGGATGAGATGCATACCATCGTGGGAGCAGGTGCGGCGGAAGGCGCTATCGATGCGGCGAATATTTTCAAGCCGGCATTGGGACGCGGCGAGCTGCAGTTGCTGGGGGCGACAACACTGACGGAATACCATAAATATATTGAAAAAGACCCGGCTTTGGAGAGACGTTTCCGTCCGGTGATGGTGGAGGAGCCGGACAAGGAAGCGACCATGGCGATTCTACGGGGTCTCAAGCCGGGGCTGGAACGGCATCATCATATGCGGATTTCAGAGGATGCAATCAAAGAAGCCCTGCGGCTATCTATCCGGTATATGCCGGATTTGTATTTGCCGGACAAAGCCATTGACCTGCTGGATGAGGGGGCATCTCACGCCCGCATGGAGGAGCTATGCTCCGGAAAAAGGGGCGCACGACAAGAACTGGAGCAGGAACTGCATGAGGCAGTGCGGGAGAGCCGGTTTGAAAAGGCGGCAGAGCTGCGGGATAAAATGCAGCGCATTGCTTCCCGCGGCAATGAACGCCGGGCCAAAACTGTCACTGGCGGTGACATCGCCTGGGCCGTTTCTGCCCGCACAGGAATCCCTGTAGGTAGACTCACTGCCGATGAGCGGGAGCGGCTGCTGCAGTTAGAGCAAATCGTATCCGGGCAGGTGATGGGTCAGCAGGAGGCGGTAAGTCAGGTCTGCCAGACGGTCCGGAGGGGGTTATGCGGCCTGCGGGATGAGGGGCGCCCCGTTGCAACACTGCTGCTGACAGGACCTACCGGTGTGGGTAAGACAGAACTGTGCCGGGTGCTGGCACAGGAGCTCTACGGCAGCAAAGAGGCGATGATACGGCTGGATATGACGGAGTTTATGGAAAAGCACTCTGTGGCCAGATTGCTGGGCGCGCCTCCCGGCTATGTAGGGTATGAGGAGGGCGGCAAGCTTACAGAAGCAGTCCGGCGCAGGCCCTATTGTCTGGTGCTGCTGGATGAACTGGAAAAAGCACATCCGGATGTCCTTGGCATTCTCCTGCAGATTATGGAGGAGGGCGTACTGACCGATTCCGGTGGCAGACGGGTCAGTTTCCGCAATGTGATACTGGTGATGACCTCCAATACCGGCGGTGATATTCGGAGCGATGGACTGGGATTCCAGCCTACAGGCCGGGACGGAAAGACCAGAGAAGCGCTGAAGCAGCACTTTACGCCGGAGTTTCTGGGCAGGCTGGATAAGATTGTGTGCTTCAAACCCTTGCAGCAGCAAGACTTGGAGGGAATTGCCAAGAAGTATCTGCATCAGCTGCAGCAGCGGGCAACGGTCAGCGGGATGAACCTACAGCTGCCGGAGGAGCTACCTCACGAACTGGGCTGCGCTGTGTCCGGGCAGGGAGGTGCCCGGCAGATTCGCAGGTTGGTACAGGAGCGGGTAGAGGGGCCGCTGGCAATCTTCCTATTAAAATGCGGCAGCAAAAAACCGTCCCAGATCAAGTCACGGTTGGAAAACGGGCAATTGCATTTTATGTTGTAACTACCGGCGCATAGTGGCTACTTTCTTATACCTGAAGGACTGTCTAATGGCTGCATCCAAAGCTATGTGCTGCAAATTGAAGTTTACGTGTAAAGAAAACTGGGATTTTGCTTTATTTTAGAACACCTGTTCTAAAATTGGGAATTCCCAGTATTTCCCTATTATTTTTTTGAAAAAATATGAAGAAAAATATTGATTTTTAAAACTACATCCGTTATACTGTCAGTAAATGGAGTAAAAGGGTAGTTAAATGGAGCAAAATGGAGTGGAGGTGAGCGTCTGTGATTGGTAAATACCCTGCAAAGCTGGATGAGAAGAACCGTCTTTTTGTCCCTGCGAAGCTGCGTGCGGAGCTGGGAGAAGACTTTTTTATCACGCTGGGTGTCAATTGCGGCCGCCGCTGTCTCACCGTGTACACTGCGGAGGATTGGCAGACCTTAAGTCAGAATTACAATGCGCTGCCTATTTCCCAGCGCTCTGCTGCTACCAGTTTGATTTTTATGAATGCTACGCAGTGCAGCCCTGATAAGCAGTACCGGTTCAGCCTGACACAGTTCCTGCTGGAGTACGCAGGTATCCGCCGGGATGTGATGATTGTGGGCCGTGCCGGCCAGGCAGAAATTTGGGATGCAGAAGAATTCAAAGCCTTCGAGGCAGAGAATCTGACACCCGAAAAACTGCTGGCCTCGTTGGAGGCAATTGGCTTATGAGTGAATTCCACCATATTTCGGTGTTGCTGGAAGAATGTCTTGACGGGCTGAACATTCGTCCTGACGGCATTTACGTGGATGGCACACTGGGTGGCGCCGGTCACTCCAGCCGGATTGCACAGCGGCTTACCACCGGAAGACTGATTGGCATAGACCGGGACCCTGTGGCGCTGCAGGCGGCAGGAGAACGGCTGGTACCTTTTGGTGACAACGTGACATTGGTGCACGCAAACTTTTGTGAAATTACGCAGGTGCTGAAGGAGCAGGGGATCTCCGGCGTTGACGGGATTTTGCTTGACTTGGGTGTGTCCTCTCCGCAGCTGGATGACGGACAGCGGGGTTTTTCCTACATGGTGGATGCGCCTTTGGATATGCGTATGAACAGCGGTGATGCCCTAAGTGCCCGGACGGTTGTAAACACCTGGCCGCAGGAGGAATTAAAACGCATCCTCTACGATTACGGGGAGGAGCGGTATGCACCGCAAATTGCGGCGGCTATCTGCCGCAGACGGGAAGAGGCTGCCATTGAGACGACGCTGGAACTGGTGGATATCATCCGTTCTGCCATGCCGGCGGCTGCACTGAGAGAAAAGCAACACCCGGCAAAGCGGAGCTTTCAGGCAATTCGGATTGCAGTGAACGACGAGCTTGGTTCGGTGGAAAAGGTTATGAAAGATGCTATCGACTGCCTGAATCCCGGTGGTCGCATGGCGGTCATTACCTTCCATTCTCTGGAGGACCGGATTGTAAAAAGCGCTATGGCAGCGGCGTCCAAGGGCTGTACCTGCCCGCCCAATTTCCCGGTGTGTGTCTGTGGAAAGAAGCCGCGGGTAAAGCTGATTGGCAAAAAGCCCATTATTGCATCGGATGAGGAATTAGAGCGAAATCCGAGAGCGCGCAGCGCTAAGCTGCGGGTATGTGAAAAACTGATATAAATTTGTAAAGAGGGGAGTAACACAGATGGCACAGTTGGATGTTCAATATGTCCGGTATTCTACCGACGGCAGTGCCGCCCGGCAGTTTTTGCCTGTGTACCCCAAGAAGCAGCGTACTGCAATTGCAAAGCCCCATCGGCAAACACGTACCCGGATTTATATTGACCCGGTGGCAATTCTGGGCATTGCGGTGGCTACTTGCATGCTGATTATGATGGTAGCGGGTGTTTTTCAGTTCCGGGCTGCTCAGGCGCAGGCTGAGAGCATGGAAAGCTATGTTACGAGCTTACAGGCAGAGAATAAGGCACTGGAAAATACCTATGTTACCGGTTATGACCTGGACGAAGTGGAAAAGACCGCTCTTGCGCTGGGAATGGTGCCGGAGGATTCAGTGAAACAGGTCTCTATTTCGGTTACGGTACCTCAGCCGGAGGAAAACGTTACTGTTCTGGAGCATATCGGTATATTTTTGGCAGGCTTGTTTGCATAAAGATTGTCCCGACCAATAGACTTTAATAGCAGCACAATGGGCAGCAAGGGAACTCCTAGCTGCCCATTAAAGGGCTTAGGGGAAGGATGTTCGGATGTATGGCAAACAGGCAGAAAAAGCAGACCTACCAGCGGGTACGGGGAGACAGCGGGCAGCACAGGCGCATTTTGTTGGTGGGAGCGATTCTTGGTATTTTGGCATTCCTGCCGGTGGCGGTACGGCTGTACGATTTGATGGTGACAAATTACGGTTACTATGCAAAGCTTGCCCTGCGGAACCAAACCCGTACCACCGGAGTGACAGCGGAGCGCGGCGTTTTGTACGACAGGAATATGAACATTCTGGCAACCTCTGTCAGCGTGGAAAATGTATACTTAGATCCCCACGAATTGAAGCAGTCCAAGGCGGATTTGCAGGCGGTTTCCCGGACGCTGGGGGAAATACTGTCGCTGGAGCCGGACTGGATATATGAACAGGCAAAGGACTTAACAAAACGCTATAAGCAGATTGCTGCACGGATTGACGGGGATACGGCAAACCAAATACGGCAGTATATCAACACAGAGCAGATATCCGGGATTCATCTGGAGCCCAATACCCAGCGGTATTATCCCTACGGCACGTTGGCTTCCCAGGTCATTGGCTTTGCCAATACCTCAAATACGGGGGCAGAGGGGATAGAGGCCAGCTATAACAGCTTTCTGGAAGGCAGTGCTGGCAGGGTAATTACTACCAAGGGCAACAACGAAATGGATATGCCCTTTTCTTATGAGAACTATGTGGCATCCCGACAGGGCTGCAGTGTGGTTTTGACGCTGGACACAACTGTACAGGCTATGCTGGAAAAGCAGATGGAGGCGGCCATAGCCCGGTATGACGTGCAAAACGGAGCGTTCGGGATGGTCATGAATGTAAATACCGGGGAAATTCTGGCGATGGCTACCTTGGGTGGCTACGACCCCAATGCCTATCAGCAGCTTGCAGACCCGGAGGTAGCCCAACAGGTGGAAACGCTGCGGCTTGCCTATCTCATGTACCCGGAGGGCAGCGAGGAATACTTACAGGGTAAGCAGGCTTATCAGCAGGCACTGACTGCCGCCCGGCTGAAGCAGTGGCGTAACCGGTGTATTTCGGACGGGTATGAGCCCGGTTCAACCTTTAAGGTTATGACTATGGCAGCGGCACTGGATTGCGGCGCCATTGATTTGCAGACAAACTTTCATTGCAGCGGCGCTGAACAGATTCCCGGGCGTTCCCAGCTTTTGCACTGCTGGCGTTCCCAGGGACATGGCGCGGAGCAAACGCCCCAGGCGCTGCAAAACTCCTGTAATATTGCCTTTGCCCACATTGCCCTGAAGCTCGGGGGCGAGCGCTTTTACGAATATGTGGAGAAGTTTGGAATACTGGAAAAAACCGGTATTGACTTGGCTGGAGAAAGTAAGGGTGTGTTTTTTGACAAGTCACTTGTCACCGATACGGATAAATGGGGAACCGCCTCTCTGACCTCCGGTTCTTTCGGGCAGACCTTTAAACTGACACCTTTACAGCTGGTGCGGGGAATTGCCTCTGTGGTCAACGGGGGATATCTGCTGGAGCCGTACATTGTCTCGGAAGTGATAGACGCAGAGGGGAATACTGTATTGCAGCAGGAGCCTACCGTACTGCGGCAGGTAATCAGTGCGGAGACATCCAAAACCATGTGCAGCCTGCTTCAGTCTGTGGTGGAGGAAGGAACTGCCAAAAATGCCCAGGTTTCCGGCTATTGCATCGGCGGAAAGACCGGAACCAGCGAAAAAATTGACGTTTTGGACGAGAATGGCCAAAAAACCCTGGATAAAATCGTATCATTTGTGGGGATTGCGCCGATGGACAATCCAGAGTATATTGTATTGGTAGCGCTGGATACCCCCTCCCGACAGACGGGCATCTATATTTCCGGCGGTGTTATGGCTGCTCCCACTGTGGGTGCAGTGCTTGGGGATATCCTGCCATACTTGGGCGTTGCCCAGTCCTTTTCGGAGGAGGACGCAGCCGGGCGTGTGGCAGTTTTATCGGATTACACGGGGCTGACGCCACAGGAGGCCCAAAAGGAATTAAAGGCGCTGGGTCTGACTGCCAGAATACAAGGACAGGGTGAAACCGTCAGCGGGCAGCTTCCGACGGCCGGACAAAGCGTTCCGGGCAATAGTCAGGTAATCCTATATTGCGGGGACGTGCCGGAGGCAGAGGACGTAACGGTACCGGATTTTGTGGGCATGAACCGGCAGCAGGCCAGCGATGCGGCGGGACGTTTGGGCCTATATGTGCTTGTGTCCGGCAATCAGGATATAGCGCCGGGGGTTACGGTGACAGCCCAATCTGTACAGAAGGATACACAGGTTCCTGCAGGAACCACCATACGGCTGGAATTTGCCGATACAAACGCACGGGATTAAAAAGGAGTTCATATGAAGCTTAGTCAGTTATTGGAAGGTGTGGAGATTTTGTCCTCCACGGTGGATATGGATTTGGAGATAACGGGGGTTGTTTATGATTCCCGTAAGGTAACACCCGGCTGCCTGTTTGTGGCAGTTACCGGGTTTGCCTCCGACGGAAACCGATTTATCCCCATGGCTCTGGAAAAAGGGGCGGTGGCAGTGGTGACAGCAAAGTTACCGGAGGGGACCGTTCCCTATGTATGTGTGCCCTCTGACCGGCTGGCATTGGCACTGATTGCTGCCAATTATTATGGGCATCCTGCAGACGCACTGAAGCTGGTGGGAATAACCGGAACCAACGGAAAGACCTCTGCTGCCCTGCTTTTAAAGCATGTTCTGGAGCAGACCCAGGGGGCTAAGGTGGGACTTGTGGGAACTATGGGCAACTGGATAGGAACGCAGTACCTGCCTTCGGAACGGACTACCCCGGAAAGCTACGAGCTGCAATGCCTGTTCGCACAGATGCGCGATGCAGGCTGCAGCCATGTGGTTATGGAGGTTTCCTCCCACGCTATTGCACTGGAACGGGTTGGGGGACTGCATTTTGATGTGGCGGCTTTTACCAATCTCACAGAGGACCATTTGGACTTTCACAAAACCATGGAAAACTACTGCGATACCAAAGCAGAGTTGTTCCAGCGGTGCAGTCTGGGTGTGGGCAACCGGGATGACAGCTGGTATGACAGGCTTTGCGGCAATGCGGCCTGCCCGGTTTTGACAACCTCTTGTAAGGCAGCTGCAGACCTTTGTGCCTGCAATCAGGAATTGCTGCCCAACGGCATACGGTTTACTGCGGTTTACGGAGAAAAGCGGGTGCCTGTACAGCTGGGAATACCCGGGAAATTCACTGTCTACAATGCCCTGACTGTTTTAGGCTGTGCGCTGCAATTGGGTGTTTCCCTGGAGGCTGCTGCTGAGGCGCTAAAAACTGCCCAGGGCGTCAAAGGACGTGTTGAGGTGGTTCCTACTCCCGGTAAGGACTACACGGTGCTCATTGACTATGCCCACACGCCGGATGGGCTTGAAAATGTGCTGTCTTCAGTAAAGGACTTCTGCAAGGGCAGGCTGATTGCTGTATTCGGCTGCGGTGGCGACCGGGATCCCATCAAGCGGCCTATCATGGGCAAAATCGGTACCGAGCTGGCAGACTATGCCATCATTACCTCGGACAATCCCAGAACAGAAGCGCCTATGTCCATTATCCGTGATATTTTGCAGGGGGTTGGAGACAATTCTCCTTATGAAGTGATAGAAAATCGTGTAAAAGCCATTCATCATGCTATGGACATTGCTAAAAAGAATGATATAATTGTATTGGCTGGAAAAGGCCATGAGACGTACCAGGAGATACAAGGTGTGAAGCACCATCTTGACGAGCGCGAGGTGGTGGCAGCTTACCTGGAGGAAATGAGGCAGTAAGTTATGGGTACAATTACATTACAGCAGGCGGCACAGTGGTGCGGTGGCAGTGTCGATCCCAAATATCAGAACGTAACCTTTCTGGGTGCCAATAACGATACCCGGAAGCTAGCGCCCGGGCAGCTGTTTGTGGCGCTGAAGGGAGAGCGGGACGGCCATGATTATATCCCTGCTGCCTTTGCACAGGGAGCAGCGGCGGTGCTGTGTACCCACTGTGACGGGGATTATCCTGCCATCGTGGTTCCGGACACCCGGCTGGCGCTGGGCGCCATTGCCCGGGGGGAACGGATGCGCATTGGGATGAAGGTCGTGGGTATTACAGGCTCTGTGGGTAAGAGCACCACCAAGGAGATGGTGGCAGCAACCCTGCAAACGACTTACCGGGTGGGGAAAACACCGGTCAACCACAATAACGATATCGGCATGCCTATGGCAATTCTGTCTATGCCTTCGGATACCCAGGTGGCAGTACTGGAAATGGGAATGAACCACTTTCGGGAAATTGCCTATCTAACTTCCATTGCAAGACCGGATATCGCGGTGATTATCAACATCGGCACCATGCATATTGAGTATCTGGGATCCATGGAGGGTATTTTACAGGCCAAACTGGAAATTCGGGAGGGCATGACTGCCGAGGGTAAAATGGTTCTAAACGGCGATGATGCCCTGCTGTGGAATCAGAAAAAACAGGCTGAAATGAATGCGATTTGTTTTGGTGTGCGCAATCCTGCCTGCGATGTGCTGGGAGAAGAAATCACAGAAGATGACCAGGGTCTGCATTACACCGTAAAGACTGCCAAAGACACATTCTGTGTGGACATGGCGCTGGAAGGCCAGCACTATGTTTACGATGCATTGGCTGCGGTGGCGGTAGCGATGGAGCTGGGCGTTACGCCGGAGAAAATTCAGCATGCACTGTCTGAGTTCCACAATATGACAGGACGCCAGGAAATTTATGAGGTAAACGGGTATACCATCATCCGGGATTGCTACAATGCCGGTCCTGAGTCTATGGCAGCAGCCTTGAGTGTGCTTGGGAACAAGCCCGGCCGTCATGTGGCTGTGCTGGGTGATATGCTGGAGCTGGGTGTTTGTACTGCGGCAGAGCATTATAAGGTAGGACGTATTGCTGCAGAGAAGGCGGATATTTTGCTGGCATATGGGCCCAACAGCAACCGCATGCTTAACGGCGCACTGACCGGCGGTATGGACAATTCCAAGGCAAGAGCGTTTACAGAAAAAGCGCCGCTGGTTGCGGTATTGAAGCAAACAGCAAAGCCCGGGGATGTCATCCTCTTCAAGGGCAGTCGGGGTATGCGTATGGAGCAGGTGCTGGAGCAATTCCTGCAGGAAGACAAATAAACGGAGGAAGAATACATGGAGAGAATCCTGATAACAATTGCCGTCGGCGGCGTTTTATCCGGTATATTGGGCTTCATATTGCTGCCGGTGCTGCGGGCATTAAAGGCTGGACAGTCAGTGCGGGATATTGGTCCTACCTGGCATAACAGCAAGGCCGGCACTCCGTTGATGGGTGGCCTGATGTTTATTGGTGCAACGGTAATTTGCCTGCTGATCAATCTGGTATCCTTAAAGGAATATACGGTATTTTATGTGCTGGTACTGAGCCTTTGTTTTGGCCTTGTGGGCTTTTTGGATGATTTCTGCAAGGTGAAGTTTAAGCGGGACTTGGGTCTGACCGTGGTGCAAAAGGCGCTTTTACAGATGGCAGTTTCTGCACTCTATCTGTATCTGCTGTATAAAGAGGGAAGCCTTACCTGTAACTTGTACATTCCCTTTGTGGATATCAGCTTCCAAATTCACCCCCTTGCCTATATTTTCTTTGCTATGTTCGTAATGGTAGGTTGTGTCAACGCAGTGAATCTGACCGATGGCGTGGATGGTTTGTGCGGCTCTGTGACCATTCCCGTGATGGTGTTCTTTGCAGTTGTGGCCTTTGCTATGGGACGGCTGGATCTGGCGTTGCTGCCTGCCTGCTTAATCGGCGGGCTGATTGCCTACCTGTTCTTTAACTGGCATCCGGCAAAGGTGTTTATGGGCGATACCGGCTCGTTGTTCCTGGGCGGTGCGGTTTGCGCCATGGCCTTTGCGCTGGATATGCCACTGATTTTGATTTTGGTTGGCTTTGTGTACATCGTGGAGACTCTGTCCGACATTATCCAGGTGCTTTATTTTAAGGCTACCCACGGAAAGCGTATTTTCAAAATGGCACCGATCCATCACCATTTTGAAATGTGCGGGTGGAAGGAAGAGAAAATTGTGTTAGTATTCACAGGCGTTTCTGCGCTGATGTGCATTCTTGCCTGGTTTGGTATTTCCGGACGCATTTGATAATCGAAAGGAGCTTCTATGGCACAGGACTTTCTGTGTGCCAAAGAGAAACGCCGCCGAAGGGCGCTTTTGGCGGGGGAACACGTAGATTATCCGTTTTTGATTTTACTGATTATGCTGCTGGCGGTGGGGCTTACGATGCTGTATTCAGCAAGCGCGGCCCAGAGTCAGTATGATACAGGTTACACAGATTCCACCCGGTATCTGCAAAAGCAGAGCGTTTGCGCCATACTGGGTCTTGCGGCTATGGTGGCACTGAGCAGGATTCCTGCCGGTGTGTGGTACAGGCTGGCTTGGCCATTATACGCAATCAGTATTGTGTTGCTGCTGTCGGTGCTGCTGTTTGGGCAGTCCGTGAACGGCGCAAAGCGGTGGATAAATATAGGGGGCTTGCAGTTTCAGCCCTCGGAAATCGCCAAGTTTACGCTGATACTGCTGTTTGCGCGGCTGACCAGGGGGTTTGGTGCCACTGCCCGAGAGTTTCGAAAGGGCGTTCTGGGTTTTGGCGGCGCCTTGCTGGGTATTCTGGTGCCGCTGGCGCTGGAAAAGCACCTGTCGGCCATTATGCTGATGGGTATGGTAGCAGTGGTAATGATGTTCGTTGCCGGTACCAGTCCGAAATGGCTGCTGGCAGGTGCCGGGGCGGCGGTTTTGTTTGTGGTGGTATACGTGAGCCTGATGGGCTACGCCGGAGACCGTGTCACTGCCTGGCTACATCCGGAGCAGGACCCGGGCGATACAGGCTACCAGATATTACAGTCGCTGTACGCCATTGGCTCCGGCGGGCTGTTTGGACTTGGATTTGGAAAGAGCCGGCAGAAGTATCTCTATCTGCCCTTTCAGTATAACGATTATATTTTTGCCATTATCTGCGAAGAGTTGGGTCTTGTTGGGGCACTGCTCATCATCGCATTGTTTGCGGTGCTGATTCTGCGGGGTTATTGGATTGCGCTACGTGCCCCGGACCGGTTCTCTACGGTTCTGGCGGCAGGGCTTATTACCCTCATAGCGGTCCAGACGATTCTGAATCTGGGGGTTGTGACCAATTTATTGCCCTCAACCGGCATTGCGCTGCCGTTCTTTTCTTACGGAGGAACGGCGTTGGCGGTGAATTTGGGAGAAATGGGAATTGTTTTGAGTGTTTCCCGTTATCGGAACCGGGCAACACAACAGGAGGAACTGAAATGAATGTGATTTTTACCTGCGGCGGTACCGGTGGACATATCAATCCGGCGATCGCAGTTGCCAATATATGGAAAGAACGCCACCCGGACAGCAACATTCTGTTTATCGGCGGTAAGAACAACATGGAAGAGGAACTGGTGCCCAAGGCGGGGTATCAGCTGGTTGTGCTTCCGGCCTACGGCCTGGAACGGGGGAAAAGCCTCCAAGCCTTGAAAATGAACATCAAAGCGGTGAAAAGCACTCTCAGCGGAATCCGGGAATGTAAGCGGATCATCCGGGATTTTAGGGCGGATGTGATTGTGGGAACCGGCGGTTATGCTAGCTTTCCTGCGTTGATGGCTGGTTCCCTGCTGGGAATCCCCACCTGTGTCCATGAATCCAACGCGATGCCGGGCCTCACCACCCGGCTGATTGCTGACCGGGTCGATAAGGTGCTGGTGTGCTTTCCGGAAAGTAAAAAATACTATCGCCATCCGAACAGGGTGGAGGTTGTGGGAATGCCGGTAAAACGGGAGTTTATCTACACCAAAAAAGAAGAAGCCCGCAGGGAGTTGGGGCTGGATGAACGGCCGCTGATTGTATCTGCCTTTGGCAGTCAGGGCGCCAAAGCTATGAACCAGATGACGGCTGAACTGTTTGCGCTGGAGCAGGCTATGGGATTCCCGTTCCAGCATATCCATGCGGTGGGCAGCTATGGCTGGGGCTGGATGCCGGATTACGTACGCAGTCAGGGTGTGGATTTGTCGCAGAATCGCGGCATTTCCATGCAGGAATATATTTATAACATGCCAACGGTTATGGCGGGGGCAGATGTGGTCATCAGCCGGGCGGGAGCCTCCAGCTGCAATGAGATTGCGGCATCCGGAACCCCTTGTGTGTTGATTCCGTCTCCCAATGTGACCGACAACCATCAGGAAAAGAACGCCAGGGCGCTTGCAGATAACGGAGCGGCTGTGTTGATGCTGGAAAAGGATTGTAATGCAAGGCGTATGATGGAGGAAATTACAAGCCTTTTGGCAGATAAATCCCGTTATAACCGGATGTCTAAAGCACTGCAGAGCATGGTCGTTGTTGACTGCGCCGAGCGGCTGTGTGGCATTATGGAGCAATTGGCAAGCGGTAAGACTCGCAGATAAAGGAGATAGGAATGGATACCAAAGACAGAAAGCGGCAGGTGGCTGTGCCGCCCAGAAGCGGAAGAAAGCCCGCCTCACCCCAAAGTGCAGACAGAAGGAAGGCGCAGTCTGCGAGAAAACGAAAACCCGTGGATACCGGGATTGTCTATACCCAGCCCAAACCCTTCAATCGGAACCGTTTTTTGCTGCGGCTTGCTACAGTGGTGGCGGTGGTGCTGGCGATGGTATTGGGTATGGCAATATTCTTTAAGGTGGAGACGGTTACGGTTTCCGGTGTAGAAAAATATACCGCGTGGGACATCAAACAAGCTTCCGGTATTCAGGAGGGGGATAGCCTGCTGTCTCTAAGCGATGCAAAAATCAGCGGTAATATTATCACAGCGCTTCCCTATGTTAAGCAGGCGCGTGCGGGAATAAAACTGCCGAATACGGTTAATATTGAAATTGAGGAACTGGATGTTGTTTATGCTGTGCAGGAGGACAGCGGCAGCTGGTGGTTGATGAGCGCTGACGGCAGAGTGGTGGACAGCACCAACAGCGCCGAAGCAAAAGCGTATACCCGCATATTGGGTGTGCAGCTGGCGGCTCCTAAGGTGGGGCAGCAGGCAGTAGCTGCAGAGCCGGAGCCGACGACGGAATCGGATGCAGAAGGCTCATCGCAGCCGGTACAGACCGTGCCCGTCACTGTACGCAACAGTGAGCGGCTGGATACGGTAGTGACCGTTCTGCAATATCTGGAGGAGAATGGGATTATCGGACAGATGGCCAGTGTGGACGTGTCAAATTTGGGCGCAATCGAGGCTTGGTACGGAACCCGTTTCCAGATCAACTTAGGGGACAGAACCCAGTTGGGGTATAAAATCAGTTCGATAAAGGCAACCATTGACAATCCGGAAATGGGACTCTACAGCAGCGGCGCGTTGGATGTAAGCTTTACCGTAAAACCGGATATGGTGGTATATACCCCCTTTACGAATGTGGAATAGGTATTTTTTTGTAAATTCTTTGCCGAAAACTAAGAATTTCTATTGACCAAATCCATTTTTCGGGATAGAATGTAGAAGTAGCATTGTAATTTTCGCAGAGTGGGCAGTACCCAAACTGCAAAACGATACATAGGAGGAGAGCATATGAATGAAATGTTCCAGGAACGCGTTGTAAAAATTAAAGTAATTGGTGTTGGCGGCGCCGGTAACAACGTTATTAACCGTATGATTGAAGCCGGTGTCGGCGGCGTGGATTTTGTTGTTATCAACACCGATAAGCAGGATTTGAATAAGTCTATCTGTAAGAATAAGCTGCAGATCGGTGAAAAGCTCACCGGCGGTATGGGCGCGGGCTCCAAGCCCGAGATCGGCCAGAAGTCCGCAGAGGAGAGCAGATCCCAGATCGCCAAGATCCTGGAAGGCGTTGATATGGTCTTTATTACTGCCGGTATGGGCGGCGGTACCGGTACCGGTGCAGCTCCCATTGTGGCTGACCTGGCCCGTGAGGCTGGCTGCCTGACTGTCGGCGTTGTAACCAAGCCCTTCAAGTTCGAGGGTGCCAACCGTATGCGTCAGGCGGAGAGTGGCATTGCTGCCCTGCACGAAAAGGTCGACTCTTTGATCATTATCCCCAATGACCGTCTGAAGTACGTTACCGACCAGAAGATTACCTTTGCCAACGCATTCGGTATTGCCGACGATGTGCTGAAGCAGGCAGTGACTTCTATCTCTGAGCTGGTTGGCTATTCTGACCGGGTTATCATCAACCTGGACTTTGCTGACGTGTCTGCTGTTATGAAGGACGCAGGCCGCGCACACATGGGCGTGGGTGTTGCTTCCGGACGTGAGAAGGCTGAGCAGGCTGCACTGGCTGCAGTTGCAAGCCCCCTGCTGGAGACTTCCATTAACGGCGCTACCGGTGTTCTGGTGAACGTAACCGGTTCTTCTGAACTGACGCTGGATGACGTTGAGACTGCTGCCAGCATTGTGCAGGAGGCTGCAAATCCTGAAGCAAATATTATCTTTGGTGCGACCTCCTCTGACGAGTTTGAGGACGAGATGCGGGTCACTGTTATCGCAACCGGCTTCGAGCAGAAGGCTGGAGCTGAGGAAGAAAAGGCTGCTTCCGGTAAGGGCAGGTCTGTAGACAATAGTGATATTGACGAAATCTTCAAAGTGTTCGAACGCTGATTGTAACATTACAGCATCCCGGACGGTTGTCCGGGATGTTTTTTTGCAAGGGAGGTTCTTATGGAAGCATATGTCAATCTGGCGGATAGCTATGACCGGCTGACAGGCGATGTTGCCTATGAGACCTTTGTGGATTTTTATTGGCAGCTTCTCCGTCGTGAGGGACTACAGCCCCGGACTGCGGTGGATTTGGCCTGCGGAACGGGTTCTGTGGCAGTGCTGCTGGCAAAGGCGGGCTTGCAGGTGATTGGCGTGGACATGTCCGAGGAAATGTTGACAGTTGCCTATGAAAAGGCAATGTCTATGAAAAATCCCCCGCATTTTGTCTGCCAGCAGTTGCAGCAGTTACAGCTGCCCAGAGGCGTGGATCTGGCAGTTTGCGCCTTGGACAGTCTGGATTATGTAACGGACCCCGCCGATTGCAAAGAGGCAATTCGTCGGGTGTATAAAGTGCTCAATCCCGGCGGATGCTTCATCTTCGATGTGAATACCCCGGAAAAACTCCGTGCCATGGACGGTCAGGTTTTTCTGGATGAGGACGATGATGTATACTGTGTCTGGCGCGGAGAATTTGATGAACAGACCAATATCTGTTCTTACGCCATGGATTTGTTTCAGAGAACGGGTCGGGTATGGCAGCGCAGCTTTGAGGAGCATCGGGAATATGCCTACTCACAGCAGCAGCTTACGGAATACCTAAAGGAAGCCGGCTTTACGGGCATTGAGGTTTTTGCAGACAGGCAGCTGTGTGCGCCGGCGTCTGATGAGCAGCGCATTTTTTTGAAAGCAAGAAAGGGCAAAATCAAATGAACGACTATTTAGTACGTGGAATGACCATGGATGGCTTTGTGAAGGTGGTAGCCGTCCGCTCAACGGAGATTGTGCGCCGGGGTGCCGGTATTCATAAAACAACGCCAAACGCCACAGCGGCCTTTGGACGGGCTTTGACGGCAGCTTCCATGATGGGTAATATGCAAAAGGTGGAGAACGGCTCCATGACACTGCAAATCAAGGGAGATGGTCCCATTGGCTCCATAGTGTGCGTGTCCGATCCGGTAGGCAATGTCCGCGGATATGTGTATGAAGCCAACGTACCCCTCGTGGAAAAATATCCTGGCAAGCTGGACGTAGGAGCTACTGTGGGTACGGACGGTACATTGACCGTGATTCGGGACTTGCAGATGAAAGAGCCGTACGTGGGTTCTATTCCGCTGGTCTCCGGTGAAATTGGCGATGATGTGACGGCTTATTTTGCCCAAAGTGAGCAGATTCCCACTGCATGTGCGCTGGGCGTGCTGGTTGACCGGGATTGCTCTGTCAAGGTGGCGGGTGGATACCTGATTCAGCTGCTGCCCGGCGCGCCGGATGAGACAATTGACGTGGTGGAGGCCGGTATTAAGCGTGCTGGCGCAGTTACTGCAATGCTGGAACGGGGCATGACCCCGGAAGACATTCTGGGACAGGTGTGCGGCGATCTGGGCGTGGTATTTATGGAGACTACTCCGGTGGAGTATAAGTGCTATTGCTCCCGCCAGCGGGTCACTGACGCCCTGATAAGCCTTGGAAAGAAGGAACTGACAGAAATTATGCAGGAAGGAAAAGAGTTTCCTGTGGAATGTCAGTTCTGTGATGAGCGGTATGTTTTTACGCCGGAGGATATTGGCGAAATACTACAGCAGCTGGAGGAGCCGTAATGCAGGTGCTATTTGCTTGCACCTGAGTCAAACGCGGTTTCAGGACAAAAGAAGTTTTTGAAATTTTTGCTGCCACCCGGGAGATAGCTGGGGTGGCAGCAGGGATTTTGTCTGGAATTTGATGCCTTTTAATGAATAATGCGGTGGATTTTTGCAGTAAAAATTCTGCTTAAAAAATCGAAAAAAATGCTTGACAAAACCCGGTTCTATGTGTATAATGAACCACGTCGCTGAGGTGTGCAGCACGGAAGCGATATAGATTTGGGAGCATAGCTCAGCTGGGAGAGCATCTGCCTTACAAGCAGGAGGTCACAGGTTCGAGCCCTGTTGTTCCCACCACATTTGGCCCGGTGGTGCAGTCGGTTAGCACGCCAGCCTGTCACGCTGGAGGTCGACGGTTCGAGTCCGTTCCGGGTCGCCATATAAAAGCATCTGAGCAGAGCTAACTGCTCTGCTCAACATGCCTCTGTAGCTCAGTAGGTAGAGCAGCGGACTGAAAATCCGCGTGTCGTTGGTTCGATTCCGACCGGAGGCACCACGGTTCTCATTTGGGAACCGAGATGCGGGTGTAGCTCATCCGGTAGAGCGCCACCTTGCCAAGGTGGAGGTAGCGAGTTCGAGCCTCGTCACCCGCTCCAAACAGATTAGGAACGCACAGCGTTCCTAATTTCATATGGTACCGTGGCCAAGTGGTAAGGCAAGAGTCTGCAAAACTCTCATTCCCCAGTTCAAATCTGGGCGGTACCTCCAAAACAAAAACGACCTGCTTTTGCAGGTCGTTTTTGTTTTGGAGAATAGGGGAGGACAGATTTGAAAAATTAAATGCGGCGCGGATGAGCGTCGCTCGCGAGGGCTTGACCGAGCGAAACAATAATTTTTCTTCCCACCGGGAAGAAAAATGCGAACAAATCTGGGCGGTATCTCTAAAGCCCCAAGAACGTATCGTTCTTGGGGCTTAGTTTTTATTGATTGCGTCTTCACGCTTACTCAAAAATCCTTGTGAGTTGGAAAGCAAGAGGCAATAAGGGTTTTGAATTTTGCTTACAGAATCAGATGGTTTACGCCAATTCAAACTGACGAAACATCAAAACGGCAAATGAATGTTTCTTTTGTATTTTCTGGCCTTTGCACAGTCAATTGCCACACATTGTCGCCTACATGTTCCATTCCGGATACAGGCGTATAGTTCGAGGGTACATACAGCGTGATGGTATAGGGTACGCCTGCAATTACATTTGCTTCAACAAACAGACTGTTGGATGCGCTGTCCCAACGTACGCTCTCGATTTCCGTGGCGCCTTGACTGATGTGTCTGGAGGTACTAATGATCTGTGGAATGTTCGTTTTTCTTCTGATACTTAAAACACTGCTTTGGAAACCGTCCAGCGTAAGGCGGACGGTGCTGTCTTTAATGCCAAGGAACTGGTTTCCTGAATAGTCGAATACCAGATATTCTCCGGGCTCCAGCATCAAATCCCGCTGTAGGCTGATATCAGTCTGTGTTGGACTTTCGGCTGTGTTCAGTACGTTCAGTACGTTATACTGTTCCCATTGCCTTTCTATGAGCAGGTTGATTTTCAAAACAGTACTTGTGCGGCTGTGGCGGAGTGCTTCCATTGGGTGAATATCGAGAACTGGAATGCAGCGCTTGATCAGGTCGATTCTGCTCTCATCCAGCGCATCAAATTGATCACCGAACGTGACCGGGAGTCCCAGCATGGACACAAAAGTAAGCCTGGAAGCGGCCTGCTGCAAAGTGTTGTACTCTTCCCGCAGGACAACATTGTCGCAGTCGATGTATAACAGGTTGTTGTGCAGCGGATAGAATTCAAGGACGCGGTCAATTCCGGATTTTAAGAAGTACTCCCAGTCAAAAATATCATCACCGGCCCGGGCGGCATCAAAGATATCCGCAGCCCAGAGTACATTCCGGTCATTAGCGCCTCCAGAACAGGCGAGCATGTACACATCGTCACCCAACAGTTCCCGTGTTCTTTTGACCATGCCGCGGTAAGCCTGCATGGTGGTCAGCGAAGGGTCATACATATTGCCGTGGTATTTTTCATGCATGTTCATAGAATAGGGCAGGCAATCGATCTTGACAGCTTCATAGCCCCATTGCTTTACGTTGCCTAATGCTTTTGGAAGATACTCATTTAGAAATTTTGGGTGAGAAAAATCCATATAGTATCTTCCGCACCAGCCGATATCGTCTGCCAAGATAATCTCAGGGTGTGCCTTGAGATACGCGTTCATATCCGATTCTACAGTGAATCCAATCCACAGGGCGGGCGTAAATCCCAGTTCCTTTATTCTGTCAGATACGGATTTTAACCCGTTGGGGTATCTATTTATGTCGGGATGAAATGCGTCCGTGCCGTCAGAGCGGGAACCTTCAAAATCCTTATGGCCCCACTCCCAGTCTACCCAAACACTGTTTGCACCGTAGGGCTTCAGGTGCTCGCACATCCATTCAGCATTCTTCAGTACAAGCTCCTCACAGGCGTCGAATTGCACAGCGTACCAGGTCATCCAGCCGATGGGAACGCCGCCGAACGTACCATTCTTTTTTACCGGAGCATAATTAACTGGGTATTGATTCCGTAAAACCTTATTTTCTGCGCAGATATGCAGCCGTTTGTTTTTCGGCGTGACACCCATCTGTACACGAAAAG
Source organism: Faecousia sp. (assembly GCA_045637585.1). GTDB lineage: Bacteria > Bacillota > Clostridia > Oscillospirales > Oscillospiraceae > Faecousia. Next base: position 24,091 of record JAZTZS010000016.1, on the reverse strand, counting down.
CGTAGGTATGTGCAGACCAGTCATAGTACAAACGCAGACTGTCCGGCCCGTCGAATTGGATCGCAGTATCGGTCAGCCGGTCAAACAGCATGGTGTCTACCCGGGAAGCGGCCGGACCCGATGCGCAGCGGATCACATCTCCCATTACGGCAGAACTCATGGGGTATGTATTTTCTATGTCTCCGCTGCCCCAGCGCACATCGCCTGTGACGGTAAAACGCCAGGCTTTCGGCGAACGAATCCGCAGATCAATGCCGTCATAACCAATGGTAAAGCACACTTCCATTCGTCCAAGATTACCGGGTGCGCCGGAATATGTGACTACCAGGATAGAGCAGTTGGGATTCTTGGCACCCCGCATATTTTTCCATTCTACGGATACCTTTGAAAAAACACCCAAATCACCGATAGGGGTATCATCTGCAGAAATGTCTGCAATGCGAATGTTTTGGACGGACTTGACGTTATCTTTGCAGTCAATGTCAAAGGTCCTGCTTTCGGCATGGTAGCAAACCGCGTAGTCAGCCCAACTAATATAGGTAAAGTCGCTCATATTAATTACTCCGTTTCTTTTGATGTCGAATTTTCTAATCCTGGAAGGGAGAAGAGCATTTTGGGATAGGCTGTAAAGTTACACAACTGTTGCATGCAGAGGGGAAATTCGTTAGAATTCGCGGTAAAACGCTCTCAGTTTTTTATACCGCGCATATTGCTGGGCATAATGATGGCGGTGAGCCGGATTAGGATATACGGGAGCACCATGCTTGACAAAGGCCTTTGCCAAATCACAGATGGAAACAGCTTCTGTTACAGAGGCAAAGCCCAAAATGGCACTTCCCAATGCACCGGTTTCCTCGGCCTTTACCGGGATAATTTCACGCCCCCATATGTCTGCTTTAATTTGCAACCAAATCTTTGATCTGGCACCGCCGCCGCAGGCATAGAGCCGAGTGGGTACAACATTGCCCTGGGCCAACAGCTCCAGATTGTATTGCATCTCATAGCACAGACCTTCCAAAATTGCACGATAAATTTCGGGGAGTGTGGTGTTTGTGGTCAACCCGGCAATGAGACCGGTTGCATTGGGGTCGACCTCCGGTGTGCCACCCATACCCTGTAGAAAGGGGAGTACCAATAGATTGGTTGGTTCGGTGGGGCAAACTCTGTTTAAAAGGTCATAGATACTGCAATTTTCGTCCTTTGCCTGCTGGGCAAGGTGCTTTGAAAGAGCATCTCGATACCATTTGACCACAGAGCCTGCAGAGATATTATAAGCATAACTCACATAACCTCTGCCGTCCAGATAGGGTACGCAGGCGTAATTGTTCTCCACAAAAGAGAGATCGGGAATATCCGCAAACAATGGGGTAATACACTCACAGGTGCCGGTGGTATCTACCGCTTCGCCGCAGTTCCGCACTCCCGCACCCAGGGCGTTGACGATCTGGTCATGGCAGCCGTTCACAATCTTTACATCAGCTGTCAGACCAAATCGTTCCGCCAAGTCCGGTAGCAGATATCCAACCACGCTACCTGCTTTCCGAACCTCCGGCAATTGGTTGGGTGTAATGCGTGCGGCACGGAGAAGGGGTTCTGACCAAGCCTGCTGCCTGACATCGTAAAGAAGACTTCTGCAAGCCAGGGACGCATCACAAATGGTTTGTCCGGACAGACAGTAGGAAAGATAGCTTGCTACAAACAGATATTTCCAAACAGGCTTTTCTATGACCTTTTGCGTGTACATTATTTTGGAAAGAGAGTAGGAGGCATCCGGAAGAATCCGGGTTGCGTTCATAATAGATTCTTTTCCAACCGATGCTACCAAAGAGTCAAATTCATTGCTTTCACTGTTGGCAAAATAGAGAATAATATCCGTCAAGGGATGTCCTTCCGCATCAATAGGTACAAAGGACTCACCAAAGGAAGATACAGTAATGGCTATGACCTCATTGGGGTCAGGAAGCGCACGAACACAGTCCTCAATGACTGAAAATACGCAATGGCGAAGAATATTTGCATCCAGATTTACATTTCCGGATGGATTGGGATATTCTAAATAGGACAGTGCCAGCTGTTGACCATCATCCTGAAAGGCGACGCATTTACAGCCGGTACCGCCGATGTCAATACCAAGGCTAATCATAATTAACACTCCTCGTACAATCTGGCAAGCGGGCTGCACAGAGCCTGCGCAACCCGCATTCTATTCTCAGTCGATGTCTACCCAGTCGTACCCCAGGTAAGTTGTAAAGGCTTCCTTCAGAATATCCTTCATATGGCCCTCACAAATGGCAGTATGATGCTTAAAGCCGCCGCGGGCCAAGCGCATCAGCTTGTTCTCCAGGTCAGGAATTTCACAGACACCGCCGCAACCAAAGAAGGAAGCTTCGATCACATCATCCGTGAACCGGGCTTCGGAAGCATAAATGATGATTTTGCCGTCCTTGGTCTGGCAGTTAGACAGGGTTACAGCCATCGGCTTGATACGCCCCTCATTGGTGCCCCAGCCACTGCCAGGATCGGACTTTGCAAACATTTTATGCTCAGTAACCGTGCCCTTGCCGGCCATCAGACTTTGTGCTACGGGGCCACAGTGGAACAGAATTACCTTGTTCTCATCATCACCGTAATTGTTGTTCCAATCCAGGACGGCAGAAGGCGCCTCAGCGGCTAAAGTCATTGCACGCATTGAGATTGCCGAACACATGTCGATTTCACAGGAAGCGACGATACCACGGTCATTTAGTTCAGATAGAAGCACGCAGGGACAGACACGCAGGTAGGTCTCTATCTCGTTCCAGCAACGCAGTGCCAATGCATCCAGGTGATATTCTTCAATATACTCATCAATGACCACGGATATCTTCGCCAGTGTCAGCTTGTTGGGCTGGGGGACTCTACTAAAATCGGTGTAGTTTTCCAGACGTTCAATCTTAGCCAGTACTGCAGCATCGTCATCCGCTTTTTCTTTGACCTTGGCAAACAACTCAGAAAGGTCAAAGGCCTCAACATTGATGCCATATTTCTGCATTGTCATTTCGTCAAAGCGGACTGTTTTGAATGCGGTGGTACGGGCACCGATGCAGCCCAGATTGAAGCGCTTCATACCATTGACCACACGGCAGATTGCAGCAAAGTCTCTCAGGTTCTCCTGGAACTTGGGTGACAGGGGATGTACTACATGGGGCTTTAGCACTGTAAAGGGTACATTGTACTGACAGAATACATCGGTGACGGAGAATTTGCCACAGTAGGCATCTCTTCGGTGTGCGAAGTCCATTTTCCCGATTTCATCAGGATAGGCTTGCATCAAAATGGGTACGCCTGCATCCTGCAGAGCGGTGATGGCACCGTTCTCGTCAGCAAAAATGGGCATGGAGAAGATAACACCATCGTACTGACCTTCGTGTTCTTTTAGCCATTTAGCGTAAAGACGGCCTTCGTCGCGGGTTTCAACACCGCCGTAACGGGTCAGTTCCTTGTCCATGATGATGTAATCATAGCCAGCGTCGGTAACAGCCTTCACCATATCCTCACGTGCACCGTAAATCAGTTCACCGGGCATAAAGCCACGGTTGCAGAAGCAAAGGGCAAATGTCATTTTCTTGGCCATAGGGATTCTCCTTTCTTATTTCAGTAGGTCATGATTGTTGGTTGTATGCAGGAATTCGCGGATTACCCAACGGGTGCGGTCATAGACCTTCTGCTGGGCAAATGCAATGTCTCCCGGACGCTCCTCCAGGGCAAACTCATAGGGCTGGCGAATTTCGGTTGCCACATTGATTTTAGAGATTCCGTTCTCAATAGCCTGAAGAATGTAATCCTGTTTGATGCCGGAACCGCCATGCAGCACCAGCGGCATATTGCCGGTAGCTTCATACAGGGCCGCAATATGTTCAATATCCAGTCGTGCCTCCGGTTTTTTCAAATGTTTCGTATTGGCGGCAATGGCACCGTGGAAGCTGCCTGCTGCCACACTCAGCCAATTGCAGCCGGATTCCTTAGCGAAGCGGGCAGCTTCGGTTACCTTGGTAAAGCCCTTTTTGGTAGTGAATAGTTCTTCGTAGCTTAGACCGATGCCATCACCCTCGTGGCCGGACACGGCACCCAGCTCTGCTTCCACAGCTGCACCGTACTTGGCTGCCAATGCTGCGGCCTTTGCGGTAACGGCAATGTTCTCCGTAAGAGGCAGACGGGAACCGTCTACCATCACAGACTGGTAACCGGCATTCAGCGCACGCTCCAGAAGAGGCAAGAAGTCTACGATTTGATTGTCTTCATCAATGGCAGGAACATGATCCAGATGCAGGAGCGTGTAACCCTCCTTGCAGTGCTTGAAGTATTCCTCAGCCACAGCTTCGGGGCTTTGAGATTCAAATTTCTCCCATTCCAGGCGGGCAACCTGTACCATGGCTACAGAGTTTTCGTCCCGGATTGCTTCCGTAACAGGTGCCATCATGGGCAGGTACGGAATATTAAAGGCGGGGATAATGGTTCTGTGAGCCGCAGCAAGGCTAACGGCAGTTGTTGCATCCATTGTATATGTCGTCCTTTCTCAGAAATAAACAGTATTTCATATTTTTGGCGTTTACCGTTTTATAACAGCATTTTGGAAATAGGAAACAAAAGAATCGTCCCGGTTTTCTGTCTCCGTGAGCGAATATTGAAGCCCCAGCATTTCGTACTTGGCACCCGCCAATTTGTTGTAGGAAAGCAATTCTACAGGATAACCCTCTGCTATTTCGGCAATCTGCTTGAGGTTTTCGGAAGTGTCGGTAATGTTGGGAATCAATGGGACGCGGAACACAAACGGCTTTCCGCTTTTCTTCAGCCATTCTATGTTTTTGAGAATGCGCACATTGTCAACGCCGGTGTATTTCCGGTGGCAGGAACTGTCGGCAAGTTTGATGTCCTGCATCACATAGTCCATCTTTTCAATTACCCGCTGGTAGGTCTTAGCGTCTGTGTAACCGCTAGTTTGAATGGTCTTGTGCATATCTCCGAGCGCATCTGCTACCGCACAAACGAAATCGGCATGCAGCATAGGTTCACCGCCGGAGAATGTGACACCGCCGCCGGATACGTCAAAAAACACTTTGTAGGAATTAAGTCGGTCAACCAATGCGTCAACAGTGTACGTCTTTCCGGATATTTCCAAACATCCGTTGGCACAGGCGTGCACACATCGTCCGAATGGCGCACATTCGCTGTGCGTGCAAGGAAGATAACAGTTACCGCAGTGGGTACACATATTCTTTCTGTAAATTAGCTGCGGTTGTTTTTGCAGTCCTTCCGGGTTGTGACACCAGATACATTTAAGGGGACATCCCTTTAGGAAAACTGTTGTCCGCATACCCGGACCGTCGTGAATCGAACACTCTTTAATATCAAAGACGGTTCCTTCCATATATTCACCTGTTTCTACAGCTGATACTGCTGCCGCATCATCACATGGTCTTGGAATTCCTTATCCAATTCTACAAAATATGCACTCCAGCCCCAAATTCGCACAACAAGCTGTCTGTGCAGTTCAGGATGCAGCTGGGCGTCTTTCATACGTTCAGTATCCACCGCATTGAGCTGCAGCTGATGTCCTCCCATCATGATAAAGGATTTTACCAATGCTGCTACCTTTTGAATGCTGTCTTCGCCCTGGAACATTGAGGAGGTAAATTCAAGGGTCAGGGGGCCACCGTTGATTGCACGTCGGAAATCCGGCTTGGAGAAGGACTGTACAACCGAGAAGGGACCTTTGATTTTCGCAAATAAGCTGGGGGAGAAATTCGTGCCCAGCGGTTCTCCGGCCCGCCGGCCGTCAGCGGAGGCACCGATTTCATTGGCGTGCCACAGGTAGTACATTGCAGAACCTGTACCGGGGCGATACTTGCCTCCGCGGCAATTGGCCTTCCCGTCCAGAGCGTCGGCATAGGCGTCAATCAGATCGCACAGCAACGTGTCAGGCAGTGCATCTCCGGTTCCCAGTTTCGGCGCTTCGTTTCGCAGCATCGCCAATAACTGGGGCGCATTTTCATAATTGGTGTCTACCGATGTCAGCAGATCCTCTTTCGTCACTACTTTTTCATCATAGACATACTTTTTGATGGCTGCCAGGGAGTCAACTGCGGTAGCAATGCCAGAGCCGTGGATGCCAAAATTGTTATACTTACCGCCCTCGTATACACCGTAATCCATCATGAGATTCATAAACGGGGAAGGCACAAACCACAGATTCTGTACTTTGCTGTGGATGCGGTCGGCTTCGTCACACAGTTCCTGCTTCACAGTATCAAAAAAAGCTTCAAAGGTTTCACTCGTAAGCAAGTGCGTATGCAAGCATGTGTCTACGATTTTTGCAAAGGAAATGGCACTGATATTGGCAACATCTACACCTTTTCCAGGGACGATAAACTCCCAGCAAGCGGCGGCTACATAATTTCTGGCATCCTCCAGGTCATAACCCAAACGCACAAGGCCGTCGATTACCACATCATCGTTGGAATACTGGGGGAAGCCAAGGCCTACCTTGGTCAGCTGTGTACCGAGTTCAAAAATCTCCAGAGGCGTATCCTTGTTGACTCTCAAATTGATTTTTGGGTCAATCATCAATAAGTTTTTGCTTGCCTTCAGGCAGAGAACAGAGAGCAGGTTGAAAACATCCTTTCCTTCTGCATCAATGCCGCCCAAGACCATGCTCTGACCGTTGTCACCCTGCTGTACACCGGTGTACATGTCGCTGTCTTTATTAAAGGAGATGAAGAAATCCTCCAAAAGCTCCAGTGCCGTCTCTTCGGTATACAGGCCCTTCTCCATATCAGCTGCAAGATAAGGATACATATACTGGTCAAAGCGGCCGACGGTGATATGGTAATTTCCTTCCAGCCACAGGCTGAAATGAATGATTCTGAAAAACTGAAGTGCTTCAAAGAAATTCCGCGCGCCATAGCGGGGAACATTGGAAAGAGCTTCTGCCAATTCGGTCTTTCCCTGCTGCTTTGCTGCTTCGCAATATCTGTCGGACAGACGAATGATGGCATCAATCATCCGTTTGCCGTATTCGTCGGCATCCTCTTTAAGCTTCAGCAAGCCGCACCGGATAGCGCGTTCATAATTGGGGGAGATATTGGACATATAGCCCAATTCATGGATGAAGTGAGTCTGCTTGAGATCTTCCCATTCCTCTTTTGTGAAGCAATCGGGAATGTCTTTTGTAGTTCTGACAAAGCAGATCCGCTCTTCCGGCAGAAAGGTCGGCTCCTCCAGGGAGGAAAACAGCTCAAATCGCCTGGTCATTCTTTCCTTCGGAGACAGAGCCAGCTGCTGAAATTCTTCATTGATATGTGCGTACTGGGGATAGGATTTTCTGAATGCGTGGTGTTTCTTGTCCAGAACATATTGTCTCAATACTTCACTCATATAAATACCTCCATAAAATAATGAATTGTGTTGTCTTAAAGATCGAACTGTTTATTTGCCTGCAAAAATACGCATAACGCGCTTGACGTCTTCTTTCATATACTTCCTGGCAAAGGTAGACGCATCGTGGAATTGTAAACCTTCAGGGGTATCTTTGACGATTTGATAAATGGCGCGACCACCGGCTAACGATTCGTAGGTATAATAATTGATTTTCCGGATTCCGTTTGCAATGGCTGTTCGGTAATCAGAATCAGAAAGACCGGAGGCTCCGTGCATAACCAAGGGAATGCCGTCGGTGGCTGCAGCGACCTTTTGGACGATGGAAAAATCCAAAGCGGGTTTATCCGGATATACACCGTGGATGGTGCCAAAGGAGATCGCCAGTGCATCAATTCTTGTTTTCTCCACGAATTCCTTAGCCATGGAAGGTACTGTGTAGAAGTCCTGGGGCGTGTATTCCTTCAGTTCTCCTTTTAAGTTATGCGGCATATTGCCAAGCTCTGCCTCCACCGTTACGCCGACGGCATGGGCCATTCGGGTCACATCCATAGTCTCCCTGAGATTATCCTCAAAAGACTTGTCGGCAGCGTCGATCATTACGGAGGTGAACCCCATTTGAATTGCCTGCGCTACCTTCTCCAGGTTTTCTCCATGATCTAAATGGACGCACACCGGAACTTTTGCACGCTTGGCAAGAGCGAGCATAAGAGGCCCGGCAATGTCAAAGGGTATGTATTCCTCGTGTACGGATGTATGCTGCAGAATAAAAGGAAGGCCAAGCTCCTCTGCTGCATCAATTGCGGCTCTGGCAGTCTCCAAGGTGGTGCAGTTAAATGCGCCCACAGCGGTTTTTGTATTCCTGGCGGCTTCCAGCATATCCTTCATATTTACAAGCATCGTTTGCTCCTTTCCGGTTACTTTTCTGTAACTGTAACGATACAGATATCGTTACAGTTATCCTACCACAGTGAAATTTCTTTGTCAATACTTGTTTCCGTTCTCCTGTTATGATATAATGTCTACACTATTAACAGGGAGCGCGAGCATGGACAAAAAAATTACATTAAAAGACATTGCACAAAAAACCGGATACTCTACGATCACGGTTTCCAAGGCCCTTCGCGATCACAGTGACTTATCTGAGGATACAAAAAATTACATCAAAAAGACAGCGGATGACCTCGGTTATGTAAAAAATGCCAGCGCTACCAGCTTGCGAACGGGCTCTACGTTCACGCTGGCGCTGATCATCAGTGACATTACAAACCCTTTTTTTGGAATCCTAGCGCGGCATATTGAGCGTTATGCAAAGGAAAACGGCTACACCGTTATTGTTTTGAATACGGACGAAGTTCCGCATAAGGAAGTTGATGCGGTGAATGTTGCAATTTCTGCAAATGTTGACGGTGTTTTGCTGGTTCCCTGTCAAAAGGACGATACTGCGGTCAAAATACTGGAAGCCCGCAACATTCCGTATGTTCTCATTGGGCGTTTTTTTTCGGAAACACCCCGCCACGCAGTGCTCATAGATGATTATTACGGCGGCTATTTGGTAACCTCGCATCTTCTGGATCAGGGGTATTCCAGAATACTCATGCTCAATGCAGAGCCAAACATCTCGGCCGCCACTGAGCGCCTGCGCGGTTATATGCAAGCGCATCTTGACCGGAATCTGGTCCCTCAAAAGGAGCTTTGCGTATACGGAAAAAGTACAACAGGGGAATGTGAAGAAATACTGGCAAAATGCAGCGCGCTGGGATATGACGCTATTTTTGCATATAACGATATACTGGCCCTTCAGGCCATTGCGCTTTTGCAAAAACAGGGGATTCGCGTTCCGGAAGAGATTGCAATTGCAGGCTTTGATGATATTACAGCCTTTATTGGGTATTTGCATCCAATCACCAGCGTGTCAGTCCCTTTTGATGCGCTGGCAGAAAACGTGGTTAATCAGCTGCTTGCCAGTATAAAACATCAGCCAATCAAAATGATGACAAAACTTCCGGTGACGCTGAACGTCAGAGGAAGTTCTCCGCCGAAGAAAACAAATATGTAAAGACTGCCAGATAGGCAGGAGCCGTCGAAATGGAAGAATGCTATTTTAAAGAAATGGCAAGGAGGCTTACTTCATGTTGGAAAGTTTGGAAAAAATAGAAGCGATAGACTTGCACTGCCACTACAATCACGGCGTGACAGGGGACAGAAGCGCGGATATATTACACCGTGCGGATTTGGATTTTTTAAGGAAGGAGCGGCGGCGGTGCAATATTGTATCTGCCGCGTTCAGCTCCTTTCCATCGGTATTAAGTACGGAACGTATTGCGGAAGAAAACGATATTACCTTTGCCCTTGCAGAAAACGAAGACTGGTTTTACCAATGGGTTGTGATTGACCCGCGCGAAGAGGCGCTGTACGCGCAGGCGGAAAAAATGCTCAAATCCCCGAAAACTTTGGGTATAAAAATTCATCCGGACTATCACAAGTATTCTATATTGGAGCATGGCAAGGCGCTTTTTTCGTTCGCCCAGGAGAGGGAGACTTTCGTCTTGATGCACCCACAGCATATTCCGGAAACCATGGAAATTGCGAATCTCTTTCCAAAATTAAAACTGATCATAGCACATTTGGGGAGCATGGAACATATAGAGGCCGTAAAACAGGCAAAACACGGCAATATATACGTAGATACCTCGGGGTGTGCCAGTTACAAGAATAATATTATAGAATATGCGGTTGACACCGTCGGCAGCGAAAAGATATTTTTTGGTACCGATACATATTCCTGCGCATTCCAAAAAGGCAGAATTCTGTTAGCGGATATTTCGGCAGATGATAAAGAAAACATCTTGTACAAAAATGCAAAAAGGGAGTTTGCATGCTTCCGATAAGCAGTATTTTTGGGGTGCTGTAGCTTGTCTTTGACAAATTGCAGTGTTATAATGCAAAAGAAAAAACGGAAAAGGATGAGTTTTAATGACCAGCTATCAGACAAGAAAAACTCCCGGCAATACCGCTTGGCTCACCGCTGACCGGTTCGGTATGTTCATCCATTTTGGGCTGTATGCGATGCCGGCCAGAGGAGAATGGGTCAAAACCCAGGAGCGCATGTCGGAAGAAGAGTATGACCGCTATTTTAAGTACTTTAACCCCGATCTGTATGATCCTGTTGATTTGGCCCGTCAGGCTAAGGCAGCGGGCATGAAATATGCTGTTCTGACCACCAAACATCACGATGGATTCTGCATGTTTGACAGCAAGTATACTGACTATAAAGTAACAAATACGCCATACGGAAAAGATGTTGTTCGCGCTTATGTCGATGCTTTCCGGGCAGAGGGGATTAAGGTTGGTTTTTACTACTCTCTGTTAGATTGGCACCATCCGGAGTATCCTATCGACCGTTCCCATCCCCGCCGTCTGGATGACAACGCTGAGGAACTGGACCGTGGCCGCGATATCAAAAAGTATGCCCAGTATATGCGCAATCAGCTGGAGGAACTGCTGACAAACTATGGCAAAATCGACGTTCTTTGGTTTGATTTTACTTATGCCACTGATGATATGTTTTCTCCCGGTTACAATAAAGTTAACTTCAGGCCATGGATGCAAAACCGGGGGCTTAAGGGAAAAGAACAGTGGGAGTCTGAAGAACTGCTTGCCCTGGTCCGTCGCTTGCAGCCCGGTATCGTCATAAACAATCGCACAGGCATCGAACAGGATACCTTCACTCCGGAGCAAACCAAGCCCAGCGAATGGCCTAGGCACAAGGAAACTGGCGAGCTGGTGGTGTGGGAAATATGCCATACCTTCTCGGGTTCTTGGGGTTACCATCGGGATGAGATGACATGGAAGGCCCCGGAAACCCTCATCAATATACTTATTAACACAGTATCCATTGGCGGCAATCTGCTGATGAATATAGGCCCCACCGCTCGGGGTAACTTGGATTACCGCGCTGAGGCGGCGTTGAAGGTTTATGCTGACTGGATGAAGCTCAATAGCCGTTCTGTCTACAACTGTACCATGGCAGAACCGGAGTTCAAAGCGCCGAATGGTACAGTATTGACCCAGAGTGTGGATGGAAAGCGGCTCTATATCCATTTGAAGGAGTATCCTTTCCCGGTTTTGGAGATGCCTGGTCTAGTAGATAGAATTGATTATGCCCAATTCCTCCATGATGGCAGCGAACTGAAGTATTTTGTCGGCACCCGGCGTATGGGTGAGGCGCATGCTGCGCAGGATGGTAACCCTGCTTGCATCTACTTCGAGTTGCCACCCATGAAACCAAAGACGCTTATACCAGTCATTGAGGTGTTTCTGAAGTAGGAGATCGTACGCATCGCAGAAACGCTTTTCAAGGATTAAAAAAGGTTGGCCACACTTAAAACGGCGATAGAGTGATGCCGACGCAAAGCAAACACGGTATACTTAATGATGTGGACTGAAGCGTTGTAATTTAGAAAGATATCGAGGCGATATACTTGGATATACAGGAACAACGGCAGGAAAAGCGTAAAGAGATGATGCTCAGTGATCCGATTTCCCGCGTGATTCCCAAAATGGCCATTCCTACCATTGTAGCATTTCTTATTAACTCCATTTATTCTCTGGCAGATACTTATTTTGTGAGTTCCTTGGGCACCAATGCCACTGCTGCTGTCAGTGTAAATAACTCCCTGGATCAGCTGATCCTGATGGCAGGTTCTATGCTGGCCATGGGTGCAAACAGCTATATTGCCCGTCTTCTGGGACAGGGCAACACAAAAAAGGCAAGTCAGGTTCTTTCTACGGCGTTTTTTCTGGCAATTGGACTGGGCGCGGTGTTGATGATTGCTGGGTGTATCTTTATGACTCCAATGGTGCGGCTGCTGGGTGCCACACCAACCTGCGAACAGTATGCAATTGAATACGCCACTTACATTTTACTTGTGGCTCCACTTATGGCGGCAAGCTTTGTAATGAACCAATGTCTGCGTTCTGAGGGCAGTGCCACGCTGTCTATGATTGGCATGGGTTTTGGCGGGATTTTAAATTGTTTTCTGGATCCGCTGTTTATCTTTGGGCTGGATATGGGTGTTGCCGGTGCTTCGCTGGCTACTGCCATTTCAAAGCTGGTCAGCTTCCTCATCCTTATTTTTCCGTATGTCACCCGGCGCAGCGTGCTGCATCTGTCCATCCGTAACATTTACATTAGCCGGGATATCATGTCCAAGATCATCAGTGTGGGGTCGTCCTCTATGTTCCGATCCGGCCTTGCTGTGGTGGCAGGCATTATGCTCAATGACATTGCCGGAAATTATTCCGACTCGGTGCTTGCCGGAATCGGTGTAACGACCAAAATCATGATGTTCCCGTTTAGTATCATTCTGGGTTTTGGCAGCGGTTTCCAGCCTGTGGCAGGTTTTAATTGGGGCGCAAAACGCTACGACAGAGTACGGGAGAGTTACCGGTTTGCTTCTTGGACTGCGGTGATTGGGGCTGCAGTTCTGTCCGGGATATTGATTGTTTTTTCTGACCCGATTATCGTTGTCTTTGCAGGTACGGATCCTAAAATGCGGGAGATTGGAGCGCTTGCTATCCAGCTTCAGTGTATTGCTCTGCCGGTTCACGCATGGGTGATGGTAATCAATATGCTTTGCGCGGGTCTGGGCAATGCCAGAGGAGCGTTCCTATTGGCCACTTCCCGCCAGGGTACCTGTTTTGTTCCCGTTCTCTATCCAATGGCCTATCTATGGGGGGCGATTGGTGTTGCCAGCGTACAGGCGGTTGCCGATATACTCTCTCTGGCGCTTGCTGTGCCTATACTGCTTTCGGTCCGCAGGAAGATATCCTGCGCAGAGCAGCAGTTTTTGCAGGATTCGGTAAAAGCGGAAACAATCGTTTGAATACTGTATAATTTTGTAAAAAGCATCCCAATCGGGATGCTTTTTGCCTTGGGATTTAATGCGATGTGAGTACTTGAAATCGGCAATGCTTTGTGCCATAATATATCCTTGATGTTGGATGAAGACCTAAGCTTTACTGAATCAAAAAGGAAGTTGATACGGACATGAACGCAAAGATAAAGAACAACTACTTTTGGATCATTGCGGCCATTGCGGTGGTTGAAATGCTGGTATGCGGCGGTGTAGCAAATTGTCTGAACGGTACCTTCATGGTTCCGGTGACAGAGGGGCTGGGGATATCCCGGGGTGATTTTGCTCTGGCGTTCAGCCTCCGCGGTCTGGCGGGCATTTTTGTCAATCTGTGTTCCGGGGTACTGTTTATTCGCTTTGGCTACCGGAAGCTGATTTGTGTCAGCCTGGCAGTTGAGGCAATCGGTCTGTGTTTGATGGCAGGAAGCCAAAATATGACATTACTTTGCCTGGGTACTATGTTGGGCGGGACCGGAAATCTGTGTATCATTGCCGGAAACCCCCGACTGATCGGCAGCTGGTTTCACCGGCATCATGGTCTGGTAATGGGCGTTGTAACATCCTGCACGGGATTGGGCGGAAGCCTGTTCAGCATTATTCTTGCTAAAATTATTACTGCTTCCGGTTGGCGCTACGCTTATTTGACAGCGGCGGTCTGTTATTTGATAGTAGCCATGCTGGTAGGGCTTTTGATACGAAATGCCCCCAGAGAATTGGGATTGCAGCCCTATGGGGTCGGTTATATCCCACCCAGAAGCAAAGGAAAGACAGATGGTCACTGGGCGGGATTCACAATGGCGGAGCTGAAGAAGAAGCCGACCTTTTATTTGCTGGTGTTGGCGACGTTTCTGTCTTGTACCTGCCTGTATATTGCGTTTACGGTGGCACCTTTTGTTCAGGATTGCGGAATGAGTGCTGATGTGGCGGCATCGGTGCAGAGCGTGATGCTGTTTGGCCTGGCCGCCACGAAGCTCGGCTTTGGCTTCTTAAGTGATAGGATCGGTGCAAAGGTAGTGACACTTATTAGTCTTGGTGCTTTGGTACTCTCTTTGTTTATGCTCGCGGGCGTTTCCGGACAGACGTCTGCGTATGTTGCAGTGCTGGTCTACACTGTGGCTTTGCCACTTGCGGGTATTGCCCCAACACTGCTGCCTTTAAGCCTTTTTGGTTATCAATCCGGCGCAAAGGCAATGGGAATTGTGGTGGCGATGGTGTCGGCTGCCAATATGGCGGGGATAACCCTGGCCAATTATCTGCGGGATGCCATTGGCTCGTACCGGCCTGTTTACCGGGTGACCGGTTGTGTGGCCATTGGTGTGTTTCTGCTGTATCTGGGTTTGTACGCGTATGCGGCAAAAGACCGGAAAGCGTATGAAGCGCGTCATACGGAAGAGGAAAGCGCGGTGTGACGTGTTTTTAAAAAAGTATGCTTGCATTCTTATGGAATGTGGCTATAATGCAATAAGTAACACGATGTGAACAGGGAGGTTCATTGTATGCAAGACAGAGCGTTTCCGTTAAAGGATAAGTTTATCCGCATTGGTATGCTGGGTATGACGGAGGGTAATGCCCATCCGTTTTCCTGGTGCGCGATGATCAACGGCAGTTATGATGCAGAACTGATGTACGAGTATACCCACGAGCTGTATCCGACGATTCCTGTGTATCTGGGGAAGCAGCCCAAGCATACCCTTGGGATTCCCGGGGCACAGGTGACCCACATTTGCTTCACAGGCTACGGCGACCGCACCTTGGCAGAGGCCTGTGCCAAGATCAACGGTATTCCCAATGTGGTCGACAGACCCGAGGAAATGCTTGGACAGGTTGATGCGATCATCTGCGCAACAGATCAGGGGCATGAGCATGTGGAGCGGTGCCGTATGTTCATTGAGGCAGGCCTGCCGATATTTATCGATAAGCCTTTGACCGACAATGAAGAAGACTTGCGCACGATCGCAGGCTGGTATAAGGACGGTGCCCACATGGTGTCCTCCTCCTCTTTGCGTTACATAAAGGGACTGGAGCCCTACTACGAAAACCATTATGAACTGGGGAAACTGCGTTATATTTGCAGTCCTATGGCAAAATACTGGGAGACCTATGGCATGCATGCGCTGGAAGCCATCTTCCCTTTGCTGGGACAAGGGTTCCAGTGGGTACAGAATCTGGGTGAAAAGGGCAGTGATATGGTGCATCTGTATCACGAAAGCGGCTGCCACGTGGACATCCCCATGGGCGTAGGCCTAAATTCCACAGGCATTCAGATTATGGGTACCAGCGGTGCAGTCACCGTCCAGAACAAGGACGGTTATTACGCATTTAAAAAGCAGATGGATCGGTTTGTTGAATTTTTACGTACCGGTGAACCGGATCATCCCTTCACCGATACCATTGAAATGGCAAAAATCATCATTGCCGGTATCCGAAGCCGGGAAGAGGGCGGCCGGAAGGTTTGGCTGTCTGAAATAGCCGGCGAATAAAAGGAGTGGGCATTATGAATTCCGTAGATGTATTCTCCCTTGCGGGAAAAAGGGCGCTGGTTATCTGTCCGGAAAATGCCTGGGGTCCGGATGTAGTTGCAGGACTTGCAGCTGCGGGGGCCAAGGTGTACTTGGCCGGGCCCGATGAGGCGGCCATGGCAGCAATGGTGCAGGAGTTGGATCTGGCAGGCTGCTGGGTTTACGACCACGAGACCAAGGCGCAGACTCTGGCAATGACCCAGAAGGCAGCGGAAACGCTGGGCAGTATCGATATTTTGATTGAAAACAGTCTGCAAACACGGGAGTGTGGCTGGGAGCAATCCTATGGGCAGATTCATGAACAGCTGCAAAAGACCCATTTGGGTATGATGATGACTGTTCAGGCAGTGGGCAATGTGATGGCAGAACAGGGCAGCGGTAGTGTCATTTTGATGACGGAGACTGGCGCTTTGGCAGGTTATGATCCGGAAAACTATCAGGATGCACCCCAGCAATTTGCGAAGGATTTCTCACTGGTAAAGGGCTTTATTTACGGCGGTGCTGTAAACTATGCCCGTCAGGCGGCGGGCTTTTTGGGAGAGCACGGCTGCCGGTGCAATGCACTGGTTTGCACGCCCAAAGAAGTGGAAGCGGCGTTTTCCCAGCGTTATCTGCAGCATGCGCATCTGAAAACACCGGTGACAGGCGTAGATGTGGCAGCGGCCGTGATATTCCTGGCCAGTGATGCTGCAGCCCATATTACCGGTGTGGTGCTGCCTGTTGACGGCGGCTACACCGCGAAGTGAGGAGACGGCTATGAATACCATGGATTTATTTTCCTTAAAAGGGAAAAATGTACTGATTACCGGCGGCAGAGCCATGTATGGCAAGGGCGCTACGCTGGCACTGGCGGATGCGGGGGCCAATATTTATCTGGCCAGCCATTCTATCGAATCCGCACAGGAATTTGTGGAGGAACTGCAGCAAACCAAAAACGTGAAGGTCAAGGCGGTGGCCTTTGATCAGGGCGATATCGGCAGTATTGAGCGGATGGTGGAGAGCGTCGTGGCAGATGCCGGGACGTTGGACGTATTTGTCCACTGCAGCCGGATTTTACCAAAGGGCCATGGCGGCGTGGGCTGGAATCAGGACGAGGAAGCCTTAGCCATGAATGTGGCGGTCAATTCTGCAGCATCCTTGTATCTGCTGGAACTGGTTGGAAAGCAGATGATTCGCCAGAAGTCCGGTTCTATTGTGGTATTTGGGTCTATGATGGGTCTCGTGGGTGTAGAAAAGCACAACTACGACGGCAACCCGCAAATGGCCCTTGGCGCGCATGGACACTGCTACAGTATGGACAAGTCCGGACTGACAGCTTGGGTGCGGCATGCTGCCAGCTACTACGGTCAGTACGGAGTCCGCATCAATGCAGTGTGCCCTGGCGGCTTGGAAACTGAGAGAACCAATGCGGTGTTTGCGCAGATGTATTCCAAGCATACCCAGTTGCACCGGCTGGCAAATGGAGACGATATCAAAGGCCCGATTCTGTTCCTGGCTTCTGATGCTTCTGCCTACTTGACCGGTTTGAGTATCCCTGTAGACGGCGGATATACCTGTATTTAACAGAAGACCTCCCGATTGTTTATCGGGAGGTTTTTTCGTATCTATTGCCAATGCCGCTTACCGCAATTCCGGCAGGCTGGCGGCTGCTACAGACTGACCTACCCGGCGGGTCTTTTCGTCCGGGAGCATAACCGTAACGGTCTGGGACAGTTCGGGGTATTCCTCTACCAGAACCTTGTTGCACTGGGCGATCACACGGTCGCCGCCGACACCGGAGGCGACACGTCCCAGCACCAGCAGGTACTTAAGGTCATAGAACTGGGAGTACAGCACCAGTGTGTGAGCCAGGTAAGTGCCAATGTCGTCAAAGATCTGCAGGGCACCGGCGTGTCCCTTATCGGCCAGCTTCTGAACAGCTTTTAGCTTTTCTGCCGGGGTCAAGGTATCTGCCAGTTCAATGCCGGCGCGGGGAGCCAGCTTAATGACCGCGTCCTGAGAGAAATACTTGCAGCCCACACCAAAGTCTGTGGACCACTCGTCCTGCATGGCATCCTCGTTCACATCCACAGGCGCAAAAGCCAACTCGTTGAACCAGCCCAGCAGATTGCCGTCGGCATTCACGTAGCCAACCGCCTCGGAGGTGCCCATGGCCAGACCCATGACACAGCCGCGCTCCATGCTCATGGCACCGGCCAGAGCAGTCACGTCGCCGTCATTGGCCACCACGATAGGTACATCACCGATTTCCTTGGCTGCCCGGTCAAAGATGGATTTGACCTCCTCCCTGCGCTCTCTGGGAACCTTGATAAACAAGGAGGAAACCATGGGGCTGTTGCCGATAAATACACCAGCAGAGGAGACACCGATGGCGTCCACCCGGGGCATTTTGGAGGCCGCGGTCTTAAAGGAATCCACAATGCCGTCAAACTGGTACTGGGGGTCAGACTGGGTCTTTGGATGCCAGACCACCTCTTCGGAGTAGACCGGCACACCGTCGATCACAGCGGAAACCTTCCGGTCGGAGCCGCCTGCGTCGAAGCCAATACGGCAGCCCTCCATATGGCCGCCGGCTGCTACCGCAGACTCATTTGCCGCGGGGAAGTTTTCCCTGGATACGGAGAGAATTTCAAAGGGCCGCTCGTACACATCCTCCATGAATTGCACGTCAAAGGCACGGTTGCCCTCGGGGGAGTATGCCTTCCGGATACGGGCAATGACGGATTCATCGCCATTTAAGTACACGCGGAAACCGCCAACACTCCACAGCAGGAATTTGATGGTGCGTTCTGCATACCGGTAATTGGCTTCTGCATAATCTCCGTCACGTAAGAAGGTGTGCAGGACGGTAATTTTTTTGTCCTCACGCTCCACAGCTACGGAAAAGGGCCTGGTGGCCTCTGAGAGAAATGCCTTTCTCCAAACGCCGAAGGGAATGAAACCGGCATCCAGCTTGGGTGCGTTTTTGACAGAGTAAGGGATGTTACAATACTGCATCATAATTCTACCTCCTGAGTTTCGTGTTTGTATTAGACTTGGCTGCTTGCAACGCGGACGATTTCGGCCATGGTTTCCCATTTGCTTTCCATATCGGCAACAAGCTTGAACTGGGTTCTGGCCCGGTCCAGGTTCTGGCCTTCGTAATGGGTACGGAAATAGGTGTCACCGTTTAAGTAATCAGCAAGGAAGCGGATGCCACATTCCAGCGTCATCAGCTTGGCACCCATGGGCAGCATGGCAATTTCTGTTTCAGTCAGGCTGCCACCACAGCCGGTCAGGAATCCTTCGGTATAAGTACGGAACAGATCCATATCACACCAGACCTTACCCAAATCCTTTTCATCCTCAGCGGCAGTGGAAGCACCAAAACGAATGGCATCGCCATAGTCATACAGGGCGGAGCCGGGCATGACTGTGTCCAGGTCAATAACGCACAGAGGCGTTCTGGAATCGTAGTCAAATAGAATATTGTTCAGCTTGGTGTCATTGTGGGTCACGCGCAGAGGAAGCTTGCCGCAAGCCAGGCTATCCACAATTTCGCCGGATTCGGTTTCCCGGGCCAGTGCAAAGGCCAGCTCCTCTTGACACAGAGCGGCGCGGTTTTCGTAATTGCGATCCATAGCTGTGTGCAGCTGGGAATAACGCGCCCGGGTGTTGTGGAAATCAGGGATGGACTCGTGAAGGGTTTCGGCAGGAAAGGCTACAAGCTGCCGCTGGAAGCGGCCGAAGGCCAGACCGGAATGGTAGAAGTCCTGCAGGTTTTCTGCTTTTTGCAGGCAGACAGTGGAGAATACGAAATCGTACATCCGCCAGTATTCACCCTTATCATCCACATGGAAGGTCTTTCCACTGTGAGTTAAAACCAAGTGCATGGAGCTTCTGGGGTCGCTGCTCTGCTCTGCCACATAGGCAGTGATTGAAGCAATATTCTCCATAAGCTGCTCCGGCTGGGTGAAAATCGTCTTGTTAATTTTCTGCAGAATGTAGCTTATGCCGGAGTCACAGGTTACAAGATAAGTTTCGTTGATATGCCCGTGGCCGAAACGGGTACACGTGCAGGGAATGCCTTTTACCTTGAAATTACAAATCAGTGTATTCACTTGCTGACCTCCTGAAATTTATAGGGCGTATGCTGTCCTTTTTCGTTATATTCTAATGGTATTTTACCGGAGAGAGAAAAGCAAGTGATCTTTTGAAAATGAATAGAAATATATCATTTTGAAAGATAAAATTGTAAATCTGAAAATTGTGGTTGATTTTTATATAAGTTTGGATTATGCTTATGGAAATGAAGCGGAGAGGGGACCAATGATGCTGCAGAACCTGAATGTATCAACAATTATGCCGTATGGCAGTCTTGTACCCCAGAGTCAGGCTGCGGATATGGAGACCTTGGCCGACGGAAAGCTCACGCTGTGCTGTTATTTTTCTTGTAGTGAAAAGGTACTGCTGGCACCCAGGGAGCAAATGGCTGCCATGCAGTTTTTGAACAGTGACGGCACCTGTGTATCTTTCTATTTGGATAAGCCTGTAGCATTAAATCCAGGTGCGGTCTTTGCGATTTTGCCGTTGGATGAATCCTGCGTGGTATATTTTCACGCTGAGCAGCCACTGCAGATGCTTGATGCGCCGCAGCCGGAGCCTTTACAAATGCTCCACAGTGAGTTCACGCTGCGTCAAATTCGCACGTTCTTTTTTCAGGAGCATGGCCCGGACTTTTTCTTTGCAGGGGAACAGCACAGTGCTTATGAATTGGTGTATGTAACACAGGGGAGATTGCATACACTGGTAGGCGGCTGTGATTATGTGCTGGAACAGAATGAGGCGCTTATTATTTCTCCGGATTTGTGGCATGTACAGTACGGAGAACGGGACAGCAGTGTTTCCTTTTTCGTTACCAGCTTTTTCTCTGCAGCGCCGCTGCCGGCGGATATGCTTTTGCGCGTGCTTCCGGAGCGGTGGCGGACAAGCGAACTGATGGAAATGCTGTTGCACGAATATAGGAAAACATCTCCTTATCGAGACGATATACTGGTCTGCCTGCTGCAGAGTCTGCTTGTGCGCTATGCAAGACTTACTGCCGGTGCCAACGAGCAGGCGGTACAGACCCCTGCATCCAGCCGCAATGACAATCAAATTTTGGACAAGGCGGTACAGTATATCGCTGAAAATGTCTATGAGAAAATTACGGTAATGGCCTTGGCCCAGTACTGCAGTGTCAGCACGGCTTATTTGTCCGTCCTTTTTCAGCGGCATTTGAACATATCGCCCGGTGCATATATGCTGCGCACACGTCTGGAGGAGAGCTGCCAGCTCATCCGCAGCGGTGTCGGCAACATGGCAGAGATTGCAAGACAGCTGCATTTTTCCAGTGCACCGCATTTTTCTGCCGCCTTTAAGCGGCAGTATGGCATAACACCCACAGCTTACGCAAAGCGATTGCTGTAGCATCGGTGGTTTCAGCAAAATCCGGAGGTCTATCAGTGGAAGAGAAAGAAAGGTTATTTGATAAACTACCTGGGGCACTTTTGCCCTGGTATAACGAAAATCACAGGGACTTGCCTTGGCGCAAGGACAGGGATCCCTACCATATTTGGCTGTCGGAAATTATGCTGCAGCAGACCCGTGTAGAGGCTGTAAAGGGGTATTACACCCGCTTTTTGGAGGTGCTTCCTACCATAGAGGCGTTAGCTTGTGTGGAGGATGAGCGGCTTCACAAGCTGTGGGAGGGTCTTGGCTACTACAGCCGTGTGCGGAACCTGAAAAAGGCCGCTCAAAAGATAATGGAGCTGTACGGCGGGGTATTTCCCCGGGAGCATAGCCAGGTGCTGGCACTTCCCGGCATTGGCAGTTATACCGCCGGCGCTATTTGTTCCATTGCCTTTGACCAGCCAACACCGGCTGTGGATGGCAATGTGCTGCGGGTGGCATCGCGTATCATGGACGACCCAACGCCCGTTGATTTGCCGGCATTTAGGACCGGCGTACAGAAAGCGTTGGAAAAGATTTATCCTCCGCAGGCAGGTGCATTTACCCAGGCACTGATGGAGCTTGGGGCAACCTTGTGCGGGCCAAACCGGAAGCCCGACTGTGCAGCCTGCCCCTGTAATTCCTTTTGTCTGGCGCATCAGCAGGGTACGGCAGAGGCTCTGCCCACGCGATTACCCAAAAAATCCCGCAGGCAGGAGGAAAAAACGGTTTTTATCCTAAGCTGCGACGGATATTTTGCTTTGGAAAAGCGTCCTTCCAAAGGGCTGCTTGCCGGTCTGTGGCAATTTCCAAACGTGGCGGGGAAATTGAGCGTGGAGAGTGCGATTTTTAAAGTGGAGGAAATGGGATTAAAACCCGTTGAAATTTTTAGACAAGTGGAGAAAAAGCATATATTTACCCATATAGAATGGGAAATGCGTGGAATATATATGGAAGTTAAGAATATGACAGGACCGTTTGCCTGGCTGACGGCGGATACCGTTTCCCAAGAGGCGGCTTTGCCCACAGCATTTCGGCAATTTTGGGAGGAAGCGGGAGATGTTTGATTTTCATATCCATTCCAGCGTTTCCTACGATGGCAGAGCGTCGGGGCTGGAGATGGCGAAGGCGGCACAACGGGCTGGTCTTACGGAAATCTGCTTTACCGACCATTTGGATTATGACCCGCTGCCGAATAGTAAAAAGCTGACCTTTGAGACAGAGGCGTATAATAGAGAATATGATACGCTGCAAATTCCAGGTCTTAAAGTTTGTCATGGCTTTGAATTTGGCATGCTGCCGGATAATCAGCAGACCCTGCGGCAGGATTTGAAGCGCAGGGAATTTGATTTTGTGCTGGGATCAGTCCATTTTGTGAAAGACCTGGATGTCTATTTTACGCCTTACTGGACGAAATGGACCTATGAGACAGGCGTGCGGCTTTTTCTGGAGGAGACCCTTGCCTGCGTACGGGCGCATGATGATTTTGACGTTTTGGCACATTTGACCTATGTAGCCAAGGCTAGGGGAAATCCGGTAAAGAAACCGATTTTATATCATGAGCATCGGGAAATTCTGGACGAGATACTGCGCATTTTGGCAGAAAAGGGAAAGGGGTTAGAGGTAAATACCAGCGGAATGGACCGTTGCGGCGAGTATTTGCCCTCTCTGGACTATTTAAAACGGTTCAGGGAATTGGGCGGAGAAATTGTAACGGTTGGTTCGGATGCCCACGACGCAGGACGGGTAGGTCAGTATTGCCGTGAGGTCTGCCATATGCTGAAGGATATTTTTGGCTATGTGTGTACATTTGAAGGCAGGAAACCTGTTTTCCATAAATGATGGTTGGATAAGTTTTCCTGACAGGAGAAAATCAATATTTTCTGTAAAATAATGTTTGACAAATGAGCCAAAAGCCTATATAATATCTAAGCACGACTGTGAGGAGGGGGATACTATGTTACTTGGGCTGTCCCAGATTATAGACCGTCCCGGTGAGAGTATTTCCTTTTCTGTCAGTGTGGATCTGAGTGATCTTCTCTATGGCACATGCTACCCGGTGTCAGAGCCGGTTTTGGCAAGCGGCACTGTGCGCAACACCGCAGGTGTTCTTGTGATGAAGGGGCAAATCAGCACCTGTATTCACGGCATCTGTGACCGCTGCGCTTCCGACTTTTCCCGGGATGTGGAATTTCCCATTGACGTGGTTTTGGTGGAAGAGCTGTCCAATGAAGATAGCGAGGATGAATGGGTATTCCCACTGGAGGCAGACGCTGCCGACTTGGAAGATATTGTCCGCACAGTATTTGTGTTGAATATGGACGCCAAGCTGCTGTGTAAGCCGGAGTGTGAGGGTCTGTGCCACCGCTGTGGCAAGAACCTGAACGAAGGGCCATGCAGCTGCCAGAAGGAGCTGGATCCCCGTTTTGCTGCTTTACGGCAGCTTCTCGATAAGTAATCTAAATGATGCTGTTAAAGCAGTTTGACCAAGGAGGTGTCATCCATGGCTGTTCCTAAGTGTAAAGTGTCCAAGGCCCGCCGCGATAAGCGCCGTGGTTCCAACTGGAAGCTGTCTGCCCCCAGTGTGGTAGTCTGCTCCAAGTGCGGTGAGCCCGCCATGCCCCGCAGAGCTTGCAAGGCTTGCGGTAACTACAATGGCCGTCAGGTTCTGACCGCCAAGGCTGACTAAGGCAGGAAGATAGAGGAAGGTGCTTGTTCGTACCTTCCCCTTTTTCCTTTCTCAGCGGATCTTTTGCCGCAACTGTAATAGCA
>JAZTZS010000015.1:0-84210 GCA_045637585.1 Faecousia sp. | reverse complement strand
TCCGCTCACCCGTGAAGCCTGCTTATTCTATCACAGGATACACACTTTGTCAATAACTATTTTTCAAGTTTTTGACTTTTTTCGTTCGCCTTCCTGCTGCTCCGCCTGTCCCCAAGCGCTCGAATATATTATCAGACACTTTCTAAAAAGTCAATCTGGTATTTCGCCTTTTTTTGACTGATTTATAGGTGGTAATTTAGGCAATTTGACATTTGGGTTCCATTCCTTTAGCTTCTCTCCCACTTTGTGTGCATCCGCATACTTTACTGCATCCACCAAGTCGCTCTGTCCATCCCACTGGCACAGCCGCACGGACCCTTTTACATATGCCTGCAGTGCGGCAATTTGCGGCTGTACCTTTTCAGATACCAGAAGGTACTGGGCGGTATCCAGATATATGATCCCGGGACTTTTTTGCTTCATATCAGCTAGCGCTTCCTCCACGTTTCCCCCGGTTCCCTTATCTTCCGTGTCCGTCTCCAAGACTAACTTTCCATCCTCCTCATACATCCACACCGCTTGTACAGGCTCCAGGTTGGCAATTTCCATGCTTTTCAGTGGCAGAAACAGAAGCGAACAAAGGATTACTACATATAGGATTATCCGTTTCATTTTTGATTTCTCCTATCCTCCGGTTTTAATTTGTCTGTGCGGTACACCTGTTTCTTCAGTCGCTTGCGCAGGATGCGACCAGTACGTGCCAAATAAGGAACATCCAGACACTTTAGTCCCGCCAGGTGAATCAGCAATATCAGCACACCTGCCGCCGTGCCGTACAGTCCCGCCAACGCCGACAATACCGCAATAAAAAACCGCCAGACACGCACCGCATTCGCTAGGTCCCGGTTCGGCAGTACAAAGCCGCACACGCCTGCGATGGACACTGCGATCAGCGCAACAGGAGATATAATCCCCGCCTCCACCGCTGCAGTACCCACCACGATACCACCGATCACCGACACAGACTGGCCGATAGCCTGGGGCAGGTGAATTCCGGACTCTTGCAACAGCTCAAAGGCAATTAGCAGTCCCAGTACCTCGGACATGGTGGTAAACGGGACAGCCTGTTTGCTTTCAATGATGGATTTGAGCAGCGGCAGCGGTATCAGTGCCTGATGGTACGCTACCAGCGCAATATAGATACCGGGCAGCAGCAGGCTTGCCAGCAGTGCCAGATACCGCAGGATTCGTATTGCGGAAGCACCCACATAGTCCCGCCCCCGGTCCTCCGGACTTTCCATCAGATACATCAGATCCGCCGGTGCCAGATATCCGATTGGCAGTCCGTCCACCAGCAAGCCCACGCGGCCGTCCAAAATTCCCTGGCAAAATCTGTCGGAACGTTCTGTGTATTGTATCAGAGGAAACGCCGTAGTCCGGGATCCGGTCACATACTCTTCAACAGAAGACGGCGACAGCATGCCGTCAATATCAATTTGCTTGATTCTGTCCTTCATCCGCTCAACCAGCTGGGGATTTGTGATTCCCTCTAGCCATATGATGCTCACATTAGTCAGGCTGCGTTTTCCCACTTGGGTTTCGTACAGCCGCAAATCTGGGCTGCGCAGATGCCGGCGGATATAGCTGGTATTGGAGCGGATGGTTTCCACAAAGGCATCCTTGGCGCCTTTTATGGTATTCTCCACTTCCGGTGCTGAGGTGTTCCGTTTGTCCGGTGTTCTGACCTCAAAGGCAATTGCGCCCACCCCAGGAAACAGCACAACACAAAATCCATTTACCAGCAGAAGCGCAACAGTGTCCAGATCCGGGCAAGGTTTTGCCACATTATTATAAATCATCCCGTCCAGCGCATGCTGATACAGTTCTTTCATAGAAGAACCGCGCAAATGCTGGGTAATTGGTTTGAAAATATAATCAGAAGCATAGGCGGAGGCAATCAGACCGTCGATAGCATAGGCATACAGGGTATGCGCTTCGCAACGCAGCTCACGGCGGATAAAGTCCGCCGCATTTTGGAAAATACCGCTGATGTTCTCATCGGTCAATTCGCCGGGATACGTAGATTTTTCCATAAATTCACCTCCCTGGTAGTTTGCCCCAGAAGCAAACGGTTTATAATTGCATTTTGTGAAAGAAGGTGGTATTATTATTTTATTGTACTATTGGGGGAGGATTCAGGATGTCTTCTGTGATTGCTGCCGTTTCTACCGGCAACCAAATCAGTGCCATCGGCATTCTGCGGCTCACCGGTGATGGGTGTGCGCAGGTTGCCGACAAGGTATTTACATTAAACAGCGGCATTCCCCTTTGGGATGCAACCAACCGAAAACTGGTTCTGGGAACGCTCCACGATAAGCAGGGCCGTCCCATTGACCAGTGCATGGCGGTTTACACCCGCGGACCCCACACATATACCGGTGAGGACACTGTGGAATTTCACTGCCACGGCTCACCTGCCGTTTTGTCTGCGGGACTGGAAGCGTTGTTTTTAGCCGGAGCACAGCCTGCCAAGCGGGGAGAATTTACCAAGCGGGCTTTCTTAAACGGACAACTGGATTTAACCCAGGCTGAGGCTGTGATCGATCTGATTGAAGCAGAAACTGCTGATGCCGCAGCCAATGCCGCAGGGCAGGTGTCCGGCCGCCTGCAGAAAGCGCTCTCCCCTATTTATGGGCACTTAACTGACCTATGCAGTCATTTCCACGCGGTGCTGGACTACCCCGACGAGGATATCGAGGATTTTGGACTCGTCAACTACGAATCAGCCCTCAAGCAGGATGCCAAAGCACTGTATTCCCTGCTGCAAACCTATGGTCAGGGCCGCATCCTGCGTCAGGGTGTTTCTGCCGTCATTCTGGGAAAACCCAATGTGGGCAAATCCAGCCTGTTGAATGCGCTCGCCGGTTTTGAACGGGTGATTGTCACAGAGATTGCCGGTACAACCAGAGACACTGTGGAAGAAACCGTCATGCTGGGCAGCACACGGCTGCGGCTAACAGACACTGCCGGTATCCGGGATACCGCTGACCAAATCGAAGCTATGGGTGTGGAGCGCTCAAAAGCGGCAGCAAAAAATGCAGATTTGGTACTGTTTGTTTGCGACGGTTCCGAGCCTCTGACCGACGAGGACAGGGCCGTTATCGATGTATGCCTGGATGCGCAGAACGCCATTGCGCTGATTAATAAATCTGACATAGCCTCTATTGTACAGCCCAGCGATCTGCCTTTTATGACAGTCATTCCCATCTGCGCCAAAACCGGAGCAGGTCTTGATCAGCTAGCGGATACTGTTGATTATCTATTTGCCGGCTCTGCCCCCTGTGACGGCTCCATCCTCACAAATCCCCGGCAGTTTGATGCCATTGTCCGTGCTTACGAAGCCATGCTCTCCGCCCTGCAGGCACTGAAGCTGGGACAAACCCCGGATGCCGTGCTGATCGATATAGAAACTGCCATGGAAGCCATGGGAGAAGTCACAGGCAATACGGTAAGAGACGATATTACTGCGAGGATTTTTGAACGTTTTTGTGTAGGAAAGTAAATGCTATGATTTATTTGGACAATTCCGCTACAACAAAGCCTTGCCAGGAGGCAATTGATGCCACCATCAGCGCAATGACCCAGAACTGGGCCAACCCCAGCGCGCTGTATCAATTCGGCTTTGACACCGCCCGTTCTCTGCGTTCCGCCAGAGCACAGGTTGCCTCCGCAATGGGTGCTGAACCCGACCGGGTGTTCTTTACTTCCGGCGGTACAGAAGCCGATAACTGGGCAATTTTCAGCACTGCCAAGCGTTTTGGCAAAAAGAACAAGCACATTATCACCACCTCCGTTGAGCATCATGCCGTTCTGCGATGCATGAACGAATTGGAGCATCAAGGCTATGAGATTACCTATCTTCAGCCGGACGCATTGGGCAATATTTCTTTGGATTCTCTCAAAGCTGCCCTGCGGAAGGATACCGTGCTGGTATCTGTTATGATGGTCAATAACGAGACCGGCGCGGTGATGCCCATTTCACAAATGGCGAAACTGACCCACCGTGTCGCCCCCGAAGCAATCTTCCACACCGACGCCGTACAAGGCTTTTTGAAAATCCCCTTTTCCGCAAAGACGCTGGGTGCAGACTTGATTTCCGTTTCCTCTCATAAAATTCACGGACCAAAGGGCGTGGGCGCCCTGTATATCAGCCCCCGCCTCAAATCCTTCCCGCCACTGATGTTGGGCGGTGGGCAGGAAAGCAACTATCGCAGCGGTACCGAGGCAACACCTGCCATTTTTGGCTTCGCCGCCGCCTGCAAAGCCGTTTCATCCACCTTTGCCCAGGATGCACAGCGGGAAAAGGATTTGCTAAATGCTTTAATAGAAGGATTATGCAAACTGGACGGTGTTAAAATCAACGGTTCCCATGATGCCCCCCACATTTTATCCCTTTCCATACCGGGTGTGCCCACGCAGAATTCTATCAACCTTCTGCAGGATACCGGCATCTGCGTATCTGCAGGCTCTGCTTGTGCAAAGGGACACCGCAGTCATGTGCTCAGTGCCATGCATCTGCCGCCCGAGGTTATTGACAGCACATTCCGGGTGTCACTAAGCCGTGATACCACACAGGACGATATTGACGCGCTGGTGGATGCTGTACAGAAGGTACTACGTTGGAAAAACCGCTAAAAACGAGCTGCACGAATGTGCAGCTCGTTTTATTAACCAGCTTCTGTACCAATGCGGCAACTATAAATTTAGTAGGCAACGCCCCAGTAAATCATCTTCTTGGCAGGCTTGCCGCAGCAGGCACAAGTATCGCCCAAGTGCTCCTGTGCAAAGGGGATGCAGCGGGAGGACATACCTGCCTCTTCCTTCATCTTCAGCTCGCACTCCAGCTCGCCGCACCACATGGTCTTAATGAATCCGCCGTTCTGCTCCTGCAGTTGCTTGGCCTCCTCTACAGAATGTGCCTCATAAATGTGCTCCTGGAGGTTCTTCTTTGCCTTTTCATACATGCCCTGATGTACCAGTTCCAGCTGCTGGGCAACGGCTGCTTCCAGTTCGTCCAGATTTACGACGGTCTTTTCACCATCGTTCCGGCGTACCAACACACATTGACCGTTCTCCAGATCCCGGGGACCGCATTCTACACGCAGAGGCACACCCTTCATCTCGTACTCGGCGCACTTCCAGCCCATGGAGTTATCGGAATCATCCACCTTCACACGGAAGCCGGCACTAACCAGGCGCTCCTGCAAAGTATTTGCCGCTTCCAGAACGCCGGGCTTATGCTGGGCAATGGGCAGGATGATAACCTGAATGGGCGCAATCTTCGGAGGCAGAACCAAGCCGTTGTTATCACCGTGGGTCATAATAATGCCACCGATCAAGCGGGTAGATACACCCCAGGATGTCTCGTGGGGATTGGTCTTTTGATTGTTTTTATCGGTAAACTCAATACCGAAAGCCTTGGCAAAGCCGTCGCCAAAGTAGTGGGAGGTACCGGCCTGCAGCGCTTTCCGGTCATGCATCATACACTCGATGGTATACGTTGCCTCTGCACCGTTAAACTTTTCCTTGTCAGTTTTCTGTCCGCGGGTAACGGGCATAGCCAGCACATCCTCACAGAAGTCTGCGTAGACATTCAGCATTGTCTCTGTAAAGCTCTGTGCTTCCTCCGCGGTAGCATGGATCGTGTGACCCTCCTGCCACAGGAACTCTCTGTGCCGCAGGAAAGGACGGGAGGTTTTTTCCCAGCGCAAGACACTGCACCACTGATTATACTTCATAGGCAGCTGTCGGTGGGTCTGCAAAACATTCGCAAAATGCTCGCAGAAAACAGTCTCAGAAGTAGGGCGAATACAATACCGCTCCTCCAGCTTTTCGCTGCCGCCGTGGGTAACCCAGGCACACTCGGGCGCAAAGCCTTCCACGTGGTCTTTTTCCTTTTGCAGCAAGGATTCAGGAATCAGCAAAGGCATATAGACGTTTTCCACGCCCTGCTTTTTGAATTCCTTATCCATGATGTTCTGAATGTTCTCCCAGATGGCGTAGCCATAGGGACGGTAGATGAAAACACCCTTAATGCAAGAGTAGTCAATCAGCTGTGCTTTTTTGCACACATCGGTAAACCACTGGCCGAAGTCCACTTCCATATCGGTAATTTGCTCAACCTTTTTTTCTTTAGCCATATTGATTTCATCCTCTCTGTAAGCCGTTTTTCGTAATATATATTCTATCACACCTGTCAAGTACCTGCATAGGATGGACTGTAGTTTTTCTTCGTTTTCTTTTCAGGAGGCACCATGACACAGGTTACTTTATTCTTGGAGCCATCGGTGGCTCTTTTTTATTCCCATATCGCGGAAAATGCCGGGGTTACTCTGGAACAAGTCCTTTGTGATGCTCTGTTTAAACTGGCCGGTGAATTATCTCTGGAAGCATTGCAGGCCGACATGCCGTAATTGCCGCAAAAGAGCGCGTTACAAAACCGATGTCCTCTGGTTAATAACTGAGTGACACCGGTTTTGTAACACGCTCTTTTATGTTTAATTACTTACAGATGCAATACCCGGTCTTTGATTTCCTGGGTACGGCCCTGGTTCCAGTACTGGGTGCCAATATAACCGCAAGTGCGGCGGGCAACATTCATTTTGCTCTGGTCAGTATTTCCGCACTGCGGGCAAACCCAAACCAACTTGCCATCCTCATCCTCACGAATTTCGATTTCTCCGTCAAAGCCACATTCCTGGCAGTAGTCAGACTTGGTGTTCAGTTCTGCGTACATAATGTTTTCATAAATGTACTTCATCACTTCCAGAACCGCATCAATGTTCTGCTGCATGTTGGGCACTTCCACGTAGCTGATGGCACCGCCGGGAGACAGCTGCTGGAACTCAGATTCAAACCGCAGCTTGGTGAAGGCATCAATTTCCTCCGCAACGTGTACGTGATAGGAGTTGGTTATATAGCTCTTATCCGTAATACCGGGAATCATGCCAAACCGGTTTTGCAAACACTTGGCAAACTTGTAGGTTGTGGACTCCAGCGGTGTACCGTAGAGGGAGAAGTCGACGTTGTGCTTCTTCTTCCAGCCGGCACATGCATCATTCATATGCTGCATAACCTGCAGGGCAAAGGGTTTCGCCTCACTGTCGGTGTGAGACCGACCGGTCATATACTTGACGCACTCATAGAGGCCGGCATAACCCAGGCTGATGGTGGAGTAGCCGCCATACAGAAGCTTATCGATGGGTTCCCCTTTTTCAAGACGGGCCAATGCGCCGTACTGCCACAGAATCGGCGCAGCATCGGACAGCGTACCCTTCAGCCGCTCATGGCGGCACAGTAAAGCGCGGTAACACAGTTCCAGCCGCTCATCGAAAATCTGCCAGAACTTGTCCATGTCTCTGCCGGAGGACAGTGCCACATCCACCAGGTTGATGGTCACAACACCTTGGTTAAAACGGCCGTAGTATTTATGCTTTCCGGGCTCGTAGTTACCGGCATTGGCAATGTTGCCAACACCTGTAGCCGTAAACCGGTCGGGGGTCAGGAAAGAGCGGCAGCCCATACAGACATACACATCCCCCTTATACTCCAGCATCTTCTTCTCGCTGATATAGTCGGGCACCAGCCGCTTGGCGGTACACTGGGCAGCCAGCCGGGTCAGATACCAGTAGGGAGAATCCTCCGTGATATTATCTTCCTCCAAAACATAAATCAGCTTGGGGAATGCGGGGGTAATCCATACACCCTTTTCATTCTTTACACCCTGATAACGCTGCCGGAGCATCTCCTCGATAATCAGCGCCAAATCCTTCTTCTCCTGGGGATTGCGGGCCTCATTCAGATACATAAACACAGTAATAAAGGGAGCCTGACCATTTGTCGTCATCAGTGTAACTACCTGGTACTGAATGGTCTGTACACCGCGGCTGACCTCATCACGAAGGCGCTCCTCCACAACCCTGGAAACAGCCTCTTCCGTGGCAGTCACACCCAGTGTTTCCATTTCCTGCTCCACGCCCTTACGAATCTTGTCACGGCTGACCTGGACAAAGGGTGCCAGGTGGGTCAGGCTGATGGACTGACCGCCGTACTGATTAGAGGCCACCTGTGCAATAATCTGGGTAGCAATGTTGCAGGCAGTAGAGAAGGAATGGGGTTTTTCAATGAGGGTGCCGGAGATAACCGTACCGTTCTGCAGCATATCCTCCAGATTCACCAGGTCACAGTTGTGCATATGCTGGGCATAGTAATCGGAATCGTGGAAATGGATAATACCGGCATTGTGGGCTTCCACAATATCCCGGGGCAGCAGGATACGGCTGGTAATATCCTTACTGACCTCACCTGCCATGTAGTCACGCTGAACCGCATTGATCGTGGGGTTCTTATTTGCGTTTTCCTGCTTGACCTCCTCGTTGTTACATTCAATCAGGCTCAAAATACGGTCATCGGTTGTATTGGACTGACGCAACAAACTTCTTGTGTAGCGATAGGTAATGTAGACCTTGGCAACTTCAAAAGCGCCATGCGCCATAATTGACTTTTCTACAAGGTCCTGTATCTCTTCCACTGCCGGGCTGCGTCCCATCTCTTCACAGCTGATTTTTACGCTTTCCGCAATCCGCTGGATTTGCAGCGGTGTCATCCGTACGCTCTCGTCAGTGGCCGCATTGGCCTTGGTGATCGCCGTTTCAATTTTACTAATATCAAAAACGGCCTCTGCCCCGTTTCTTTTGATTATCTTCATAACTCAATTTCTCCTTTCTGAGTTCCTTATTTTTCGTTGAGCGAATCCCATTATACTATATATTGTGTTATTTTCAAGTCCTAAACACAAAATATTGATTTTTCGGCAAAATATATAGAATCTAGATATATTTGCAGAATCGTTTATCCATTAGATTTGGTTAAAACGATATAAACAGCAAGAAAACATTTGAAAACCACACGCTTATATAGTATAATACAATTAACCGCAATGGAAAAAAGTTACTACATTCTACTATTTTAGGAGGAAACTGTCTGTGAAAAAGTCATTCGGAATTCTCGCCAACGGTCAAGAGGCTTTCTTGTACACTATATCCTGTGGTAAGCTGACTGCAGAGATCTCTGACTACGGCGCAGCCCTTGTTCGCCTTTACGTACCGGATGCCCAGGGAAATCTTGCCGATGTGGTACAGGGCTATGACGATCCCAATCTGTATTCCCGCACTTTCTTCGGTTCCACCGTAGGCCGAAACGCTAACCGGTTAAAAAATGCATCCTTTTCCATCAATGGCCAAACCTATACCACAACACCCAACGAGGGCTGTCACAATCTGCACAGCGGACCGGATTACTTCAAGGAGCGCATGTGGAACGTGGAAGAAGTTACAGACGACAGCATTAAGCTGTCTTTATACAGCCCAGATGGAGATCAGGGTTTCCCCGGAAACGCCACCATTTATGTGACCTACCGTCTGGAAGCAGAGGGTACTCTGCGCATCATTTATGATGCAGTCAGCGACAAGGATACTATTTTTAACATGACCAATCACAGCTTCTTCAATCTGGCAGGCCATGACCGCCCTGAACTGGCTATGGATCAGATACTGACTATGCCCGCCCGTTTCTTTAATCCGGACGATGCCGAGAGTATCCCCACAGGCGAGCTTTGCCCTGTAGAGGGTACCCCCATGGACTTCCGGACACCAAAGCCCATCGGTAGAGATATCGCAGAAGCATATGAGCCGTTGATTCTGCAGAAAGGGTATGACCATAATTTTGAAGTATATACCAATCCCTGTGCAATCCTAACGGATCCATATTCCGGCAGAACCATGGAAGTCCATACAGATTGCCCGGGCATCCAGTTCTATTCCGGAAATTACACCGACGAGCCTTTGGGCAAAGACGGCGTTTCTTACGGTTACCGCAGCGCCATCTGTCTGGAAACCCAGTATTATCCCGATGCCACCAATCACCCCGAATGGCCGCAGCCGGTTACCAAGGCTGGCGAGCCGTACCACAGTGAAACCCGATATGTATTTCGCTAAAAAACGGAGGGACGTTTGAAACGTCCCTCCGTTTTTTAACATATTTAATCTTTCATACAGCTTGCCAGTACTTCACGGTTGGCCGCCAAGTCCGGTACAAGCACGCTCATTTCCTGAATCATCACCATGTCATATGTACCGTCAGCGGGAATGCGTTGGGTCTTAATATTCAACCCTGAGAGCATTGGGAAAATATCCATTGCATAACCTAAAATTTCTGCATTACTCATATCCGTTGTCAGCATCGGCAGCAGTTCCTGCAAAACACTGTTCAGCTTGCCAAGGCTCATCTGCTTGGCGCTTTGCAGCAACGCCCCCAGAACCGCTCTCTGGCGTGCGGTGCGGCCAAAGTCGCCATCGCCGCCCACACTGCGAATCCGGGAGTAGGCCAGTGCTTCCTCACCATTCAAGCGATTCATACCAGCACTCAAAGAAAAGCCCTGTCCGTTTAAGTGATTTGCCTCGGCGCTGCTCAGTTCAATGTCCACGCCGCCCATCGTATCAATCACGCGTACAAAGCCGTTGAAGTCCACTTCAATATTGCCGTCTACCTTAACACCAAAGTTTTTCTCCAAACACTCATCCAGCAGCTGCATGCCGCCCAGAACATAGCAGACATTAATCCGTTGATCATAATATCCGGGAATCTGTACATATAAATCCCGCATAAAGGAGGTCATTGTTATCTCCTTTTCGGATTTGTTGATGGTACACAGGATCATGGCATCGGAACGGGCTCTTCCCTCTCCAGGCCGGCGATCCTGTCCAATCAGCAGAATATTGATAACATCCTCACTTTGTTCAATTGTACCACCGTCTGTGCCCCAGGTGATATCGTCGGGATCCAGCACTTCACCAGTAAAGTCCGGGTCTGCCGTCTCTGTCTGACTGTTCAAAAACTCCTGATACTCTTCACTGGAAAGGGTTTCAGAACCTGGTTTCCGATTGATAAGACCCATCATACTTTCCATGTAAATGGTGCCCAGCACCAGCAATGTCAACACAAATGCCAGAACAACGCACAGGACAATCAGCACTACCCGCTTACCGGTACCGGCTGTTTTTCCGTTTCTCACTATATATCCTCCTATATGCAGGTATTCTTATTTTCATATTTAATATATTATAATGCATATATACCAAGAAAGCTAGCCCTCTTTTCAATTTTAGACAGATTATAATTGCCACATCATGCATTCGGCGGCGTTACCGACACCGCTTCATATTTATGTTTCGAAAAGCGCAGAGGGACGTTTCAAACGTCCCTCTGTTTTCGCATATTCAATCTTTCATACAGCCTGCCAACAGCTCGCGGTTTGCAACCAAATCCGGAATCAGCACTTGATTCCCCTGAATCTCCGCATCCCGGTAAGTGCCGTCTGCAGGAATTCTTAGGGTTTCCACATTCAAATCGGAGAGTATTGGAAACAATTCCAGTGCATAACCCAAAATTTCCGCATTGCTCAGATCTGTGGTCAGCATGGGCAGCAGTTCCCGCAAAGCACTGTTCAGCTTCCCCAGACTCATCTGTTTGGCCTTTTGCATCAATGCGCTCAAAACTGTTCTCTGCCGCGCCGTCCGGCCGAAGTCATCACCGATCGCACGAATACGGGAATAAGCTAGCGCCTCTTCACCATTCAAGTGGTTCATCCCGGCAGTTAACGCAAAGCCCTGGTTATTTAGGTGGTTGGCCTCCGCTTCAGTCAGTGTCACGTCCACCCCGCCCACAACATCAATCACACGGATAAAGCCGCTGAAATCCACCTCAAAATTACCGTCTACCTGAACGCCAAAATTTTTCTCCAAACATTCATTCAGCAGGGGCATGCCGCCGAGCATATAGCAGACATTGATCCGTTCATCGTAATACCCGGGAATCTGTACCCACATATCGCGCATAAACGATGTCATCGTTATGGTCTTTTCCGACTTGTTGAATGTACACAGAATCATGGCATCAGAACGGGATCTTCCCTCTCCGGGTCGGCGATCCTGACCGATCAGCAGAATATTGATAACATCGTTTCCCTGCTCAATCACACCTTCTATTGTCTCCCAGGTAACGTCCTCGGGATCCAGCACCTCACCGGTAAAGTCCGGATCCGCGGTTTCCGTTTGGCTGTCTAAAAATTCCTGATACTCTTCTCTGGAAATAGTTTCACCGTTTGGATTCCGGTTGATCAGCCCCATCATACTTTCCATGTAAATGGTACCCAGTACCAGCAACGCCAAAATCAGAGCCAGGACTGCGCACAGAATAATCAACGCCGTCCGCTTGCCGCTGCGGGTTGTTTTGCCGTTATTCAAAATGTACCCTCCTAAACTCAGTTTTTTCACTTTTTGCAGTCACACAGCAGGCTTTTAATCCAACCAGTCTTTAAAGAAGGGAGGAAGAGAATCGTACCACTGCTCATAACCGTTTTGTGCCGGTTCGGTGGGCTCCGGTGTCTCCTGCTGGGTTTCTTCCTGCGGTTTCTCGTCCAACATGATTGACAGATACGTCTGCGCACCATTGCGGTATACCGTCACACTGACAGTCTGTCCGGCTTTAAACTTCCGTAGAGCCAGAGTCAGATCTGTAAGTCCGGTAATATCATAGCCGCCCAGGTTCACAATAATATCCCCAGACTTTATACCCGCCCGTTGGGCAGCACATCCATCCATAACATCCTCGACATAGACTCCCGCGGGCAAACCGTAGCTCTGGGCTTCCAGGGCAACATCGCGCACCCATACACCCAGATACGCCCCGGTAATATAACCGTATTCCCGCAGATCTGCAATCATCCCGGCAATATCATCCACCGGAATGGCAAAGCCTACGCTTTCAATATCCACACCGGTTTCCGTGGTTCCAGAAGATTTGGCGGTAGTAATACCTACAACCTCGCCCCGCATATTCAGCAGCGGGCCACCGGAGTTTCCGGAGTTGATCGCCGCATCCGTCTGGAGCATGTTAATGGTTTTACCCTGTGTGGTAATTACCCGATCCTTGGCGCTGACATACCCAACCGTCAACGTAGGACTGTCGTTATTCAGCGGATACCCAATGGCCACCACCTGCTCGCCGATTTTTGTAGAATCGCTGCTGCCGAGAGTCACAAACGGAAGACCCATTGCGTCAACCTTCAGCAGTGAAAAATCGTTCTCCGCATCAAAGCCCACCACCTGTGCTTCATAGGTTTTACCGGTTCCGGTGGTAACACTTAAACTCTCAGCATCCTCAATGACGTGGTAATTGGATACG
The DNA here is from genome assembly GCA_045637585.1 of Faecousia sp. Classification (GTDB taxonomy): domain Bacteria; phylum Bacillota; class Clostridia; order Oscillospirales; family Oscillospiraceae; genus Faecousia. Next base: position 70,968 of record JAZTZS010000015.1, on the reverse strand, counting down.
ATATACCCGTCCTCAGAAATAATAAACCCCGTTCCGGCAGAGCCGTATCTGGTCTCGACACCGTCAATCACAGCAGTCGCCTCATTGGTAATTGACACTACCGCCAGATTGGTTTTATCATAAACTTGGGCAGGTGTCATGCTTGCATTGGGTTTTATCACCGCATTGCCGCCGGATTGCTGCCCCGAAGATGCTGCAAGCTGCTCCTGGAGAACATCTATCCGCTCATTCATGGCTGCGCCCATGGCCGCCAGTTGCTTCTGATGATAGTTGCTCACCAGAATACCGGTAACGCTGCAGGCACCTACCAGCAGCACAAACGCCAGACACACAGCGATAACCCGTTTCCAGCCTTTCGGGCAACCACGTTTCTGTCTGGTTGGTTTGTATTGAATTTCCGGTGTATCGAAGGCCGTAACATAAGGGGAATCTGCAAATGGGGACTGTTTTTTTCTCGTGTATGCTGTCCCCTGCTCCGGCTGAAATTGCGCTTCCTCCCGGACCGTCTCCTCCTGAGAAGTAAATTCTGTTTCGTATGTATCCATAAGCAATCCTCACTTTGCCATATTCACAATAATTATAATAGTGATTTATGAAAAAAATATGTACTGCGCCGACATTTTTCTCCCAAAAACGCAATTATCTATTTAATTTATGATAGCACATTCCCTTCTTACGTCAAGAGCCAACTGTAAAAATCTTGCGGAGCCTTAGCTCCGCAAGCAAAAGTATCTTTACTTTTTACGGAAAGACATGCAATCCGTGCACTGGTCAACTGTGGGATTGCTCTCATGGGTACCGACCAGGATTCGTTCCAGAGAACAGTAGTTGGCATCGGCACAGTGATGTGCGCACTGCTGCACAGTGCACTCGATGCTCTTGTTGGCATGATCGTTCATTTTTGCGTCCTCCTTCTTTGGTTGATATGCCTAGTATCTCCACATTCGGCAGAATCCATGCATATTTTTTATGTTTATCTTTATTGACAAGCCCAATATCGTCTGGCATAATGTCTATGACATCAGAACCTTAACCCAATTTAAGGTATTCACTACAACGACAGAGAGGGAGAATAAAGCCATGTGTAACATTCAATATCGCGAAAAAATGCATGACGCCGATCCTTTCAGAGCCCAATACTTAGCTGGACTGGAGGGATTGATTGGTCGTCTTGAGCAGCAATGCCGCAACGCACGAAGCCCCCAGGATATCCTTGATAACCCTGAAAAATACCGGAGCCGCCTTTGCCAAATTCTCGGTTGGCCTCTGACCCAAGACAGACCCGCAGAAATTCCGCAGGCGCGCTTCCAGCTCTTGTCCGAGGAAGAGGAGCTTTTTATTTACCGCGCAGAAATTACCGTCCTTGACGATATCACCATGTGCGGTCTATTGTTCCGGCATAAGGATGAACAGCTGCGTCCGCTGGTACTGTGCCAGCACGGTGGCGACGGCTCTCCGGAAATTATCAGCGGTGTTTTCGGTAACACCTATAATTATAACGACCTGACCCAGCGGGTTTTGGCCCTAGGTGCCAATGCCTTTGCGCCTCAACTGCTGCTGTGGAACAAAGAAGAATACGGGCCAGCAGATTACAGCCGTGATATTATTGACAGCAAGCTGAAAGATCTGGGCAGTTCCATCACCGCAATAGAATTATACGGTATGATGCGGATTTTGGACTACTTTGAAACCCAGGATTGGGTAGGAAAGTTCGGTATGGTGGGACTGTCCTACGGTGGATTCTACACGCAGTTCTTATCCGCGGTGGATACCCGTATTCAGGCTGCCCTGTCCTGCTCGTATTTCCGCGAACACCACAACGCTATCCGGCCGGACTGGTGCTGGCGGGATTTGCTGACAGAATTTGGTCAGGCAGAGCTTGCCTGCTTGGTCGCCCCCAGAAAGCTGTATCTGCAAATGGGTAACCGGGATGACCTTTTTGATGCAGAAACCTCCCGGGCAGAGTTTGCACGGCTTCCGGGTGCAACAGCCGACGGAAAAACAGACTGGGCTGAGCTTCTTGTTTTTGACGGCGTTCACGAACTGTGTAAGAGTGACGAGCACATTCGCAACGTGATTGCCGCGCTTGCGTAGGTACCCATTGCCAAATTTCTTTATTCTACCGTTAAGAAGGTGAACCAATGCCAAGTAAGCTTATATTCCACCATCTCCACCTTCCGCAGCAAAAGCACGGAGATGTGGATATGACCCAGGGAAATATTGTAAAGCACATTGTTTCTTTTGCCATTCCCTTGCTGCTGGGTTACCTGTTTCAGCAGTTATATAACACCGTGGACACTTGGGTCGTGGGAAACTACGTGGGCAATGAAGCATATTCTGCCGTGGGAGCCGTTGCTCCTGTTGTAAATATGCTCATCGGTGCCTTTATGGGTCTTTCCTCCGGCGCAGGCGTGGTTATCAGTCAGTATTACGGCGCAGGCCAATACGATAAGGTGCAGGAAGCTGTTCACACCTCCATTGCCATCACCCTGCTTCTAAGTATTCTGTTCACCGTCTCGGGCATTCTCTTAGTGCCAATAATGCTTGACATTATGAACCTGCATGTAAGCGCACGGGACGAGGCAACCACTTACCTTACCGTCTACTTTTCCGGCATGGCAGGTCTGCTGTTTTATAACATGGGTTCCGGAATCCTCCGGGCTGTGGGCGACTCCCAGCGGCCCTTCTACTTTCTGGTAGTTTGCGCGTTAATGAACACCGTTCTGGATCTTGTGTTTGTGTTAGCCTTTGACATGGGTGTTTTTGGTGTCGCACTGGCTACCATTTTATCACAGTGCACATCCGCCGCACTGGTGATTATTGTACTGCTGCGTACAGATTCCTGTGTCAAGCTCTCCCTTAAGCGTTTTCGTGTTCACTGGCCCATTTTAAAGAAAATTCTGGCCATCGGCACGCCTGCAGCATTGCAGCTTGCCGTCACCGCTTTCTCCAACGTATTCGTCCAGTCCTATATTACATACTTTGACGTAGGAAACCCCTCCCCGGATTATATGTCCGGTTGGACATCCTATCTGAAAATTGACCAGCTGCTGCTTCTTCCTGTGCAGGCAATTTCTCTGGCAACCACTACCTTCGTGGGTCAGAATCTGGGAAAAAACCAGGTGCCCCGTGCCAAGCAGGGCGTCACCTACGCAGTGCTCATTTCTCTATCGGCAACAGCCATCATGATGATTCCCGTCTTGATTTTCGCTCCGGACATTGTCCGTTTCCTCAACCGCAAGCCGGAGGTTGTCACATACGGCTCCATGTTCCTGCGGTGGCTCTCACCCTGTTATCTGCTTTGCTGCTTTAATCAGGTATATGCCTGCGCGCTCCGCGGTGCCGGCAACAGCCGCGTCCCCATGATCATCATATTATCCTCCTATGTGGCATTCCGGCAGGTGTATTTGTTTGTCACCGCCCGGATTTGCAACGAGATCATTCCCATTGCCATGTCCTATCCCGCAGGCTGGCTGGTATGCAGTCTGCTGACCGCTATATACTACCACAAAGTCGGATTGGGCAAGCACCGGATTGTCGATGACGCACCTGTAAAAGCGCAGTAACATTTTATTCCCATGAAAAAGCAGACACGGTTCTAACCGTGTCTGCTTTTTTTCATCTGACCGCTTTATTCTTGCGCCGTCTCTTTCATCTGACGGGCCAGTAATTGTGTAACTGCGGCACACCGTTTTGCAGCCATTGCTTCAAAGGTGGGATAATCCATTTCCGCGGAGTCATCTGCCTTGTCGGAGATGGCGCGAATAACCACAAAAGGCACCCGGTTACGCCATGATGCATGGGCAATAGCAGCACCCTCCATTTCGGTACACAGTGCCTGCGTATCTGCAATAATACGCTGCTTCTGCTCCTTCTGGCAGACAAACTGGTCGCCGCTGGCTACTCTGCCAATGCGCGCATGTCCGGGGTATACCCGCTCTGCTGCTGCAAAAGCATGTTTCTTTAACTGTTCATCAGCAGTAAAGGTGCGCACAGGAATCCCCGGCACCTGCCCGACCGGGTAGTTGGGATTGAGTGTGTGGCAGTCGAAATCGTGATACATAGCATCCTCGCTGATCACAAAGTCTCCGATATCCAACTCTGCACACAAAGAACCGGCCACACCGGTATTTACCACATGGGTCACTCCGAAACAGTCGCACAAAATCTGTACGCACAGCCCTGCGTTTACCTTACCCACGCCGCAGACAACGACTACAACCGGCAGTTCCTCCAGCACACCCTCATAAAAGGCCATACCTGCCTTATCAGTCACCCTTAAATCCGCCATCTGTTCCTTTAAGGTCTCAACCTCAACAGACATGGCGCCAATCACACCCAGTTTTATCATATCTTCCTCCTTACTCCGGATATACCAGCCGGCTTTCGTCTGCATGTTCCAGCAAACCTGTGTAGCGTGTACCCCAGTATTTTGCCATAGGCAAATTCATATCCAAATAATTACCGCAATCCCTCGCGGTTGCGCCGGGAATCTCGCCGGTATAATCCCGTATAAACCGGAAGCAGTCTATGATCAGCGGCAGCACATCCCGGGACGTATAATTCCCTGCCAGCAGTAGGTAAAAACCTGTGCGGCAGCCCATAGGCCCAAAATACAAAACCTGCTGTTTCCAATGGGGTTCATTACGCAAATACGTCGCTGCCAAATGTTCAATGGCATGCATTTCCGCGGTATTCATCACCGGCTCCTCGTTGGGACTTGTCACGCGCAGATCAAATGTCGTTACCGTTTCGGCACCGATCCTGTCCTGTCTTGACACATACAGCCCCGGCTTCAGCCTGATATGGTCAATGGTAAAGCTGGCTATCTTCTCCATAGTTTTCTCCTTTTCTTATCTTTTCCTTATCATACCGCAAAATGTACTGCAATGCAAGAAAAATACCGCTGGGATGCAATTACAAGTCCTCTATTTAGATTTTTTGATATAAATACGGAAATTACTTGCTTTTTTCACATTTGGCTGTACAATAAATATATACCATTACGAAAGGTTGTGAACACTATGGAAGCCAATGAAAATTTGCCGCAACGCCCATTGAACCCCCGACGCAGGAAACGCTCTAAAGTGCAAATATTCAAGGAGGTCTACCTGCCGGCGATCATTGCCGGTGTGGCTCTGGTGCTGATTCTGGTATTTATTATCGGTTCCATCTCCCTTTCTGTGCAAAAGAAAAAGGCTGAGACCGAAGCCAGCATTGCCTCCTCCATCGCGCAGGCAGAAGAAGATGCACTTTTGGCCCAGGAAGCACAACAGCTGTTAAAAGATGCCGAGGTTCTGGCCGCTGGTTTTGATTACGACGGTGCGATTGCGCTTTTATACTCTTTCCGCGGTGACATCGCAAAGACAGAGGCTATCAGCAATCAGATTGCAGCCTATGAGCAGGCAAAAAGCCAGCTGGTATTATGGGACGACCCCAATCAGATTCCAAACCTCTCGCTTCAGCTTTTGATTGCCGACCCGCCCAGAGCATATAGCCATGCTGTATATAAGGATTCTTTTAACCGAAACTTCGTCACAACCGATGAATTTACCGGTATTCTCCAGCAGCTCTATAATAATGGTTATATTCTGGTCAATCTTGACGATTTTATCACCACGGAAACAAACGAGGCCGGGAGTACCATTTATAAAAGCAAGCCGCTATATCTGCCAAAGGGCAAAAAGCCCATTGTGCTCACACAGACCAATGTAAACTATAACATTTACTTGATAGACAGTGACGGGGATAAGCTTCCGGATAAAGATGGCGGTGGCTTCGCCAGCAAGCTGATATTGGACGAAAACAGCAAGTTTGCCTGTGAAATGGTAGACAGCAACGGCCAGACAGTTACCGGCAAATTCGATATGGTTCCCATTTTGGAGGATTTTATTGAAGCGCACCCGGATTTCTCCTACCAAGGCGCAAGGGCTATTCTCGCCCTCACCGGCTATAACGGTTTGTTTGGATACCGCACCAACCCAGAGGCTAAGGCGCAATTTGGCGAGGACGCCTACAATGCCGCAGTGCAAGGCGCTACACAAATCGCAAACGCGCTTCGTGAAAAAGGATACGTATTTGCCTGCTACACCTACGAGAACATTCCCTACGGCAGTAACAGTGTCACCGAGATCCAAGCCGATCTGCAAAGCTGGACTTCCGAGGTTGTTCCCATTATCGGCAGCACCGATATTCTGGTATACGCCCAGTTGACAGATATTACCGATGAGACAACCTACACTGGCGACAAGTATAATTTTTTGAGCAGTCTGGGCTTCCGGTACTATTTGGGCTTCTGCTGGGAGGGCACGCCTTGGGCCAGCATCACCGACGACTATGTCCGTCAGGGTCGCATATTGGTCACCGGCGCAAGCATGACCCATAACAGCTCCTGGTTTGTCAACATGTTCGACTCCGCCATGATTCTGGACACTTCCCGTCCCGAGATTCCCGCTTAATCAAAAAGTGCTGGGGTAACCCAGCACTTTTTCAGAAAGGATAACTTTTTTATGGAATTAAAGCCCGGCAGATACCGGCATTACAAAGGACAGGAATACCAGCTGATTGGCATTGCCACCCATTCAGAAACACTGGAACCCATGGTCGTATACCAAGCCCTTTATGGAGAGGGTAATCTCTGGGTGCGTCCTGCCCATATGTGGTGCGAATTGGTCGAGAAAAACAATTACACAGGCCCACGCTTTCAATATATTGGAGAATAAGAAAATGCCCACCAAAGGTGGGCATTTTCTTATATTCCGTTACCCCGCAGTTCGATAATCTGGTCTCGCAGCAGAGCGGCATACTCGTATTCCATCATCTTCGCCGCTTCCTTCATCTGCTTTTCCAGACGGGCAATTTCCTTCTCCTTCTCTGCCTTGGTCATCTTCACGCCGGTTCTTCCCTTTCGTTCCGCCGTTGGCGAGGAAATCTCAATCAAATCCCGGATAGACTTAATGATTGTCTTGGGCACAATCCCGTGCGCCCGGTTGTAGGCATCCTGAATCTCCCGGCGGCGACGGGTCTCGCGAATCGCCGCATGCATCGATGCTGTCACTGTATCTGCATACATGATGACCAAGCCTTCCGCATTTCGGGCCGCGCGGCCAATGGTCTGAATCAAGCTGGTTTCAGAACGGAGAAAGCCCTCCTTGTCAGCATCCAAAATTGCAACCAAACTCACTTCCGGCAAATCAAGACCCTCTCTAAGCAGGTTGATACCCACAAGCACATCAAATTTTGCCATGCGCAAATCCCGGATAATCTCCATCCGCTCCATGGCACCGATGTCGGAATGCATATAGCGCACCTTAATTCCCGCTTTTTGCAGATATACCGTCAAATCCTCCGCCATCTTCTTGGTAAGCGTTGTCACAAGCACGCGTTCGTTTCGTGCGGATCTCTCGTTGATCTCCCCAATCAGGTCATCTATCTGTCCATCAATCGGTCTTACCTCCACTACGGGGTCTAAAAGTCCTGTAGGACGTATAACTTGTTCCACCGTCTGTGCAGAGCGAGTCTGCTCATATTCTGCCGGTGTTGCAGAAACATAGATAGCCTGGTTCAGCTTGCTGTCAAATTCCTGAAAATTCAGAGGACGGTTGTCGTAAGCAGACGGTAACCGGAATCCGTAGTTGACCAGCGCATCCTTACGGCTTCTGTCGCCTGCATACATGGCGCGGCACTGGGGCAGCGTCACATGGCTCTCATCCACAAAAAGGAGAAAATCATCCGGAAAATAATCCAGCAGTGTTGTAGGCGGTGTTCCCGGTTCCCTGCCTTGAATGACCCGGGAGTAATTTTCAATGCCGGTGCAGAACCCGATTTCCGTGAGCATTTCCAGGTCATAGGCAGTACGCTGCGCAATTCTCTGGGCTTCCAGTAATTTATCCTGAGAACGGAAATATTCCACCTGCCGGTCACATTCCAGGCGGATTTCCTGCATAGCCCTTTCCATTTTCTCCCTGGATGCCACATAGTGACTGGCAGGATAAATCGCCACATGGTCCAAATACCGCTCGGCAACCCCGGAAACAGCATTGATTTCCGAAATGCGGTCCACTTCGTCCCCGAAAAATTCAATGCGAATGGCCCTGCCTGCCCAGTAGGCAGGATAAACCTCCAGTGTATCTCCGCGGACACGGAATTTATTACGGGAAAAGTCCAGGTCATTGCGCTCATAACGGATTTCCGTCAATTTTCTGAGTATTTCATCGATAGGGCGTTCCTGTCCCACCCGCAGGGATATGACCATGCTTTTATAGTCTATGGGGTCACCCAGACCGTACAGGCAGCTGACCGATGATACCACAATCACATCCCGCCGCTCAAACAGCGCAGAGGTAGCGCTGTGCCGCAGGCGGTCGATTTCCTCATTGATCGCAGAGTCCTTTTCGATATAGGTATCCGTGTGGGCGATGTAGGCCTCCGGCTGATAGTAGTCATAATAGGAAATAAAATACTCCACCGCATTGTCCGGGAAGAATTCTCTGAATTCACTGCAGAGCTGTGCCGCCAGGGTTTTGTTATGCGCTAAAACCAGTGTCGGGCGGTTCACCTTTGCAATAATGTTTGCCATCGTGAATGTTTTTCCCGAACCGGTAACACCCAACAAGACCTGTTCTCTTAAGCCGTTGTTGAAACCTTCCACCAGTTTGCTGATTGCTTCCGGTTGATCGCCGGTGGGTTCATAGGGCGCAACTAATTTGAAATGATCCATAGCAAAACCTCCTTTTTAAGAATTCGATGGGATTATTATTGACCATTTTATTTGTCAGATATAAATTCGGTCATTCTCCACTTCCGTATAAGATGACGGTATCACACCAAAATACTGCTTGTAATTCCTGTAAAAGGTTGCGTAATTCTCAAAGCCGTAATGGGCAGCAACCTCTGTGGGAAGGCTCCCGGACTGAAGGTCCGCCTGTGCCAATCGGAGTTTCTTTCCGGTGATGTACTTTTTGGGTGTGGTATTTAGGTGCGTAGCGAAAAGGCGGTGTAAATGGCTCTTGGTTATATAAAGCTCTTTACAGATGTTCTCAAGCAATAGCCCTTCTGTAATATGTTCATTGATATATCGGATTGCCTGGGTAATCACCGGATTGGTCGTATATGAATCACTGACGTTTTCCTTTTGCGAAAGTAGCAGTACGTTAAACAGGACTTCTTCTGTTAAATGCTGCAATAGGTTCAGCAGAATTTCTCCCTCAGCATTGTTGCAATAATGCTCCATCTTCTTAAACAAGCCGCACATCATTTCATTTCCGTTTAGATTGATAACATCAATATCGGGGGGTATTTTCGAGACCAGATTATTTCCCAATTTGGCCTCATCAAATTGAAGCACGTATCTGTCATATTCTGTTGGTGCATTTGGAAAAATCGAATGGGTATCCTGTGCTCTGGATAGAATCAGGGAGTTTTTGGCAATCAGATAACTTTTACCTTCTACCGCGTAGGTGATGTCTCCTTTGGCTACAAACAATACTTCGCACTGACTGTGCGCATGCATTGGAAAGCTGACAAAAAAGTTCTGCCCTACCGTGTGTTCATAGAAAAAACCGTCACGCTCAAATTCCGAATATGTCGCCTGCTGAAGCAAAACCGTCACCCCAATCGCTAAAAACCTTTGCGTTCTGTTTTCTAATTTAAAATAGCATAAGAGTTCACTTTTTGCAATACTATACTCAACTTTATTTAATGTACATTTCCAAAAAGCGCAATATAATGGTATTATCAAATCAAATTTTAGGAGGATTTTGATATGCACAAATTAAAGCTGGCTATCATTGGCCAAGGCCGAAGCGGTCGTGATATTCACGGTCATTTCTTAAAGAGCGAAGCTAACACCCAATTTGACGTTGTAGCCGTCGTAGACACCGATCCCCAGCGCAGAGAACGTGCATTGGAAGAATATCCGGGCTGCCAGGTATTTGCAGACTACAAAGAATTGTTTGCGTTAAAGGATCTGGATCTGGTAGTCAACGCCACTTACTCACACCAGCATTATTCCATTACAAAAGATCTGCTTTTGCACAAGTTCAATGTTCTGGTTGAAAAGCCCATGGCAAGAACTTATTATGAATGCTGCGATTTAATCGAAACCGCAAAAGCAAATAATGTAGTATTGGCTGTATTCCAGCAGACATTCCTCGCCCCCATCTATGAGGAGGCCAAAAAGTTTGCTGAAAGTGGAAAGCTTGGCGACATTCTGCAAGTGAATCTGCATTATAGCGGTCTTGCCCGCCGTTGGGACTGGCAAACGCTGCAGAACAAGCTGGGCGGCAGTGTCTATAACACCGGTCCCCACCCCATCGGCATTGCCCTTGGCTTCCTGGATTTCCACGAAGAGTCAAGGGTCGTCTACTCCAAGCTTGCCTGCACGCTTACCAGCGGTGATGCAGAGGATTACGCAAAAATCATATTGACCGCACCCGGTAAACCTGTTGTCGATGTTGAAATCTCTGCTGTTGATGCATTCGGTCCCTACAATCTGCAAATTCAGGGCACTAAGGGTACTTATCAGTGTACAACCGCAAAATACAAAGCGACCTATATCCCCGATGGAAAGAATCCTGACCGCCCGGTAACTTCCGATTTCCTTAAGGACGAAAACGGATATCCCATCTATTGTTCCGAAAATCTGATTACCTGCCACGAAGAGGGTGAGTTTGCCGGCAGCGCATTTACAACTGCTTCGGCAAAGTTCTATGATTCTCTGTATCAAACCATCACCACCGGCACGCCTCTGGCGGTTCCACCTATCCACGCTGCTCAAGTCATCAATATTATCGAGACCGTCCACGGCCAAAATCCCCTGCCTGTAAAGTACACGAGCGAAAACATTTAACAGAATCAAAGGAGAGAACAAAAATGTATAAAGTGGCTATTCTTGGATGTGAAAACTCCCATGCCGACGGCTTTTTAAAGCAGGTCATCGAAAATAAGCTTGTTACCGATGTTGAATTTGTGGGTCTCTACAGCAACGAACCCGAAGCCGCTGAACGGCTCAGCAAAATGTATAACATCCCCGTTGCTGACAGCTATGATGCTTTCGTTGGCAAGGTGGACGGCGTCATTATCACCGCCCGCCACGGCGACAATCATTACAAATACGCCAAGCCCTATCTGGCAAGCGGCATCCCCATGTTTATTGACAAGCCCATCACCTGCTCAGAAGAAGACGCCAGAGCCTTTATGGCGGATTTAAAAGCCCATAATATCCGTGTTTCCGGCGGTTCTGTATGCAAATTGGCAGATGAAGTTCAGGAGCTGAAGAAAGCTGTTCAGGAGCGTACATACGGCGATGTCTACGGTGGTTTCCTGCGCGCTCCTGTGGACATGGAGAACGAATACGGCGATTTCTTCTTCTACTGCCAGCATCTGGTACAGATCATGATGGAGATCTTCGGCAACTACCCCAAGAGCGTACAGGCCTTCCAAAATGGCATCACCACCACCTGTATCGTCCGGTATGATGCCTATGACGTTACCCTTGCTTACGAGGAAGGCAATTATCTCTACTACGCCGGTATCAGCTGCGAAAAGGAATTTGTAGGTGATAAATTCAAAGTTTCCAACTTTGATAAGGAATTTTTGGAGTATTACAATGTACTTCAGGGCAACGAGCAAAAGCAAAGTTATGAGGATTTCTTTGCGCCGGTCTATATCCACAATGCCCTTGCGCGCTCCATTGCCAGCGGAAAAGAAGAAGTTATCAACTGGTTCTAAACATAGGAAACTAATTTATGCAAAACACGGTGAAAGTTGGTATTATCGGCATTGGCAATATGGGCAGCGCACACGCTACCTGTGTTGCCAGCAACCAAATCAACGGCATGGTTCTTTCCGCTGTCTGCGATATTCTTCCTGAAAAGTTAGAGTATTGCCGCAAACAGTATCCCGGAGTTGCATTGTACGCAGATTGGCAACAACTTTTATCTGATAAAAGCATTGATGCTGTCATCATTGCCGTTCCCCATCCGCTTCATGCGGAAATCGCAATGGCTGCCTTAAAGGCCGGTAAACATGTGCAATTGGAAAAACCTGTTGACATCAGCGCCAGTCGCGCCGCAACATTAAATCAATTATCCCTGAAAACAGACAAAGTCTTTAGCATTACATTTAATCAGAGAACCAACGAGCTGTTCCAAAAAGCACGTAAAATTGTGAAGGGCGGTCAGCTTGGCGAACTGAAGCGCTCCGTTTGGATCATTACCAACTGGTACCGCACCCAGTATTATTACGACTCCGGAAGCTGGCGTGCCACATGGTCCGGTGAGGGTGGCGGTGTCCTGCTAAACCAGGCACCCCACAATCTGGATCTATGGCAGTGGATCTGCGGCATGCCCTGCGAAATTACAGGTTTTTGTGATGTTGCAAAATATCACAAAATCGAAGTGGAGGATGATGTGACGATTTTCGCCCGCTATCCAAACGGCGCAACCGGGACATTTATCACCTCCACCGGTGAAGCACCCGGAACCAACCGTCTGGAAATCTCCGGCACACTGGGCAAATTGGTCCTGGAAAACGGTTTGCTCAAATGGTGGAAACTCCGGCAGTCGGAACGCCTGGTTTGCCGGGAATCTCAAAAGAGTTTCGAGCAGATCCCCTGTGATTATGAAGAAATCTCCCCCTCCCATCTGGAATCTGCCCACGCAGGTATTTTGCAGAATTTCTGCAATGCCATCTTGTTCGGCGAACCGTTATTGGCACCCGGAATCGAGGGTATTTACGAGCTGACCATTTCAAATGCAGCCTACCTGTCTGCCTGGAATGGAAGTTGCCCTGTAAAACTGCCTCTGGACCAAACGGCTTTTGATGAAAAACTGGCCGCATTGGCCGCACGATCCAGGCAGAAAATGGACGGCGATACTAAAAAATACAATGCGGGCTATCAGGATCGATGGCAAGTCAATTGGTAACCGATTATAAAGAAATCTGCCAACGCACGCTTACCCAAAACACACCCGGAGGCTTACTATGAACATTCTCTTCTACGGATTCCGGCACGCACATATTTTCGGTTGCTATGAATCCGCCGAAAAACATTCTGATATAAACATTCTCTCTGCCATTGAAGAAAACGAGACTGCGCGATTGTCTGCCCAGACCAAATTAAACATAACCATTGAAGCCGGCGGCTATGAAGCCAGTCTACTGAACCCGGCGCTGGATGCAGTCGCCATCGGCAGCGCATACGGTGACCGCGGACAGGCCGTTATCAAGGCTTTGCAACACGGCAAGCATGTTCTGTGCGACAAGCCCGTTTGCACCAGTCTTGAGGAACTGGATGCGATATGCCGCCTATCAAAAGAAAAGAATCTTAAGGTAGGGTGCCTGCTGGATCTGCGCAAAATTCCCCCGGTCATACCGGTAAAAATGCTGCTGCAAAGCGGCCGAATGGGCATCGTCAAAAACATCACCTTTTCCGGCCAGCACTGTATCGATTATGCCAACAGACCGGCATGGTACTTTGAACCAGGGAAGCATGGCGGCACGATCAATGACATCGCCATTCACGGCATTGATCTGATCCCCTATTTGACCGGACATAAAATCGACCGGCTTTACTGTGCCCGGACCTGGAACAGCTTTGCATACCGGCATCCCCACTTTGATGACTGCGCGACTTTCATGGCCGAGACCGACGCAGGCGCAGGTGTGCTTGCAGATGTGTCCTACGCTGCCCCTCGGCAGGTTTTCTCTATGCCCACTTACTGGAATTTCCAGATCTGGTGTGAAAAAGGTCTCGTGACATTTTGCTGCGCAGAGGAAAATGTGACTGTTTACGAAGACGGGGCTGACAAGCCGGAAATTATCCCGGGTATTCCCGCTGAATCCCACATTCTGGACGATTTCCTCTGGGAAATTTCTAAAAACACTACCTCGTTTACAGACAGTGTCCTGTTTGCTACCCGAACCGCTTTACGTATTCAACAAGCTGCTGATACTTCCAAAAATAATAAAGGAGTATGTGTATGATCGCCAGAATCAAAAGCACCCGTATCGTGACACCCGACGGTTTCTTTTCCGGTTATGTGTATTTTGATCGCTCCCAAATTCTGGACATCACAAAAGAGGAGCTTCCTTTCGACACCCAGTACGATTACACTGACGCCATCGTAAGCCCGGGATTTGTGGATATGCATGTCCACGGCGGAAGCGACATTGATTTCTGTAAGGCTACCGCTCAGCAGGTTGCCGTTGCCGCGGATTTCCACTTAAAACACGGCACAACCACCATCGTACCTACCGTTACTTCCGTGACTTTTGATGCCATGTGCAACGCCCTCGAAAACATTGCCGAATGTAAGCGCAGTGGCTATCAGCAGGGAAATGTTGCAGGTGTTCATCTGGAAGGGCCTTACTTTTCGCCTCTTCAGTGCGGCGCCCAGAATCCGGACAAACTGACTGCCCCTATTAAGGCGGAGTACACCGCTTTACTGAACCAGTTTGGCAATCTGATTATCCGTTGGAGTTATGCACCTGAGCTGGATTCCGACTTATCTTTTACAAAGACGCTGAAGGAATATGGTGTCATCGCCTCCATCGGTCACTCCAACGCCATCTATGATGATTGCATGCGTGCTTACGAACATGGCTGCAAACTGGTAACACACCTATATTCTGCAACCTCTACCATTACCCGTGTTGGAGGTTACCGTCGGTTGGGTGTTATTGAAACAGCATTCCTGCTGGATGACATGGAGGTTGAAATTATCGCAGACGGCAAGCATCTCCCCGCTGCGCTGATTCAAATGATTTGCAAAATCAAAGGCTATGACCATGTGAGTCTGGTTACAGACGCCATGCAGCTGGCAGGCAGTACGCGTACACATTCGGAAATCGGCGGCGTTCCCTGTATGGTGGAAGACGGCGTTGCCAAGCTGCTTGACCGAAGCGCCTTTGCCGGCAGTGTGTCCACCACCGACCGTCTGCTGAAAGTCTGCATCAAAGACGCAAAAATCCCTGTGCTCGATGCAATCAAAATGCTGACTGCTACACCTGCAAAAGTGCTTAATATCAAAGCAGGTAATCTGATTGCCGGATACCGGCCCGATTTTGTAATCCTGGATGACGATATTGCCGTTCATTCGGTCTTTGTTGACGGAAAACCCGTTGAATAATGCTTCTTTTGCTCACTTTAAAAAGCCGGGTTCAGGCATCGCTTGAACCCGCCTTATCTACTGATTTTTAATTACCTTAAGGTTACTTAACCGTTATTTTTATATTTCCGGTATTGGTGCTGAGCTCACATCTGCCGCCGGTCATAGTCTTTGGAACGTCCACGCTGCCGGTATCCGTATTTGCAATAAAAACTTTTCCTGTAAGCAAACTTCCCACAACATCTCCCGTATCGGTTTCTATAAAAATCTCAGCTGCATCCGTGCCGTCAAACCCGATATCTCCGGTACTTCTTTTGATAGAGAGCTTTTCTGCAGCAAGCACATTCTGCAAAATTATATCCCCGGTGCTTCCGCTTGATGCGAGATTTTTACATGTAATGCCGGTCAAATTTGTCTTTCCGGTTGATACTTTGATATTGATGTCACCCTCGCAGATTACATTAGAAACCGCAACTCTACCTGTTGAAGCAGAAAGCTCACAAGCGCCTGCTGATGTATCCTCAACACAGATGCTTCCGGTACTTGTTTTTATTTTCATCAGTCCCGAGGCTGAGGCGAAACAGGCAATGTCACCTGTGCTTAACGAGATATCAACACTTTCAAACTGAAAATCCTTTGGAATTTCGATGTCGCCGGTACTCTCCTTTACAAAGAGTTTACCATATTCCGCTTTTGGAAGATAAACCGTTATTTGGGGCGAACCAAAGTTGATTCCCATATAATCATACCAAGATTTTTCATTGATAGTCTTTATAATAAGTGTATCATCTTGGATGGTGACGGAATGTTTGGCTTTTTCTTCTTCCAAACACTCCACCCGGCATTTTCCGTCATTGGATAGTACAAATCTAATATCTGCCGTATCTGTTTCTACGGTTATGTTGCTAAATTTCCCGCTTATTTCGTATTCGTTGATTTCCTGCTTGACCGTTGATAATTTTCCAAAATTCCATTTAGCCACTGTCATTACACCTCCAAAAATGATACACCCAATCAAAATAAGAGCAGCCGCTGCCGCAAGTCCTGCCGCTGTCTTTCTCATTACGCTTCCTCCCTCCGGATAAAGCAATGTTTTATCCACACTGCAATCTTTCTTGTAAGTAGCAACGTTCCCTTTGTAGCCGCCTTACACCCATAAAACAGGAACACGGAAAGCCCTGCGCAGACAAATCCCGCCGCGATCATAACACATCCGGGAAGCGCATTGCCGTTACAGATCAGGGCAATGCCTGTTACCATGCCGCCAAAGGAACACCCCACCAGCGATCCGAAAACAGACCACAGGGAAACAATCACGGACCACAAAGAAATATAAAGTGAGAGTATTATGGCAAACGCTGCAATTCCCAAGGAAAACCATATGGGTGAGCCAAGCGCCAGAAGCACGATTTCTCCCGCATTTAACTGTCTCTTCGCTTTGATTCTTTCCTTTGCAATTTTTGAAAGAGGAATATCAGCTATAATCTGCGCTGCAATATCCTGAGCAGAGCCCACTGCCGCAACCGCTTCTTCCTCCGAAAGTCCTTCTTCCATCCGGTCATCGATCATTTCGCTGTAAAATGACAAACGCTCCTCAACATCTGTCTGCGGCAGACCGGACAATCCTTTACGCAGCTGAGCAAGGAATTCTTGTTTACGCATCGCCACCATCCTCCTTAGTTACAAACCGGTATATAGATAATATCTCATGCCACTCGTCCTTAAACTCTGCAATACGCTCCAGCCCTGCAGCGGTAATATGATAATATTTCCGGAGCCTTCCGCCATGTTCAGCGGTGCGAACCGTCAGCATATTGGCTGTTTCAAGGCGTTTTAGAATGGTATACAAGGTCGATTCGGAAAGCGCAATATACGGCTTTAAATCCTTAATGATCTTATAGCCATACGATTCTTCGCTCTTAATCGCCGCTAAAACGCACACGTCCAACAGCCCCCGCTTCAATTGCATATCCATACCATACCTCCTATTACATAATACATCATAACGCGAAGTATCATGTTTGTCAATAGACGCAGCAAACCCGCACAGAAATGTGCGGGTTAAAATTTACAATTGGAATTTTTATGCCTGCAGACCAAGTAAACGGACGGCGTTGTTCCAAAAAATGTTCTCTATTTCATCTTCCGTGAGAGAACTGTTTAAAACAACATCAAGAAATGTTTTTTGTGTATAGCCGGGATAGTCTGTGCCATATAAAATGCGCTCACTGCCTACCAAATCAACGGTCTGGCGAAGCATACCGGGACGGTCTTGTCCGTGCGCGGAAATATCAAAATAAACATTATCGTATTTGCGCATCATTTCAATTTCTGCGTCATACAGGCCATAACCGTCTATATGCGCAAAAACAATGGTTATCTGTGGATTGTTTTTTGCAAAGGCATCCATATCGGCAGCATTCGTGGGGTGACCGCTGAAAACCATATTGTATTGCCCCGCAACCGACAAAATATCATGCATCGCAGGAGAATCATATCCGCAGGACCAGTGCATGGCGTAGGGTACCAGTTCCCCAATCAGTTTTACACCTTTCTTTCCGTATTTTTCAATTTCAGCAACAGAAATCTCCGCAAAATCCGGATGTATATGGATGCCCGGAGTGAACAAGTCAGGGTACTTTTGGTGGAATTTATAGCATTTTTCATTCATTTCCGGTATAATTTCCGGCTGGTCGTTCCGTGTTTTTTCAAAATACCCTTTTGAAATGAAACTACCCGCACAGCGTGTTATCCCCGCCCTTTTTAATCCGTCCACAAAGATTTCGGGCGTGATTTCATACCCGAGTTTATCGTTGTGGAAATCATATCCGGGATGCAGATGAAAATCAAATATTTTGGTCATTTTTGACTCCTCCTGTTTTAGCCTCTTCCGAAACAGCCATATCCCTCTACCCCACCGCAAGTATGGTGTATAAAGGCATTAATTCTCTGTACTGCTCATTATTCTAACATATCCTGCCGTAAAAGAAAAGCGTGTGCTTTCCCTTTTGACAGTGGGTTTCAGCACACGCTTTCAAAATCAATTCGCAGAATGTTATTTTTTAGGCTTCACATCCAGGTGATAATCGATACGGCCCGCTGCCGTCTGCTCAATCTCGATGCTGTACGACAGGTCGATAACACCGCCTGCCTCAGACAGATCTGCCTGCACCCGGGTGGCACAAACCGCAATCATCAGTGCGCCAAATTCCACTTGGTACAGCGAATCATGGGTTACACCCTCCTGAAACACCATTTGGGAATTCAGCCTGCCGGTTCTTGTCAGTGTCACCTTATCCGGCTCCACAAAAAAGGCGGTGTGTACCCCCTCAAGCCCCGTTAAGTCACTTTCCTCATAACTGAGTTTCCAACCGGCAGCATCCTTCTCCAAAAAACCCTCAGTGACCAACTCGATCGCGTCCGGTTCCTGATCAATATAGGCCTGCCGCCCCTGAATCGATAGTACAACTTCCTGTTTCACTTTACGCCTCCATCGCCAGCCGCAGCAATTCATCCAGCAGCTGGTCATAGGGAATCCCACTGGCAGCAAACAGCTTGGGATACATGGAAATAGACGTAAAACCGGGAATGGTATTGATTTCATTGAACACCACACGGTTATCTTCATAGGTCACAAAGAAATCCACCCGACTCAACCCTCTGCAGCCGATTGTACTGTATATCTTCACTGCCATGTCCCGAACCTGCTCTGCCACATCCTCGGGAATCCGCGCAGGCACATAGGCCACAGAGGTGTCAGTGATATACTTGGCATCATAATCATAGAATTCCGCGCCGGAGTCAATTTCGCCGCAGACAGAGGCCACTGGGCTTTCATTGCCCATAACCGCCACCTCAATTTCCCGGCCGTGAATAAACTCCTCCACGAGAATTTTCTCATCATATATTCCCGCCTGCATCAAGGCATCCCGCAGCTGCTCTCTGTCCGTTGCCTTTGCAACGCCCACAGAGGAGCCCGTTCCGGCGGGTTTGACAAACATAGGGTAGGCAAAACGGTTTTCCAGATTATCTAAAATTACTTCCATCCGGTTATGCAGCTCGCTATTGCGAACCAACTGCCACGCAGCCTGCACAATTTTGGCATTGTCCACAACCAGCTTGGTCAGTGCCTTATCCATGGACACTGCCGAGGCTGCCACACGGGGGCCAACATAGGGAATCCCAGCCAGCTGCAACAAGCCCTGCACGGCACCATCCTCGCCGTTTTCCCCGTGGAGCACAGGAAAGACCACGTCTATCATCTCACGTACCACACAGTCCCCCTCAAAGCTCAGCAGGCCCTGACCCCGCACAGGGGAAATGGTAGCACGGCGGTTGCCGGGATAATTCTGCCACTGTCCATCGGGCAACAGAGAATAATCCGTTCCTCCGTAATAAATCCAGTCGCCACCCTTGGTAATGCCCACAGGGAAAATATTGTATTTCTCTGCATTCAAGTTATTCAGCACCGATTCTGCCGACCGCAGAGAAACCTCATGTTCGGGACTCATGCCGCCAAACAAAACGCAAACATTTAACTTTCTCAATGCAAATGCCTCATTTCACATATCATATTTCCAGAAGAGCCTCACCTGCACGGAAAATATCACCGGCACCAATGGTGAGGATCACATCGCCCTCCCGGGCAGTGGACCGCAAATACTCTGTAACCTCCTGCAGGGTTCTGCAGTAAACAGAACCGGGAATCTGTTCCGCCAGATCCCGAGAGGAAATGCCAATCGTATTTCGCTCCCGGGCCGCATAAATCTCCGCTAAAACGACCAGGTCAGCCTTTCTCAGCTCCCGGACAAAATCGTCGAAGAGCAAGTGTGTGCGGGTGTAGGTATGGGGCTGAAAAGCAACGACCAATCTGCGGTAATCCATGGAGCGCACCGCCTCAAGCGTGGCAGCCAGTTCGTCCGGATGATGGGCATAATCATCATATACATCTGCACCGTTATATTTCCCTTTGAACTGCATACGCCGCTCTGCACCGGAAAAGGTCGAAAGACCGTGGGTAACTGCCTGACCGGAAATGCCCAGCATCCAGGCCATGCCTGCTGCCGCCAGGGCATTCATGGCGTTGTGCCGCCCAATCACCAGCAAGTCCACATGACAGTAGAAGGCGCCGTCACAAATCACGTCAAGATGCCGCCAGTCGGGACAAATGTTGGCTGCATGTACGCGATTACCCTCACCGAAGCCAAAGCTGATATAATCCAGACCCTTCAATGCTTCCGCAACATGTGGATCATCGCCGTTGGCTAAAATACCACCTGTGGAAAGGGCAGCAAACTGGCGAAAAGATTTCTGTACATCCGCCAAATCCTTAAAGTAATCCAAATGGTCTGCTTCTATATTTAATATAACCGCCAGAGTGGGGAAAAAATTCAAGAAAGAATCGCAGTATTCGCAGCTTTCCAGCAAAATCGTATTGCCCTTACCTACCCGGTGGCCGGCATGTAACAGCGGGAGATAACCGCCAATCATTACTGTCGGGTCCATCTGGGCTTCCATAAGAATATGGGTAGCCATAGAGGTAGTGGTAGTCTTACCATGGGTTCCGGAAATGCACACCGCATTCTCATACGCCTGCATAATCACGCCCCAGGCCTGCGCCCGCTCAAACAGGGGGATTCCCATCTGCCGGGCAGCCGCCACCTCAGGGTTATCGTTATGCGCAGCAGCCGTGCGAATAACGCAGTCTGCCCCAACAATATTCTTAGCCTCATGTCCGATAGCCACATGAATCCCATGGGCAATCAATTCGTCTGTTGAAACAGAGGAGTTCATATCCGAGCCGCTCACCAGCATCCCCATGCCCTGCAGCACCAAACCCAGAGGCCGCATGGACACACCGCCAATGCCAATCAGATGCACGCGTTTTCCGGGCACCAGATACTTCTTTAGCTCTTCACTTCTATTTTCCATTCGGATGCCTCCCGAAGTTGATTTATACTAAAATTTCCAATAACTTTAATATTATATAATACTTTTTCCCTTTTTACAACTGCAAATTTACCCAAATACGCACTGCAACGGAAACAGAACGCCATAAAGCCCTGCGATCCATACATTTTCTTTGTAAATTGTATAGTGCCGCCCTTTATATTAGGCAGATTTTTATGCCGCCATGAATAGCACCAGTGTATAATATTCACTCAAAACCTTGAATATTCATTCTGTATATTCAATTACGCCCTTGCCTTCTATATATTATTGTGTCTTTTGTCGTTTTACGCCGCCCCGTCCACTGCTAATTTGTTTATTTGCCCAGTTGACAATGCATAATATACGGAATATAATACAGCTATCATAACAACCCCGCAAGGGTAACAAAAAAGGAGATCTCTCTTATGAAAAAACTGATCGTATTTATTCTTTCCATTTGCTTGATGGCTGGCCTGTGCGCAGGCTGTGCCGGAAACAACAATAACGCCGGCTCTGATATCCCCACTCTGGAAAAAGGCAAGCTGATCATGTCTACCAACGCAGCATTCCCTCCCTATGAGATGACCGATGATAACGGCTCTTACGTGGGCATTGATGTGGAAATCGCCGGTGCCATCGCCAAGAAGCTGGGCCTGGAGCTGCAGATTGATGACATGGGCTTCACCGCCGCTCTGGAAGCCGCCCAGAATGGCAGCAGCGATATTGTAATGGCCGGTGTCACCGTTAACGAAGACCGCCTGGCTGTTATGGACTTCTCCGATAGCTATGCAACCGGTATCCAGGTTGTTATTGTTAAAGAGGATTCCGATATCAAGACCCTTGACGATATCAACGGCAAGACCATCGGCACCCAGATGGGTACCACCGGTTACATCTATGCATCCGACACTCCCGAAAACGGCGGTTACGGTGAAGACGCTGTTGTTGCCTACGACAACGGTATCACCGCTGTGAATGCTCTGGTAAACGGGCAGGTTGACTGTGTCATCATCGACAACGGCCCCGCACAGGAATTCGTCAAAACCAATCCCGGTCTGAAGATTCTGGACACCGAGTGGCTCACTGAGAACTATGCAATTGGCTTTGCTAAGGGCAGTAAGCTGGTGGAAAAGGTCAACGCTGCGCTCTCTGAACTGATTGCCGACGGCAGCGTACAGAAAATCATTGACAAGTACATCACCGCTGAGTAAAATTCTAATTAGATAAATTGCAAAAAGGACGGCTCTGCCGCCCTTTTTGCCTGGTTTTATATTGGGAAAGGAGTTTTGCCGTGGAGCAATACATGTTATGGAAGGACCTGATGCGGGCTGGCACAGAGCTTTCCTTTTGGCAGGAGGCTTACGTAAAGTTCTTTCAAGCTTTTGTGGACAGCAACCGTTGGCTGCAATATCTGAAAGGCGTTGGCACCACTTTGATGGTAACTGCACTGTCTCTGATTATCGGCGTTGTTTTGGGCGTACTCGTTGCGGTGATCCGTACTGCGCACGATCAGCAGCGCCTGGGTAAGAAGAATCCCGTTCTGGGCATCGTCGACAAGCTTTGCCGGGTATATGTCACCGTCATCCGCGGCACGCCTATGCTGGTGCAGCTGCTCATTATGGGCTTCGTTATTTTCAAGTCCAGCCGTAACTACACTGCGATCGGAGTGCTTACTCTGGGCATTAACTCCGGTGCTTACGTGGCGGAGATCATCCGCGGCGGTCTAATGTCTCTGGATCCCGGTCAAGCAGAGGCAGGCCGCTCGTTGGGGCTTAATTATGTAGACACTATGCGTTTTATCATTATCCCTCAAGCATTCAAAGCCATCCTTCCCTCTCTGGGTAACGAGTTTATTACTTTGCTGAAGGACACCGCCCTCATTTACACCATCGGCGGCAAGGAACTGGTATATGCAGCTCAGGCTATTGCAACCCGTACATTTGAGCAAATGTTCCCTCTGGTTGGCTCTGCTATTATCTATCTGGCTCTGGTTATGCTGTTCACCCGGCTGCAGGGTATTCTCGAAAGGAGGCTGCGTCAAAGTGATAGACGTTAAACATCTTTCCAAATCCTTCGGCGACCATTTGGTGCTGAGTGACATTACCGAGCATATTTATCCCGGCGAAAAGGTCGTAATCATCGGCCCCTCCGGTTCCGGAAAGTCCACTTTCTTGAGATGTCTGAATCTGCTGGAAACACCCAGCGATGGCAGCATCACCTTCGACGGCGTAGAGCTGACAGATTCCAAAACCAATCTGGACTTGATGCGCCGCCAGATGGGCATGGTTTTTCAGCATTTTAATCTTTTCCCAAATATGACCATTCAGAAAAACATCACCCTTGCTCCCATACGCACCGGCCTCATGACCAAAGAACAAGCCTACGAGAAAGCATTGCAGCTTTTGCAGCGTGTTGGCCTGACCGAAAAAGCAGACGCCTATCCCAGCCAGCTCTCCGGCGGACAGAAGCAGCGTATTGCCATTGTACGCGCACTGGCCATGAATCCAAAGGTCATGCTGTTTGACGAACCCACCTCCGCTTTGGATCCTGAAATGGTGGGCGAGGTTCTGGAGGTCATGCGTGAATTGGCTGACGACGGTATGACAATGGTAGTCGTCACCCACGAAATGGGCTTTGCCCGAGAAGTGGGAAGCCGGATTCTCTTCATGGACGGCGGTAAGATTGTGGAACAGAACACACCGGACAAATTGTTTGGTGCCCCGCAAAACCCCCGGCTTCAGGAGTTTTTGGCAAAGGTACTGTGATTTTCTCTACATTTGCATTCAGGACCACCGGCAACGGCTTGTTGCCGGTGGTTTTATTGTCCGACTGTGACTCTTAACACCTTACTGTATCCCCGTGCATAGTGCTCCGGAGAAATGTTAAGCGTCTGCCCGGGCTCCAGCCGCTGCACTTCGTGTAGATATGTAACGCCACCCACATAAACTTCTGCCAGCCAGGTTTTGTAATACAGTCTCACCTGTTCCAGCGTTTTGTCCGTTTGATTCTTGATTGCCAGTGTGCCCATAGCTACCTCTTCAACGGTAACGTTCCAATTATCCCATCCACCCTGCTCCGTCAGTGCCCAACCCGAACAGCCTGTAAAGTTTTTCTGGCCAAAAGCAGCCTTGCTTTTTTCCAGCACACAAACGACTGCCCCAGGAGGGATTGTGTCAGCCTCAAAGACAAACTCTACCTTTCCAACCTGCAAAACTACCTGCGCCCGTGAAATTCCTGCAGCACCGGTATTTTGAAGTAACAGCCCCATGACGTTCACCACCTCAGTATTGCTGCCATCTTCCAGATACGGCCCGTCATAAGCCACCACCTTTTCAGCCACCAATGTTGTCCCCTGTATTTTATGGGGCAGTGTGATATCAGCAGGCGGTAATGAGGTCACCAGCTCTGTCTCAGCTCCTGCGATCACCGTATGGGTCGGTTGAGAAAAGGATGGTTGTACCGTATTCCAGTCGCTCGCTTCCGATACAAAACGAACCAGCGCGCCAATAACTGTACCAAATCCCAGCAGGCACAACAACAGCCGTCTCACACCGCCCCAACTCCCATCGTTTTCATCTTAACCATCCACCTTTATTGTTGTGCCAACATTATAATTGGTGATTTATCGCCGTTTCAAGGGAAACGGAAGAGATTCTACCTCCATTTGTTTCAAATTCATTAGACAAAAAATAAAATTTTTATGGCGCAGATGGATAAAAAGGAATGCGGCGGAAAGCTTTTTCATGCTTTCCGCCGCATTTTGTAATTTTATTCCAGTACATGCTCCAGACCCATTTGCAGTATGGTCAGCACATGGTCATCTGCCAGCGAATACAGGAGGTTTTTGCCATCTCTGCGGTACTTTATTAAATGCATCTGCTTGAGAATCCGTAATTGGTGAGACACTGCACTTTGTGTCAGCGCTACCTCCTGTGTAATCTCCGTAACGCATAATTCTTTATCCACGAGCAAAGAGAGTATCTGTACCCGGGTTGCATCTCCAAATGCCTTAAACAGTTCCGCAATCTGCTCCAGTGTTTCTCTGTCCGGAATTTCCCGCATAGACATCCTCCCCCTTGCCTGCTGATAAAAACATTCTATCTTATTTTGCCGGGAATTGCAACCCCGATTTCCTCACCCTGCATCAATATAAAAACAAGAGAGATGCTATTGCATCTCTCTTGTTTTTATGGAGCGGGTGACGAGGCTCGAACTCGCTACCTCCACCTTGGCAAGGTGGCGCTCTACCGGATGAGCTACACCCGCGGAACAATTGGTATTATAGCAGATTTTTTGAATATGTCAATACTTTTTCTCTTTTAATTTCACAGTTTTATAAAATGCCGAGGGTGACTGTTGTTCTCTCAGTTACCCCCGGCATATTTTACCTATTTATGTATTTCAAGCCTTTGCAAAAGTCTGGCGGAACTATACATCCTCCTCAGGGATCGGATCGGAAACATAAGCTGAATAATCCCAAACATAGCCTTCCATTTCCGCCTCCATTTTGGCTGTAAAACTCCCCTCTTCGTCACACCGCAGCAAATCCACATAATAATAGACTCCATCCAGGTGCAAAACATTCCAGTTCCAAGGCTCACCACCTCTGGTACCGGATACTACCTGACAATCGAGTTCCGCCTGCCGGCACATGGCAGCATATACCAGCGCAAACGCCTTGCTGTCTCCCACACCGTGCCGGAGGAGACTGTATGCCGGGGTAATGGAAGTTTCAATCTTGTAGTCGTACCGTTCCATCAAAAAGGAGAACAATTGGGAATACTTTTCCCATCTGTCCGCGTCACCGCTGACATAGAGCTCTGCAGATGCAAACACGGGACGCACCATGCTTTGCATACTGCGCAACGTATCCCGGTTTGTCTGGTATGTAAAGGACAGCTCAATGACACGCTCCAGACCGCTGTCCGGATAGAGGCTGACGGCAACCTGGGGAACTTCCATACACAAATTCGGATTCTCTTCCACATAATTCTGAATCATGAGCGGAAAATCCGTTGTCTGATATTGGTCAACCTGCAGCACAATACCGGCCTCGCAATTCTCCAGCGCTTTTATAATCAGATTATTGGCATCCTTCATATGGGTCGTTTTTTTAACGTGCATAATCTCCCCGCGATTGTGGTTATAGGAAATTTCCACCGCAATGGCCTTTTGACCGGCACTGGTTCCAATTTCGTATTCAATGCTATCCAGCGCATAGGCCCCGATTGCATGGCCCTCCAGAAGATACTGAATGGCAATATTCATATATCCTTCCAGCTGTTGCTCATCAAAACCTGAAACATAAATGATTTCGCTGGTTCTTCCGTTTTCTACCAATTCCGCAAGCGATTCCCTTAACTCAATATAAGAGGAAATCTCAACAGTCTCCTTTTCCGGGCTGGCGTTTTCTTCCAGATGCGGCGTAACCGAATAACGGCTTCCGTCCATCCACAGAGCACAGCCGCTGAGCAGGCAGCAAACAGCCGCCACCGTGATAAATACCTGCAAGCCTCTTCTCATGCTCGTGCTCCTTTCTAAAGCGCGTCCTTGGAATACCGGGAAAAGCCGTCTCCCAAAACCTGGTGGGCCTCTTGCACAATGATAAATGCATCCGGGTCAATTTCCACAACCAGCCGCTTCAAATCAGCCAGCTGCTGTTTTTTAACCGCTGTGAGTATTACCTTCGTCCCATGACGGCTGTAGGAACCCTCTCCGTACAAAAATGTCGCACCCCTGTCCAACTCATTGGCAATTTCTTCTGCAACCTTTTCATAGTGCTTAGTAATAATCAGTGCAACTCTGGAATAGTCAAAACGGTATACGACTGCATCAATGATTTTTCCGGTCACAAAAATCGCAATACCACTGTAAAGTGCACGGGTAACATCCTGAAAAACCACACCGGTCAGAACTACAACACACAGGTCAAAGCCGATGTTAATGCTCCCTATAGGCATGCTCTGCCATTTCAGCTTCAGCAGACGGACAATAATATCCGAACCACCGGTGGAGCATCCCGCGGCAAATACAATTCCCAAGCCAATGCCGCACAGCACACCGCCATACAGAGCACCCACCAAGGGTTCTGTCTGAGGCACAGGAAGAATTGCAAATAGATCAATGAACACGGAAGTGAAAATCATACCAATCAGGGAACCGAAAAAGAACTTTTTGCCAATTTTCAGTCCGCCCAAAGCAAACAAAGGCAGATTCATAATGGCTGTCACCGCACCAACTGTTCCGAATTCCATTAGATGCACCAGCACCATAGCCAAGCCGGAAATACCGCCTGCATTCAGCCCGTTGGGTGCCAAAAACAAATTAAAGCCCAGGCCAAACAGTGCGCAGCCAATTATATTTTTCACCAAACGTAAAACTGCCTCGCTTGTTTTCTTCATGGTTCCTCCGTTACATTTCAAAACTAATTTGCTTTTCAGGCACATCCTCTTCCTTGAGAATGGCGCCTGCAGTAGGTAAATTCTTGGTACGGTAGCGGCTTGTATTGACAATGCCGCTCTCCTCCAGGCGCACAGCATGTGTAAGCTGTGCTTTCTTTTTCAAAGTCACAACGCTCACGCCTATGGTATTACGGGTGGTCTTGGGCAGCAGCTGGGCTGAAGAAACAATTGCCGCGCGTCCGTCAGATGTATACAAAGCGATTTGTCCATCCTCAGCCATCCCCAAAGCCGTGACCAGAGGGCTCTTATCGGAGTAAGCGCCGGTGAGTCTGCGGCGGTTTGTCTTGGTCTCATAAGCACTCAGGGGAACCTTTGCAACCTTGCCGTTTTCAAAGAAGAACAGCAAGAAGCCCTTATAGTCACCGGGCAAAATCACTTGACGCACTGTCTCTCCCGGCTCCATACCCAGCTTTTGCGGCAAATAATCACCAAGCAGGGACGCCTTTGAGTCCTCGAAGTCAGAAAGCCGCGACTTGTAGCACTGGCACATGTCCGTAAATACCAGAATCTCCGCCCGGTTATTGCTCTCCAAAGAAAGCGCCAGAGAGTCACCCTCTTTGAACTTCTGCTCACCGGACATTCGCAGGCTCTGCTGGGTAATTTTTTTCAGATAGCCCTCCTTGGATACAAATACCGTCACGGGATACTCCGGGATATCATCTTCCGGGTCATCCGCTTCCGGTGTCTGGGTCTGATATGCAATTTCGGTTTTTCTGGGCTGTCCGTATTTGGATGCCACCTGCTTCAGCTCGGAAATAATCACATTCTTCAGACGCTTGTGGCTACCTAACGTGTCCCGCAGGTCGTCAATCTCCGACTCTAACTCGTCAATCGCCTTTGTCTGCTTAAGAATGTACTCTTTGTTAATGTTGCGCAGTTTAATTTCCGCAACATAATTGGCCTGAATCTCATCAATACCGAAGCCAATCATCAAATTGGGAACAACTTCGCTTTCCAATTCTGTCTCCCGGATGATGGCGATGGCTTTGTCAATGTCCAGGAGAATCCGCTCCAAACCTTTCAGTAGGTGCAGTCTCTCTTCTTTTTTCTGAATCTGGAAATAAATACGGCGGCGGATACATTCGGTACGCCAAGCTGTCCACTCCTCCAGAATCTCCCCAACCCCCATTACCCGGGGCATACCGGCAATGAGGATGTTGAAATTACAGGCAAAGGTGTCCTGTAGCGGTGTCAGACGAAAGAGTTTTTGCATCAGCTTATCCGGATCCACACCGCGCTTTAAGTCAATGGTCAGCTTTAAGCCACCTAAATCCGTCTCATCGCGCATATCGGCAATTTCCTTGATTTTGCCGGCTTTAATTAACTCCGCAACCTTGTCCATAATGACTTCGCTTGCAGTAGAGTAAGGAATCTCATAGATTTCAATGAGGTTGCCGGCCTTTACGTAGCGCCATTTTGCCCGCAGTTTAAAGCTGCCGCGGCCGCTGCTATAAATCTCCCGGGTCGTTGCCTCATCAAACAGCAGCTCACCGCCTGTGGAAAAATCAGGTCCCGGCAATGTCTCCAGAATATCATGGTCGGGGTTATTCATCAAAGCGATGGCCGTGTTGCATACCTCAGCCAGATTAAACGAACAGATATTACTGGCCATACCAACCGCAATACCCTGATTGGCACTGACCAATACGTTGGGAAAGGTAGTGGGAAGCAGACTGGGCTCCTTCATGGTGGCATCGTAGTTGTCCACCATATCCACCGTATCCAAATCTATATCCCGGAACAACTCGCTGCAGATGGCATCCAGCTTTGCCTCCGTATACCGGGCCGCCGCATAGGCCATATCCCGGGAGTAGATCTTACCAAAGTTGCCCTTGGAATCCACAAACGGATGCAACAGTGTCTCATTGCCCCTGGCAAGGCGCACCATGGTCTCATAAATCGCCGCGTCGCCATGGGGGTTCAGCCGCATAGTCTGTCCTACAATATTGGCAGACTTCGTCCTGCCACCGTTGAGCAGGCCCATTTTATACATGGTATACAGCAGCTTTCTGTGGCTGGGCTTGAAGCCATCGATCTCCGGGATAGCCCGGGATACAATCACAGACATGGCATAGGGCATATAGTTAATTTCCAGTGTCTCGGAAATAGCCTGCTCTGTGGTAGAGCCCACCAGCCCCACAATACCATCGGTATTTACTTTTGCTTTTTCTTCTGTATCCTTTTTCTTCCGTGCCATAGGAAACCTCTCTTAGGAAATATCCGCCAGTTCCAAATATCTGGCGCCATTTTCTGCAATGAAATTCTTCCGCTCGTTCAATGCATCTCCCAGCAGAACATCAAAATAATGGGCTGTACGCTCTGCCTCCTCCGGAATTACTTTGATGAGTCGGCGGGTCTGAGGATTCATGGTGGTCATCCACATCATCTCCGGGTCGTTTTCACCAAGGCCTTTGGAGCGTTGAATGGTGAGTTTTTTCCCTTCCAGCTCTTTCAGAATCTTGACCTTTTCCTGCTCGTTGTATGCAAACCATGTTTTATCCTTACAGGAAATTTCAAACAGAGGCGACTCTGCAATATACACATAACCGTCACGAATGAGCGTAGGGCAGAGTCTATAGAGCATGGTAAGGATAAGGGTACGAATCTGGAATCCGTCCACATCCGCGTCCGTACAGATAATAACCTTATTCCACCGCAGACTGTCTATATCAAAGCTGCTCAGCTCTTTTGCCTTTTTGCCCTGAATTTCTACACCGCAGCCCAAAACCTTCATCAAATCCGTAATAATGGGAGATGCAAAAATCTTATTGTAATCGGCTTTCAGACAGTTGAGAATCTTACCTCGAACCGGCATGATCCCCTGGAATTCTGCATCCCGGCTAAGCTTGACAGAGCCCAATGCGGAATCACCCTCGACGATGTACAGCTCCCGCAATGCGGTATCCTTTGTACGGCAGTCAACGAACTTCTGTACCCGGTTGGCAATGTCCACCTTGGCCGACAGATTCTTTTTAATGTTGCTTCTGGTCTTTTCGGCTGATTCCCGGGCACGCTTGTTTACCAAAATCTGGTCAGCCGCCCGATCGGCCTCCTGTTTGTTTTCCAGGAACCACACCTGTAAATTCTCCTTGAAGAAATTTGTCATGGCTTCCTGAGTAAACTTGGAGTTGACGGACTTTTTGGTCTGGTTTTCAAAACAGCCGATGGTAGAAAAACAGTTGGTAACAATCACCAGGCTGTCTTGAATGTCCTGGAAAATGATTTTGCTCTCATTTTTGGTATACTTATTGCTGTCGCGCAAGTATTTATCAAAGGCTGTCACAAATCCGGAACGTACCGCTCTGTCCGGGCTGCCGCCGTACTCCAGCCAAGAGGAGTTGTGATAATACTCTGTATGGCTCAATTGCTTGGAAAAGCAGAAGGAAGCTGTGATTTTCAGCTTCATCTCCGGGCGGTTCTCCGCATCACGGCCACGGCGTTCGGCTTCCCAGTATAGCGGCATGGTAAAGGCATTGTCCCCCACCAGCTCCTCAACATACTGTTTGATGCCATCTGTGTAGCAGTATTCCTCAGTTTCAAACTTATTACCAATTTGGTTACGGAACTTAAAGGTAATTCCCTTATTGACAACAGCCTGACGGCGCAGCACATCCCGGTAGTACTCGGCAGGGATATTGATGTCCGTAAACACCTGCCTGTCCGGACGCCAGTGAAAACAGGAGCCGGTCTTTTTCCGGTCGGTAGGCTCCTTTTTCAAGCCGCCTTTATTGCGGCCCTTCTCAAAATGCAGGTCATACCGGAATCCGTCTCTGCGGATGGTTGCATCAAAAAACTCGGACGCGTACTGGGTAGCACAGGAACCCAGGCCATTCAGACCCAGAGAATACTCATAGTTTTCCCCGTTCTCGCCGTACTTACCGCCGGCGTACATCTCGCAGAACACCAGTTCCCAGTTGTAGCGTTTTTCCTTTTCGTTGTAATCCACAGGACAGCCGCGTCCGAAGTCCTCAATCTCTACAGACAAGTCTTCATAACGGGTCACCAGCACTGTGTCACCGTGACCCTCTCTTGCCTCATCAATTGCATTGGAAAGGATTTCAAAAACCGCATGCTTGCAGCCTTCCAAATCGTCTGACCCGAAAATGACCGCAGGACGCTTGCGTACCCGTTCCTCCCCTTTCAGCATAGAAATGCTGGAATTGCCATACTGTTCCTGTCTTGCTTTCGCCATAATATCAACCTACCAACCAGTCCGTATTTTATCGATTATATTATACGCAATTTCATGCATAAAGTCAACAAAATCCCATTTTCACAAAAAAAGCGGGTGCAATGCACCCGCTTTTTATGCTTCCTTAGGAATATTCTTCATCGTCAAACCGATACGCTTGCGCTTTTCGTCCACTTCCAGAACTGCCACTTTAACCACATCCCCCACCTGCACAATCTCTGAGGGATGGCGAACCTTCCGGTTACACACCTGAGAGATATGCACGAGGCCATCCTGGTGGACACCGATATCCACAAACACACCGAAGTCTATGACGTTACGGACTGTTCCGGAGAGTACCATGCCGGGTTTCAAATCCTTCATTTCCAAAACATCTGTACGGAGAATCGGGGCCGGCAGCTCATCCCGGGGGTCACGGCCGGGCTTTAACAGTTCCTTGACAACATCCTCCAAGGTCGGCAGACCCACACCGCAACGCTGGGCTGCATTTTCTTTTCCCAGTGTTTGAAAACGGCTCTGAAGTTCCCCAATTGCACCGCTTGCCACATCTTTCTTGCTATAGCCGCAGAGGGTCAACAGGGTTTCCGCCGCCTCATAAGACTCCGGATGGACACCGGTATTATCCAGAATCTCTTTACTTTCCGGTACACGCAGGAAGCCTGCGCATTGCTGATACGCCTTGGGACCCAGCTTTGGCACTTTCTTTAGCTGACTTCTGGCGGTAAACGCGCCATTTTCCTCCCGGTAGGCAACCACATTCTTTGCTGTGGTTCCGTTCAGACCGGACACCTGCTGCAATAAACTCACGGACGCCGTGTTAACATCCACACCCACCGCATTCACACAGTCCTCCACAACGCCGCCCAGTGCTTCATCCAGCCGCTTCTGGGGGCAATCATGCTGATACTGGCCAACGCCGATGGCCTTGGGGTCAATCTTCACCAGCTCCGCCAGCGGGTCCTGTAAACGTCTGGCAATAGACACTGCGGAGCGGAGATTCACATCATACTCAGGAAATTCCTCGGCCGCCAGCTTAGACGCAGAGTAAACGGACGCACCGGCTTCATTGACGATCATATAGCTGACACCAGGCAGATTGCGGAGCATTTCCACCGTCATGGCCTCCGTCTCCCGGGAGGCAGTGCCGTTTCCGATGGCAATATGCTTCACATTATGTTTGCGAATCATCCGGGAAAGGCTGTCGATTGCCTCCTCCTTTTTTCGTTGGGAAAAGGTAGGGTATACCACTGCTGTGTCCAACACACGGCCTGTGCTGTCTACTACCGCCACCTTGCAGCCATTGCGGTATCCGGGGTCCAAGCCCATTGTCACAAATCCCTTTACCGGCCGCTGCATCAAAAGCGGCTTTAGATTTAAGGCAAAATTGGCAATTGCCGACTCAGCCGCGCGGTCAGTGAGGGTATTACGCAATTCCCGCTCCACACTGGGCGCAATCAACCGGTCAAAAGCATCCTCTGCTGCCGCTTTCACAAAAGCGGATACCCACATACCGGGCTTCAGTGCCATCCGGCAAACCAGTGCCTGTCCCTCCCGTCCCGGCAATGCCGCAGAAACCTTTAGAAACCCTTCCCGCTCACCCCGGTTGATTGCCAGAATCTGATGGTTTTGCAGCCGGGAAACGGGCGCAGAAAAGCTATAATATAAGCTGTAGACGCTTTCTTGCTCCGGATCTGTTGCTTGTACAGAGAGAACCGCCTGCCGTTGCATCTTCCCGCGAAGCTCCTTTCGAATCTCCGGGTCATCTGAAATCATCTCCGCGATGATGTCAGAAGCGCCTACCAGAGCATCCTCTACAGTCTCCACACCCTTTTCCGGGTCAATATATGCCTCTGCCATTTTGGCAGGTTCTTCACCTGTCTGTTCAAAAATTGCCAGCGCAAGAGGTTCCAGTCCCTTCTCCTTTGCTACTGTAGCACGGGTGCGGCGTTTCTGCTTATATGGACGGTATAAGTCCTCTACCTCTGCCAGTGTCTGTGCCGCAGCGACGGCCTCTGCCAGCTCCTGCGTCAGCTTCCCCTGTGCTTCAATTGCCTTGGTAACTTCGCCCTTGCGCTCCTGCAGATTCCGCAAATACCCAAGCCGGGTTTCCAGTGTTCGCAAAGCCGTGTCATCCATACTGCCGTGAAGTTCCTTGCGGTAACGGGCAATAAAGGGGATTGTATTGCCCTCATCCAGCAGCTTCACAACATTTTCCACATACGCTGCTTTTTGGCCCAGTTCCAATGCCAGCGCCTGAATAATCTGTTCCATAGTTCGCTCCTAATGTAAGAATGGTGCTATCATATCATACTTTCCAATCTTTTGCAATTATAACTCCTTTTGTATAGAAATCTGCCCTTCGTTTCGCGGTTTCTCCTTGCGTAACGGATTATAAAGTGTTATACTTATAACAATATTTTGACTATAGCCGGAGGTTGACCATGAAGAAAATCCTTTCTCTTTTTACGGCATTTGCTACAACCGCAATGCTGTTTTTGACCGCTTCTGCAGCCACGCAGCCAGATGCGCTTCTGGCGCGCTACAACTCCATGCGGCAGGCATTTATCCTGCTTTGCGCCATTCTCGCTGCGCTGATTGTCGGATGTGTTGCCTTCACTGCAGAAGCCCTGGCTGCCAAGCGTAAGCGCAGAGGTGCACGGCGAAATCCCACTTCACGGCTGCTGCTGATCATGATGTATGCTACCGCCTGTTTCGTGCTGGCCTGCACCGTCTTTTGCTTTGGCCGTTACCAAGCGGTTGGCCGGGAGATTGAAAATATGCAAGCGCCTCCTGTAAGCAGCAGCACTTCCCCCGACACATCCGACACCACTTCCGAAAACACCACTACCTTCTCGGAAGAGACCACCACTCCAACTACCGAACCGGATCCCACCTTTACCCCTTCCCATACGAATTTAAGCAACCCGGAAACCTGGGGAATCTCTTGGGATATTATTGCAAACGGCTCTATTGTTGACAGCTACCAGCGCCCGGAGGACATCTCCTTCGGTGCAGCAGAGGATTATTTCGCTCTGCCCGGTGTTGCCACCTTCCGCGGTAATAACTTCCGCAACAGCGCAGTGTACGGCACTGCAGACATCACCAAGGGTACCATTTCTAAGGTCTGGTCCCGTAACATCGGCTCTTTGAACGGATGGCCCGGCAGTGGCTGGACAGGACAGCCGCTGATGGTACAGTGGGACGATGAGAGCAAGGCCATTATGACCAGTATGTTTGCCGATAAACGTACCAAAGAGGGACTGGTAGAGGTTATTCACGCTACACTTGACGGCTATGTTTACTTCTATGACTTAGAGGACGGCTCCTACACCCGTGACCCCATGTACGTTGGTATGAGCTTCAAAGGCTCCGGTTCGCTGGATCCCAGAGGTTATCCCATCTTGTATGTAGGCTCGGGCCTATCCAACGGCGGTGCCCCCAGAATGTACGCCATCAGTCTGATTGACAGTACCATTCTATACCAGCGCAGCGGCAACGATGCCTTTAGCCAGCGGGAGTGGACTGCTTTCGATTCCGCACCTCTGGTAGATGCCGAGACCGATACGCTGATTTGGCCCGGGGAGAACGGCATCCTCTATACCATTAAGCTGAACACCCAGTATGATAAGGCCGCGGGTACGCTAACACTGAACCCCGAAGAGACGGTACGGATCCGGTATTATCCCTCCCGGGCAAGCGATGCCTCCTATTGGATTGGTTTTGAGCCCAGCGCCGTTATTGTTGACCGCTACCTCTATATCTCCGAAAACGGCGGTATGTTCTTCTGCATTGACCTGAACACCATGGAACTGGTCTGGGCGCAGGATACCCGCGACGATTCCAACTCCACCCCCGTTTTTGAATGGAACGGCTTGGATGGCGGTTATATATATACCGCACCCTCCCTCCACTGGACCGCTAACGGCAGCGCCGGCTATATTTGTGTATACAAGCTGGATGCCAAAACCGGCGAAATCGTCTGGGAGCAGAAGTTTGATTGCTACAGTGACCGGGTAAATGACGTCTCCGGCGGGGTACAGTCCTCCCCGATTCTCGGCAAGGAAGGAACCGAACTGGAAGGTCTCATTGTCTACACCATCGCCCGCACCCCCAACTTCGCAGATGGTAAGCTGGTTGCATTTGACACCGAGACCGGCGAAATCGTCTGGGAGCAATACATGTATAATTACGCCTGGAGCTCCCCTGTTGCCGTTTATACGCCGGATGGAAAAGCTTATATCATCACCTGTGATTCCATGGGTTATATGGAAATGCGCAACCACCAAGGCGAAGTTATCAGCACCCTGGAACTGGGCAGCAACATTGAAGCCTCTCCCGCTGTGTTTGAAGACATGCTTGTGGTGGGCACCAGAGGCCAAAAGGTATACGGCATCCACCTTGGATAAACACACAAAGACAGCCGGTAGATGCCGGCTGTCTTTCACTGTGCTTTTCGTTTGACTTTTTCCGTATGCCACGATATAATTAAGATAAGAAGTAAATTGAAGGAGGGTTCTGAATGGAAAAGAAAATTATCACCATCAGCCGGGAATTTGGCAGTGGCGGGCGAACCATCGGTCATATGGTTGCCGAAAAGCTGGGTATTCCCTTTTATGACAAAGAGCTGGTGGATCACGTCGCACTGGAGTCCGGTTTTGCTCCCTCGTTTGTGGAAGAGCACGGTGAGCACGCACCCGGAAAGAGTATTTTCTCCTACGCCTTTGCGCCGCAGGGTGTGCCCGGCGTGATGCAGGGTCTGTCCACTGCTGATTTCCTCTGGAATATTCAATGCAGTGTCATCCTGCAGCTTGCCGAGAAGGGTCCCTGTGTCATTGTGGGTCGCAACGCTGATTACATACTGAAAGACCGTCCAGACTGCCTCCATGCTTTCATCCATGCCGATATGGATTACCGGGCAGCGCGTATTGTCAAGCTGTACGGCGAATCCGAAAAGAGCCCGCAGGCACGTCTGCAGGAAAAGGATAAGCGCAGAAAGTTAAATTATCAGCATTACACCGCCAGAACCTGGGGCATGTCCCAGAATTATGACATCTGCCTCAACAGCAGCGTTCTGGGCCTTGAAAATTGCGCCGATATGATTGTGTCCATTGTTAACGCCAGTAAATAACCTATTGCAGCCCTCCTGTTTACGCAGGAGGGCTGTTTTTTATACGGTTACAGGCGTACCGTCTGCAATATGAACAGGGACACCGTTGACCTCCACGTCGTCCTCTGCGCAAATCAGTAAATACTTGACGCCACCGATCATCCGGGTTTGAATCAAATCGCTGTGCTCCGGACTCACTTGAATAGAGACATCCGGGGTACGGATTTCAAAGCGTTTGTTGTCAATCACATTTTTCGGATGAATTTCCGCCTCAAAGCCAAACGCCTCGTCATAATCCACACTGAATTTGGCAATGTGATTCTCCGATACACCGCAGGAGGAAAGTGCCTCCTTTACCTGCTCCTTGGATACCAGCAGTGTATCCGGCACTCTGCTCTCCTTGTGCATATCAATACACTGGCAAATCTGCTCGTGAACAGACTGCACTACCTCCAGAGTGCACTCATCCTCCAGGGTTTTGGTCAAAAGCGCCTCAAAGGTTTTCTTCTGCTCATAGGCAGGCTTTGCAACAGGCGTGTTAAATACCGCGCTCACAAAGCCTTCATGGTTATCCTTGGGGGAATGGGTATAGTACAGAGCATTATAAATATTGGTGGCACGTCCGTCAAAAGCAGGAAACAGGAAGCCCAGCTCCGGTGCTGCTATGACCTGGGCTACGCCGCCATCGTGAAATACCTTTTCTTCCGCGATATAGCGCAGGCTTGGCTTGGTTAATTTCACCGGGCATACTGCGCACAAAAGATATGTATAGGTCTCATCGGAAGCGTCCGACTGTGCCTGGCCGTCCTTGCTTTTGAATGGCACATCGTAGCTGTCACAACCCAGCAAAACAAGATAATTATCGTCAAAAGCCACAGATTCAATGACCTTTTGATAAAATTCCATCCGCAGCTGCTCGTCCTGCAGCGCACAATTGCGCAAACCCATGAGGAGTTTATGCTCCGGGCTGTCTGCAACTTGCGCGGTTTTGAACGTAATATCAATCAGGTTTTTTCCAATACTGCCGGACAAAACCCTGCGCATCACGCCAAAATACCTTTCTCCCTCATTTTCCGGCATCATGCCCACGCTTTGCCGGAATTCTGAAATAATCTCCTTCTGGCCATTGACATAGCAGCCGTAAATAGCCGTCATATTACTGCGGTCACGGCGCACTCTGCGCCGGATCTCGCCAATTTCCTTCTGATTCATAATAACCTCGCAATGTAAATTTGCAGCTTCGCTGCCTGAACAGTATAGCATACTTTTCTGTCGGATGCCATCTATTTTTTAGGGTCGCAGTCTATTCCCATCACATAAAAAAGTGCGTTGCTTGCGCAACGCACTTTTTGTCAATCCCATAAACAATTCCAGTTTTGGATAAAATACTCCACCCCGGAGTAGACCGTGGTAATCACAATTACCGCCATCACTACAAGTGCAAGCCAAGGGATAGTTGGAAATGCCATCAGCGCACACAGCCCAATCATGGTGCTGGCTGTTTTCACTTTGCCGCTCCAGCCAGCCGCAATCACCTTTCCCTTGCCAACCGCTACCAGCCGCAGGCCGGTCACTGCAAACTCACGGGTCAATACAATCATCAGTGCCCATGCCGGCATCTGTCCCCACTCACAGAACATGACCATTGCCGCTACTGTCAACAGCTTATCTGCCAGAGGGTCCAGAAATTTACCAAAGTCACTGACTTGATTACGCTTTCTGGCAATCTGTCCATCCACATAGTCCGTCAGACTGGCAATAATAAACACTGCGAGCGCTACCCACATCCACACACCGGGCTCACCGCCGCTTAAGTACATACACACCATATAAAATGGGATAAATGCCACCCGAATCAAGGTAATCTTACTTGCTAATGTCATATGCATCCTCCACCAAATATCCGGTCAAATCTCCGTCTGCAATACCATCGATACAAACCTTCACAAATTCTCCTTCTGCAACAGCCTCTTGGGTTGCAATCCACACCCGGCCGTCAATGTCCGGAGAATCTGCGAACATGCGCCCATAGAACTGTTCATATTCCTCATCATAGCCGTCTACGAGGACTTCCACGGTTTTCCCCAGCATGGATGCATTGTATTCATCCATAATCCGGGACTGGATTATTTCTATCTGTTGGGCTCTTGCCTGCGCAATTTCAGAATCCACATATTCCATTTCAGCCGCGGGCGTTCCCTCCTCCGGTGAGAACGGGAATGCGCCTACGCGCTCCAGCTTCTGTTCCTTCAAGAAGTCACAAAGCTCGGCAAACTCTGCTTCATCCTCACCGGGCAGACCGGTAATCACACTGGTGCGCAAGACAATGCCCGGAATCCGCTGACGCAGCTTGGCAAACAGTTCCCGCAGGAATTGCCCATCACCCCGGCGGTTCATAAGCTTCAGAATCTTGCTGTTGCAGTGCTGAATAGGAATATCCAGATACTTTACAATCTTTGGCTCCTCTGCCATTACATCCATCAGCGCATCGTCGATTTCATCGGGATAGGCGTAGTGGATACGAATCCATTTAAATCCGTCAATTCTGCAAAGCTGGCGGAGCAGTTCCGGCAGCAGCCGCTGATGCCCAGGCAAATCTGTACCGTAGCGGCTGGTATCCTGGGCCACCACAATCAATTCTTTCACGCCGCTGTCAGCCAAAAGTCTTGCCTCATACAGCACATCATCCATCTGGCGGCTGCGATACCTGCCCCGCAGATAAGGAATAATGCAGTAGGCGCAGCGGTTGTCGCAGCCCTCCGCAATCTTAATGTAAGCATAATGCTCCGGGGTCGTTAGAATTCTGCCGGTCTCCTGCTCCGGTGCATCAATGGAAGCAAAATCACTGACCCTCTCCTCTCCCAGCAGCTTCTCAATGGCTGGCACCACTTGCGTATAGCTGCCGGTACCCAGTATGCCGTCAACCTCCGGCATTTCTTCCGTAATCTGCTGCTGATACCGCTGAGACAGGCAGCCTGTCACAAGAATCTTGCCGATCAGTCCCTGCTCTTTCAGCTGGGCCATCTGCAAAATAGCGTCAATTGCCTCCGTTTTGGCAGAGTCGATAAATCCGCAGGTGTTAATCACCACCACATCTGCTCCCACAACATCCGCCTGCACAGTAAAGCCGGCCTCTTGAACCCGGTACATCATCCGCTCGCAATCCACCTGATTTTTAGCGCAGCCCAAAGATATAAAACCGATGTTTGCCATGTATTTATTCCTCCAGGAAATCTGTATCCGCGGAAAGCTGTTCCAGCCCCCGGCGGATTTCTGAATAGCTATGTCCCTTACGCAAAAGGGCATCCGTTACCCTGCGCAGGTCTTTTTGCTCCCAGTGGCTCCCCAACCGGGTGCGTAGAAATTCTACAATTTTTTCCATCTGGTCCGGATAGTCCGCAAGAGCCTCCTCCCAGTACGCTTTGGGAATCCGCTTTTCGTATAATGCCTGTTTGGCGCGCGCCAAGCCGTAGCCCTGACTGATACAGCGGTGTACTACCTGTTCGGCAGTTTTTCGATCATCCAGCAGGTTTAAATCCGACATCCACTCTACGGCCTGCTTGGCCTGCTCCGGATTTTCACCCTTCTGAATCAGCCGCTGCTGCAAATCCCGCTTTGACACGCTGGACGCGGACACGATCCGCACCGCGCGCATTTTTGCAGACATCTCACCTGCAGCGATACGCAGCCTTTGCAGCTGCTCTTCATTCATTTCCAAGCCTGTATAGAGTCCAAAATCCTCAAGAGTCTGACGATAAAGCCGCATAGTACTGCCATCGGCAAAGCGCACCGTATACCTCCCTGCCCTGTCAGGCCGGGAGGCAACAGAATCAATCCTCATCATCGAAATCGTCGGCGCTGACGGCTACAGGGCGTTCTGCGGCTCTTGCAGGAGCCTTTGCCGTATTGCCGGCAATCAAATTCTCCCGCACCTGCAGCTCCACCTTCTCGGCAATGTCCGGATTGGCCTGCAAGAACGTTTTCACACTGTCCTTACCCTGGCCGATGCGCTCATCGCCCATAGAGAACCAGCTGCCGCTCTTCTGAACTATGTCCATTTGAACTGCTAAATCCACCAGTTCGCCCCACTTGCTGATGCCCTCACCGTACATAATGTCAAAGTAAGCTTCCCGGAAAGGAGGCGCAACCTTGTTCTTAACGACCTTAACACGGGTCTTGTTGCCGATAACATTGCCGCCTTCTTTGATGGCTTCCACCCGGCGGACATCCAGACGGACAGAGGAATAGAACTTTAGGGCATTGCCGCCGGTGGTTGTCTCGGGATTGCCGTACATAACGCCAATCTTCATACGCAGCTGATTGATGAAAATGACTACACAGTTGGTCTTTGCAATGGTACCCGCCAGCTTCCGCAGTGCCTGAGACATAAGACGGGCTTGCAGCCCAACAAAGGTATCACCCATTTCGCCCTCAATTTCCTGCTTGGGAACCAAGGCCGCAACAGAGTCCACAACCACAGCATCCACCGCACCGGAGCGCACCAGTGCGTCCGTGATTTCCAGTGCCTGCTCACCGGTATCCGGCTGGGACACCAGCATATTTTCTGTATCCACGCCCAGCGCAGCAGCGTATACAGGATCTAGTGCATGCTCGGCGTCTACAAAGGCCACTTCGCCGCCCATCTTCTGGGCCTCTGCCAAAATATGAAGCGCCAGTGTAGTTTTACCAGAGGATTCCGGCCCATAAATCTCAATAATACGCCCCTTGGGAACACCACCGATACCCAGCGCGGCATCCAGCGCTAAACTGCCTGTGGGAACAGCATCCACATTCATGTCCGGGCGGTCTCCCAAACGCATGACCGTGCCCTTGCCGAAGCTTTTCTCAATCTGAGAAAGCGCTGTCTGCAAAGCCTTTTTCTTATCGGTTGCGGGGGTCGGCGCTTCATAAGATGTCTTTTTCGTAGCCATTGTTCTCTTCCTTCCTGTCATACCGGGCAAGCACTGCCCGTTCTCTGTCGTTATAATCTCTGGAACGCTCCAGAATTGTAAACCCATTCACTTCCAATATCCGGCAGATATCATCCCCCTGCCCCATACCGAACTCAAAGCACAAATATCCACCCGGTTTCAATGCTTTGGAAAAATTCCTTGCAATCGCCCGGTAAAAATTCAAACCGTCAGTACCGCCATGGAGTGCCAGATGCGGTTCATAGTTTTTGACGCTATCCGGCAGCTCCTTCATTTCATCGGTTGTGATATATGGGGGATTGGAGACAATCATATCGAACTTTCCAAGGAATGCTGTAGGTGCCTGAAGAGCATCGGCATGGATGCAGGCTACTCTTCCTGTCAGCTTTTGGCCGGCAATGTTTTTCTTTGCTACCGCAAGTGCCTCCCGGGAAATATCCGCCAGTGTCACCTTTGCATCCTTCACTCTGGTGGCGATGGCAAGGCCAATACAACCGGAACCGGTACACAAATCCAAAATCCGCGGACTGCGGTCTAAAAACAACGCCTGTTTAATAGCCAGTTCCGTAACTGCGCAGGTGTCATCCCGGGGAATCAGCACATTTTTATCCACGTCAAGGGTCATGCCGTAAAAATCCCACTGTCCCAGCACATAGGCCAGGGGTTCCCCACTCAGAATTCTGGCCACCGCCGCTTCCATCGCACTGCATACTGCTTCGCTGGCATACATCTCCCGATCGGCAATCACTGCCTCCTGGGTTTTGCCTGTCACATGACACAATAGATTCCTCGCCAGTAAGCTGGCTGTCTGGGCATCTTCCTGTGCCATAAATACCCGGCGAGCTTCCAAATACAGCTCAGAAATTTTCTTTACCAACGGTCTGCCCCCTCTTCCTCCGGCAATACCGCCTGGAGGGAGGCAATGCCCACCGCAATCATATCATCGTCTGGCTCGTTTGTGGTAAAGTTTTGAAACCACATGCCGGGTGCAGTCAAAATTCTGGTAAGAAGATTATCGTGTCTGCCGGCCCAGCGGTTAATCTCATAGGCGATTGCAACCACCAAAGGCAGTAAGAGCAGCTTACAAACAATCATTATCAGCCGGTACAGGAAGCTGCCCTGTAGCGCTGCAAGGCCGGGAAAAACTGCCAAAAGTGCAGCAGATGCCACGGAAAACAGCAGTATAGACAAAATCAAGACAATCAG
The DNA here is from genome assembly GCA_045637585.1 of Faecousia sp. Taxonomy (GTDB): domain Bacteria; phylum Bacillota; class Clostridia; order Oscillospirales; family Oscillospiraceae; genus Faecousia. The sequence goes on along the minus strand of JAZTZS010000015.1, from coordinate 28,030 downwards.
CAGGAAGCTGGTGCCGCACCGGGGGTGAAGTCTGGTCTGTGCCCGTACATTTTCAACCGTCAGCGGAAGTCTGGCCTCATAACAGCGGATGGTCTTGTGTTCTGCGCCGTGATAAGCAAACACCCGCTTCATCTCTCCCATGCGGGATACAAGCAGCATGTACACCACAAAAATGCAGATTCGCACCAAGCCCTCAACCAGATTCAGCGCCAGCGTTCCGGAAATCCACCGGTCAAAAAAGCTGGCAATGATCATCGGCAGCAGGAAGAACAGGACAATAGACAGTCCCAGTCCCAGTGCCACAGCAAAGCCCACCAGTGCTTTTTGGAAAGCGGTAGCGCCAAGCTTACTCTCCAGCCACCGGTCAAACTTGGACGCTTCCTCCCCCGTCTCCTCCGGGGACAAATCTGCCGAACGCATAAGCGCTTTCACGCCGCACACCTGGGCATCAAAGAAGTTCACAGCGCCCCGAATTAAGGGCCAACGGGCGGGAGAATTTTTCGGACGGATTCGGCGGGGCGTTACTTCTATCTGCAGCCCATCCTTGCCGCGCACTACAATGGCATCTTTTTCCGGCCCGCGCATCATAATGCCTTCGATTAACGCCTGGCCGCCAATCATTGTTTTAAACTGTTCTTTGTTTTCCCTTGCCATAGTGTTCCTTTCTTACTGAGATGCCGGAAGCCGCACTGTCACCAGCGTTCCGCCGCCCTCAGCATTTTCCAAAGTCAGCTGTCCGCCATGCATCTGTACAATTTCGTCGCACACTGCCAGACCGATTCCGGATCCTCTGGCCTTCGAGCTGCCTTTATAGAATTTCTTTGTTACAAGCGGAAGCTCATCCTCCGGAATACCGGGTCCATAATCCCGAATCCGGACGGTTACAAAATCTCCCTGGCTGGAAATGTCTGCCTCTATGCGTCTGCCCTCACCGCCATGCTTAGCAGCATTATCCAGTATGTTTAAAAACACCTGGCGCAAACGCTTGGGATCGCAGGGAATCTCCGGAATGTCATCCTCGTTTTCCAGATACTCCAGCGTAATGCCATCCTGCTCCAGACGGCTTCCATACATAAATACCGTATCTTCAAATTCGGCCCGAATGTCGGTAATCTCCATGTTCAGCGTCATTCTGCCGTCCTGAATCCGTGTGAAATCCAGAAGCTCAACAACCATCTCCGTCAGCCGTTTGGCCTCCCGGAGGATGATTTTCACACCCCGGCGGGTTCCGGTATCCAGCCGCTCGCCATTGAGAAGCGTTTCGCTCCATCCGGTGATGGCAGTCAACGGTGTTCGCAATTCATGAGACAGAGAGGAAATAAATTCTGTCTGCATTTTTTCATTCTGGTTGATTTGAATGGACAACTCATTGATGGTCTTTGCCAGATCTCCGATTTCGTCATCATACTTGGTCTGAATCTGGATACCATAGCTGCCGCTGGCAATCTTTTTCGCCTTTTCCACAATTTGGGAAAGAGGGTCCAGAATGGAATGGATGTAGTAGTTACTGCTGATAAGCACCACCCCGGCTATCAAAATAAGCGCGCCAAAAGAAATGCAGGCAATTGTCGCAATCTGCATATCCAGCTTGCGGGTTGAGGTCACATAGCGCAGGGCACCAATCACCTCACCGTTACTGTAGATCATGGGGCTGGAAACCGCCATAATCCGTTCCCCGGTCTGGGGATCCTTTCCCACAAACGGCACAATCCCTCTTGTACTGATCGCTTCTGCAATCTCCGGGGTTGTAGGCGACTGCCCTGCCCAGCTGCTGTAGGACGACGCCACAATCTTGCCGTTTGCATTGATAAACTGCAGTTCCAGAGAGTCCTTATCCTCAAAGGTCTGTGCATAGGTGATGCAGGACTGGTAATACTGATTGTAATTCTGATTCAGGTAATCCGCGAAGAACTCGGCGGTGGTTTCTGCGCGGTAATACATATCCGAGCGCATGGCAGAGTAATAGTAGGCTGAAAAAACAGCAGTAACCGCCAGTACACACACCAACCCAAGGATGCACACGACGCCAACCGTATTGATAAGCCACCGCTTGCGCAGGCCCTTGATTTTAAACATGTGCAATCCCTCTTTCCGTGGATTTATGCGCCCCACTTATAGCCAAAGCCCCAAACCGTTGTGATATACGTGGGATTGGCCGTATCGTCCTCAATTTTTATCCGCAGACGGCGAATATTGACATCCACAATTTTCAATTCACCGTCATAATCCCGACCCCATACAGCCGTTAAAATGTCATCCCTGGACAGGGCTCTACCTGGATTTGTCATAAACAGCTTGACAATTGCGTACTCCACCTGGGTCAAACGGATATGGTTGCCCGCTTTCTCCAGTGTGTGGTTGCGGGTGTTCATCACAAAGGGTCCCTGGGTAATCAGCTCCATATCCATGCCATTGTCACCGCCAATTCGCCGGTACAATGCGTCAATCCGGGCCGTCAGTTCTGCAGGAGAAAAGGGCTTGGTCACATAGTCATCCGCCCCAGTCATAAGGCCGGTAACCTTGTCCATCTCCTGCGTACGGGCTGTAAGCATAATAATACCGATCTGCTTGCTGGTGGCGCGAATCCGGCGGCAAACCTCAAAGCCGTCAATATCCGGCAGCATGATATCCAAAATCGCCACACCGATATCCGGATGCTGGTTCAGCTTGTCCAGCGCCTCCTGTCCGGTACCTGCCTCGATGGCATCGTATCCGGCACGCTTTAAATTAATCACAACAAAGCTTCGGATGTTAACCTCATCCTCTAAAATCAGCACTTTCTTCATTGTAAACACCTCTTTATATCTCACCGGTCTTCCATTCCTGTTGAATCAGGTGGAAGCTGGCAATTGCACTTTTCTGCGTTATCCCGTAAGCAGGTGCATCTGCTTCTATTTTAGCTGCGTAAATCACAGAATCCGTTTTCAGCAGCACAAAGCGGTTGTCCTCTCTGGCCTGCTCCTCCCGATTCTGTCCGGAGAACGCGAATACAGTCATCACCTTGCTGGCTTCTTTGTATTCTTTGTCCCACATGTAGAACTCGTAATCGCTTCCCTTGCGCAAAACCGAAATCTGGTATGCCCATTCCTTTACCAAATCCATATACCAGCCGTTGACAAAATTATGATAGGTATACTGTTTAATAATTTCACTGCCATCGGATGCCATGGCATACCATTGGATCAAATCGTGTCTGTCTTCCGTATTTGGTTCCAGCGGCGTCATCTGTGTCAAGTACGGTAGTTCCACCACGCCGTCATCATCGATATCATCGGCGTAGACATAGTAATTGCGCAATGTCTGAACACTGGTTCCAGACTCGTTGGAAAAGCTCACATTGGTAAAAACACCATCCACGCAGGCGAATACATCTGTAATCAGCGATGTCTCATTTACTGCACTGGCAACGTAAACGGCTGCGTCCAAATCATGAAGCTTGCCCACAATAATACGCTTGAGTCTGTCCACCGGTCCGGACATATCCATCTCATTGGCGCGCTCCATGGTCCCATTTTCCATGCCGTAGAGCTCTGCCACACCATTGTCCGTATCGGACTGTCCGGGATGCAGTAAAAACAGTTCAACCAAGCCGTCAATGTCCAAATCCGCCATCAGGAACTTGGTGTAATTGGCTGACATCAGTTGTTCCATCTCTCCACCGGAAAAGGTGTATACCGAAACGGTACGCAGAAGCTGGTCGCTAAGCTGACAGCCCACTATAAGCTCCAGCCCCGGTATTTCATCCATCTGTGCGTACTCCACCTGGTCAAAGGAAGAGCCGTTACTTTCTATGGTATCCGTATGGACGTACGCTCCCTCTTTTTCCCGGAATATTAAAATCTTCAGTGACCGCTCAGTACCGCTTTTGGCAAACAGCAGATACTCCTCAACGTCATCGCCGTCCAAATCTGCCATCTGTACCGTCTGCTGGTGCTCTCCGGACAACGGCGCGCAGTACGACAACCCCGTCATTGCCAAGTCGATGGCAGACTGCAGATTGTTGTACGCATCGGAGCGTTTAGGCGGACAGTACATTTCATCCATTGTCGGCATAGAACATCCGGACAAAAGCAGTGCCGCAACGGCAAACAGAACCAGAATGGATTTTTTGATTTTCATTGCGACACCCCCCTCTTGTTAGTATAACATATTTTGCGGTAAAAAGAAAGCTATTTCACCACAACATTCCCTTCACCCAGCAAACTTTTTAGTTCGTAAAGCATCCGCTCATCCAGTGCGCAGCGGGCGCCCCTGCGCTGACGGGTATCAGCAAAATATACCACTACCTGACTGTCACCGGGGAACATATTCACAATGGCGCGAACTTTGTTAAATACGCCGCCAGCCTCTGTTTCCAGCTTCAGGTAGAGCGTTCCTTCTTTGGGCGTTACCGCCGCTGCAGGCACCTCAAGTTCGGACTGTGCATAATCGGAAATGGGCCTTGCCCGGTTGACGATGATCTGCGGCTCCTTATCATCCCGCAGCGACAGCTTGCCCACAATCACCACAGGATGATTTTCCTTAAGATATCCGCCATACTGGCTTAGCACGTTGGAAAATGCCAGCATCTCCACTGCCGCTGTATCATCCTCCACAGTAACATAGGCCATCATGGAGTTGTTTCGGGTGGTTTTCATCTTCACCGATTGCACGATGCCGGCAACGCTGATAATTTGCTCGTCCTCATACGGACTGTCCTCTTCCATCAGCGCGCCTATGGGCACCACGCGGGTGTTGCGCAGGAAGCTCCGGTAATCGTCCATAGGATGTCCGGACAGGTAAATGCCGGTAGTCTCCTTTTCCATAAGCATCAAATCGGCCTTTTTCAGTTCCGCCAGTTTGGGAATGGGGATAGCTGCCGCCTTGTCCTCATCCTGCAGCATGGAAAACAGGCCCATCTGCCCATCCAAATTCTTTTTCCGGCTGCTGGCGATGCTGTCCATCATCACTTCATACACCGCCAATAATTCACTGCGGTGATGGCCAAAACAATCCATCGCACCGCACTTGATGAAGTTTTCCACTGCCCGCTTGTTCAGTTCTCCCTCGCCCATCCTCTGGATAAAGTCCTCCAGAGATTTGAACGGGCCTCCCTCACTGCGCTTGGCAACCATCGTACGGATAAGACCACGGCCTACATTTTTCACCGCACCCAGACCAAACCGAATAGAATCCCCCTCCACGGAAAAATGGTCCTCTGAATGGTTTACATCTGGCGGCAGAGTCGCAATCCCCAGTTCCTTACACTCGGCAATATATCCGGAAATCTTGGTAGCAGAATCCAGGACAGAAGTCATCAGCGCCGCCATATACTGTCGGGGATAGTGGCATTTCAAATAAGCAGTCTGGTAAGACACCACCGCATAGCAAACCGCATGGGCCTTGTTAAAGGCATAATTTGCAAAATCGACGATTTCATCGTAAATGGATTGCGCGGCCGACTCCGAAACCCCTCTGGCAATACAGCCGGGGATACCCTGCTGGGCATCGCCGTAAACAAACACATTCCGCTCCGCATCGATCACTTTCTGCTTTTTCTTGGAGATGGCACGGCGGATATTGTCAGCCTGTCCCATGGTATAGCCTGCCAGAGAGCGAAAAATCTCAATAACCTGCTCCTGATAGACGATACAGCCGTAGGTAACCTTTAAAATCGGCTCCAAAAGGGGCGTTTTATAGGTAATCTTCCGATGATCCAGCTTGTTGGCGATAAACATAGGGATAGAATCCATGGGCCCGGGCCGGTACAGTGCCACGATAGCGGTCATGTCTTCAATAGAGGTGGGCTTCATGTTCACGCAGACACCGGTAATGCCCGCAGATTCCAACTGAAAAACACCCTGGGTTTTGCCTTCGGCAAGCATGGCAAAGGTAGCAGGGTCATCATCCGGCACCTTGTCAATGTCAAAGTCCGGCTGGAGCTTTTGAATCTGTGTCTGGGCATCTTTAATTACCGTCAGGTTCCGCAACCCCAAAAAGTCCATCTTGAGAAGTCCCAGTTCCTCAATGGTAGTCATCGTATACTGTGTGACAATGGTATCATCGTTGCGGGACAGCGGAACATAGCTGCATACGGGGTCAGCGGTGATTACCACACCGGCAGCATGGGTAGAGGTGTTTCTGGGCATTCCCTCCAGGCTCATAGCCGTGTCAATGAGGGTCTTTACCCGGTCATCCCCATCGTACATCTCCTTAAGTTTCGGAGAGACGTTTAATGCCTCTTTGAGCGTGATGTGCAAAGGCATGGTCGGCACCAGCTTGGCCACAACGTCTGTCTCTGCATAGGAGAAATTCAGCGCCCTGCCCACATCCCGAATTGCACCGCGGGCAGCCATGGTACCAAACGTGGCAATCTGCGCCACATGGTCTGCGCCGTATTTCTTCATTACATACTCAATAACCTCACCGCGGCGCTCCTGGCAGAAGTCGGTATCGAAGTCCGGCATGCTAACACGCTCCGGATTTAGAAAACGTTCAAAAATCAGGGCATACTTCATAGGGTCAACTTCTGTAATGTGCAGACAATACGCAACAATAGAAGCTGCACCGGAGCCACGTCCGGGACCAACCGGAATCCCCACTTCCTTTGCATAGCGGATAAAGTCCCAAACGATCAGATAGTAGTTTACATAACCCATCCGACTGATTACATCGATCTCATATTCCAGCCGCTCACAGTAGCTTGCCGGCGCTTCTGGATACCGCTCCCGGAAGCCGTCCTCGCACAGCTTGCGAAAATACGCCCCGTTCTCATAGCCCTCCGGCACAGGAAATGCCGGCAGATGATACTGGTTAAATTCAAACTCCAAATTGCAGCGGTCAGCAATCTTTACTGTATTTTCAAAGGCCTCCTGGCTGTTGGGAAACAGCTGACGCAGTTCCTCCTCGCTCTTAAGATAGAAAGCATCCCCCTGGAATTTCATGCGGTTAGGATCTTCAACCGTCTTTCCGGTCTGGATACACAGCAGTACGTCCTGCATCTGGGCATCTTCCCGGCGCAGATAGTGGGCATCGTTGGTTACCACCAGCGGCAAACCCGTCTCCCTTGAAATCCGCATAATCTGCTGATTTACCGGGGTCTGCTCCGCAATGCCGTGGTCCTGCAGCTCCAAATAGAAATTGCTGTCGCCAAAAATCTCGGCCATGCGCAGAGCATAGCTTTTTGCCCCCTCATAATCCTCATTCATAAGATACTGGGGAATCGCACCTGCAAGACAGGCGGATAGCGCAATCAAGCCCTCGTGATACTTCTCCAGCAGCTGCAAATCCACTCTGGGCTTCCCATAAAAGCCATTGAGGAATGCTTCCGAAACCAAAAGGCAGAGGTTTTCATAGCCCTTGCGGTTTTCGCACAAAAGCACCAAGTGGTACGGGTCGTTGTCAATGCCGTGCACCCTGTCCGCCATACCGCGGCGTGCAACATAGACCTCGCAGCCGATAATCGGCTTGACGCCGGCCGCCTTGGCTGCTTTATAAAAGTCGATACAGCCGTACATAACGCCATGGTCTGTAATCGCAATGGCAGACTGCCCCAATGCCTGCACCCGTTCCATCATGGAGCCAATACGGCAGGCACCGTCCAAAAGGCTGTATTCTGTATGAACATGCAGATGTACAAAACTCATAGTTCTGCCTCCTGTGCCAGCTGCATCAATTTCTTTAGACGGTGATTCATAGCCGGCTTGGTGATGGGCGGCTCCATCATAGCCGCTAGTTCCGTCAGCGAAGCTTCCGGATTCTGTTCTCTGGCGGTTGCTGCCTGGACGATTTTCTGGGGCAAGTTAGCCAGCATGCCCGCTGTCCGTAATTTTCGAATAGAAGTCAGCTGCTCCTGTGCCGCTTCCACTACTTTGGATGTATTGGCATCGTCGCAGTTACACCGGCGGTTGACCTTGTTGTTCAGCTCTTTTTCTAACCGCGCCTCCATAATTCCCATGGCGGCCACGGGTGCTCCCAAAAGAGTCAGGCAATCCGATATACGCTCACTTTGCTTTAAATACAGGACTTGACCTCCACTTCTGTTGGCATTTTTGGGGTAAAATCCAAGCATATCCTCCACCAGGACGTAACACTCCTTAGCAACACTCCGGTGGGTTGTGGCAAATTCCATATGATAACCCTTACTGGGGTCGGTTACAGAGCCGCCTGCCAAAAAAGCGCCCCGCAGGAAAGCGGTCTTACAGCAATCCTCCTCCACAGCCGGCATATTGATATGCAGCGCCAAGGTATCCGCAGGGTCAAAGCCGTAGGTATCCATGATTGTAGTGATTTTATCCAAATCTGTAATTTGAAATACCAGCTTTCCGGGGGCGTCAGTCTCCGGCTGCACATCAAAGTCCAAAAGAAAAGCTTTCTTAAACAGTTTGGGAATCTTCTGCGCAAATTCCCGGCTCTCCGTGATAATGCGGATTCCGTCCACGCTAAAGCTGTTGCAAAACAGCAGGATGCCAAAGCACTCTGCCAGTACACAGCAGCGTTTCTGCGGAAAGCACCGGCACATTTCCGCCTTTGCACTGCCCGAAAAGGATATAGCCATTTGATTTCCCCTCTCTCTAAGGTCTATCTTTACCAGATACGCACTTCCGGTTCCAGTCGGATTCCGGAGCTTTCAAAAACCCGGTCTGACACCTGCTGCAATAGGGCTTTTACATCCTCTGCAGTAGCACCGCCTAAATTCACTACAAAGCCCGTATGCTTTTGGGATACACCGGCACCGCCAACTTGAAAACCGCGCAGTCCGGCACTGTCAATCAGCGCCGATGCGTAGCCGCCCACCGGGCGCTTAAAAGCAGAGCCTGCAGAGGGCAGATCCAACGGCTGAGACGCACTGCGTTTTCCCATCAGCTCCTGCATTTTTGCCCGTATTTCTGCCGTAGGACAGGGTGAGAGCGTAAAGACCGCGCTGATCACAACGCCCGGATTCTGCGCAAGCACACTGTGCCTGTAGGCAAATTGCATTTCGGCTCCGGACACTGTCCGGCAATTCCCCGCCATGTCCATAATTTCCACAGATTCGCAGATATCCTTAATTTCACCGCCATAAGCGCCTGCGTTCATATACACGCCGCCACCCACAGTACCGGGGATTCCGTGGGCAAATTCCATACCGCCCAGCCCCAGATTTGCAGCGAAAACAGCCGCTCTGGTCATGGTGACACCAGCCATCACCCGAATTTTTGTATCATTTATCTGTTCCATACCGTTCAAGCAGTCTTTCAAGCAGATTACCAGCCCTGAAACGCCTGCATCCGGTGCCAGAATGTTTGTTCCTGCTCCTAGAATAGCAATTTTGCAGTCCAATAAAGCGGACGTTTTTAATAGCGCAGACAGTTCTTCCCGGCTCTTGGGAAAGGCCATTACTTCTGCCGGGCCGCCAATACGAAAGGATGTATGCTTTGCCATGGGTTCATTCAACCGCAGTTCTACGTCTGGCAATAAAGCTGTAATTTGCTGTTGTAAATCCGTCATATATGTCATAAACGCCTCCGGGTGTATGAATGATAACAGTATAGCATATCCGGCAGGGATATGCAATTATTACAAAAAGAAAAAGCACCCAAAAGGCTAATTTTGATAAGAAAAATTAAGAAGCTCTTAAAAAAATAGCCAATTGGAAAGTGTTATGAGAAAGGCTGACAGCAAGACTGTTACAGGCTTTCCTATAAGCGCTACGGAGCGCGGGAAGATAAACTTTTTTTCTGCTGCCGTTTTTCCTATATTGGTGGAAATAAGCATAATTTTTTGCTATAATTATAAAATCCCCCTGTGTAAGGTATTGCTTGTGACGCTGCGTAATGCTGTAAAATAGGCAGCGTAAGGAGGTGAAAGCTATGTCAAAGTACACAACAGGAGAAATTGCAAAGCTCTGCGGCGTGTCCGTCAGAACCGTTCAGTATTATGATTCGAGAAGTATTCTCGTCCCCAGCGAACTTTCTGAAGGCGGCCGGCGGTTGTATTCCGAGGAAGACCTGAAGCGTATGCGGATTATCTGCTTCCTGCGGGAAGCCGGGGTTCCCATCAACCGCATCGGAGAGTTATTTACAGAGGAACATCCCGAGAAGATTATTTCCATTCTGCTGGATCAGCAGGAGCAGGAACTGCGGGAGGAAATTGCTGAGAGCCAGAAGAAACTCGGCATTGTCGAAACCATCAAGCGAGAGCTGAAAGAGCTTCCCAATTTCTCTGTTGAATCTATCGGTGATATAGCACACATAATGAAAAACAAAAATGGATTAAGAAAAATGCGTTGGACAATGGTGCTTTCGGGGATTCCCGTGACCGCATTGCAATGGATATCCATTGTTTTGTGGATTACCCGGGGTCTTTGGTGGCTGTTCGCTGTATGGGCATGTGTTGCAATTCCCTGGGGCATCTGGGTGTCGATCTATTATTTTAGACACGTCGCCTACATCTGTCCTGAGTGTCACGAGGTATTCAAGCCGCGTTTTAAGGAAGCGTTCTGGGCATATCACACTCCCAAAATGCGCCGTTTGACCTGCCCCAAGTGCGGCCACAAAGGATTGTGCGTGGAAGTATATGCAGATAAGGAAGACACTTAACAGATATGCTGCGCATCACCGGCCCGCATAATCGGTTTGGCGATAAAGCCTATACCGGTATAGCCGGTGGTCTCCAAATTCAATAAAGGCGCCGCAAATGCGGCGCCTTTTCTTTTCATATTGAAAAAACGGACAGTAAAACTGTCCGTTTTGCTCAGTGCTACCTTTTTGCGCTGAAACTTCCTTATCAGTAACCGCGCATAGAAGGATGCCTTTATGTATGGATTTACTTTTCTACAATTTCCAGAATTTCCATGGGGCAGGCCTTGACACAGATGCCGCAGGCAATGCACTTGGTAGTGGTTGCACCGGCAGGCGCCACCATAACCTTCATGGGGCACACCTCGGCGCACTTGCCGCAGGAGGTACACAGCTTTTTGTTGATCATGTACACACCGGTCTTGGGATTCTGGGTAATTGCACCGGCCTCACAGGCCTTGGCGCATTTGCCGCACTGGATACAGGTCATGGGCTTGGCAGTACCGGCCTTGTCAACGATCTTGATGCAGGACAGGTCCTGATGAAATTCCTTATAGAAAGCAACAGAACAGGCGCGGACACATTCCAGGCAAGCCATGCACTGGCCACCCTTCTTAACTGCGAGTCTCTTCATAGTGAATGAATTCCCCTTTTTTCATTTATTTCCACACTATTATACAGGAAGAAATCAAAAATAGCAATGCTTTATTTTTGTTTTTATAAATTTCTGTAAATATGGTTTCAATTACCAGATTAATCTGCCATTGCCCGGAAATACTATGCTTGAAGTCACATCAACAGGAGGCTATATTATGAAAAAATTCAGTATTCTTGCCATTGTGCTGGTACTCACATTTTCACTGAGCGCCTGCCGCAGAGCGGATAACAAGGAACCCAGCACTACTACCACCGCACCCGCTCCCACCACTGCCGCACCTACCATTCTTCCGAACCCCACCGTTCCGGAGCCAACTATGACAACCAACGTCCCCGATCCCAGTGTTTATCCCGGAACCTCTGACGCTACGGATACCACTGACATCACCGGTACCGACGGCGGCAACACCACTTCCGGTACAAACGGCACCGACGGCACTCTCTCACGCAGCCGCCAGGGCAGAACCAGCATGCGCTAATTTTCAAAGAGCCGGGGTTAACCTCGGCTCTTATTTTATTTTAAAAAACCCTGCCAATCCAAAGTAAGTGCTCCGTCGTCCTTAACAATGCAGGGAATCCCGATATATCCCTCTGCTTTGGCATCGCCAAACAACGGATGATTGTCCCGTAATGCCAAAAACTCCTTTAAATACAGCAGGTTTCCGCAAAATCCAGAAATTCATAGGCTACGCCGGCATTATCTAAATCTTTCCGGCAGGCGACACAATCCTTGCACAGCATGGAACCGTATATTTTCAGCATCCTTGCGCCTCCTAATTTTTATAATATAGTATAGCACGTTTTTCTGTCAAAAGAAAGTGAGAAACCTTTCCAGCGTTGATTGTTTCCCCGCAGGGCATACTACTGACGAAAGGAGGGAGTTTTATGCACCTGAAAGGATGGGCAATTACCGCAGGTCTGGGCGCAGCAGCCGGTGCTGTTGCAATCCTGATGATGCCCCGCAACAACCCTGCCCGGCGCATGGCCGCCAAGGCAGCCGTTAAGGTAGAGGATGCCGCATACAATCTTTCCGACAGGATTACCCGTGAGTTCGATTTGTAAAAATACCGGGAGGCCAAGCCTCCCGGTACAATTATTTTGCTTCAACGCAGATTGCGTCCTCGGAAACGCTTAGCGTTATCTGAGAAATCGGGTTATCGAAGGAGTCGATAATCCGCTCAGAAATGGGATCCTCCAGCTCCTGCTGAATTGTTCTGCGCAAATTTCTGGCACCGTATGTGACAGAATAGGCCTTTTTGACCAGATACTGCCGCACAGATTCGTCCCATGTCAGTGTCAGCTCCCGATTGGCAAGACTCTCCTGCAGCTCCTTAAGCATAATATCTGCAATGCCCAGGAAATTCTCCTCGGTCAGATGGTTAAAGGTAATGATCTCATCCACCCGGTTGAGAAATTCCGGCCGCAGGAACTCCCGCAAGGCGTTCATGGTTTTGTCTTTGACCATATCATGGTCCGTCCTGCCAAAGCCCAGTCCGCCTACTCTGCCCTCAGAGCCGGCGTTGGAAGTCATAACGATAATGGCATTTTCAAAATTTACCACTCTACCCTGGGCATCGGTGATTCTGCCGTCATCGAGAACCTGCAGGAGTACATTGAGCACATCCGGGTGTGCCTTTTCTATCTCGTCAAAGAGTACCACTGAGTACGGCTTACGGCGGATTTTTTCCGTCAGCTGCCCAGCCTCATCGTACCCCACATATCCGGGAGGGGAGCCAATCAGCTTGGAAACTGTGTGTTTTTCCATATATTCGGACATATCCAGACGGATAAGGGCATCCACAGAATCAAACATATCGTTTGCCAAGCACTTGACAAGCTCTGTCTTTCCCACGCCGGTAGGGCCTACGAAGATAAAGGACACCGGTTTTTTCTTGGGGCTGATACCCACCCGATTTCTGCGGATAGCCTTGGCAACCGCCTCCACCGCGCCATCCTGACCTACAATATGGGTTTTCAGACGGTCAGCAAGACCCTTAATCTGCAGGTACTCCTGAGCCTGAATTTTGCTGGCGGGAATTTTTGTCCAAAGCTCAATAATCCGTGCCAGATTCTCCATAGTCACAACAGGCTTAGGCAGAGCATCCAGCTGTTCGATTTCCTCGGCCAGCTTGCACAGCTTACTGCGAATGATGGCAAGCCGCTCATAATGCTCGTTTTCCGTATCTTCAGTGAGCATCCGCAGCTCCAGCTCGTAGTCATCCCGTTCTTTTTTCTTTTCTGCCAGCAAAGAAATCTCCTTGCAGCGCAAATTTACATCGGAACAGGCTTCATCCAGCAGGTCAATAGCCTTGTCCGGCAGGAATCGGTCGGTAATATACCGCTCCGACAGCACCACACACTGCCGTGCAATCTCCGCAGAGATGGAAACGCTGTGGAACTCGGCATAGGTTTTGGCGATACCCTGCATAATCTGGCAGGCCTCCTCGATGGTAGGCTCCGCCACACTGACAGGCTGGAAGCGCCGTTCCAGCGCCGCATCCTTTTCGATATGCTTGCGATATTCATTAAATGTGGTAGCACCAATTACCTGGATTTCTCCCCGGGACAGCGCAGGCTTCAGAATGTTGGCTGCATTCATAGAGCCTTCTGCGTCACCGGCACCCACCAAATTGTGCACCTCATCAATTACCAGAATGATATTGCCACATGCCTTCACTTCAGCAATCAGACTCTTCATGCGGCTTTCGAACTGACCGCGGAACTGTGTTCCGGCCACCAGCGCTGTCAAATCCAGCAAAAATACCTCTTTGTCCCGCAGCTTGTACGGCACATTTCCGGCGGCAATCCTTTGGGCAAGACCCTCGGCAATAGCCGTTTTGCCAACGCCGGGTTCACCGATCAAACAGGGATTGTTTTTCTGCCGGCGGTTGAGAATCTGGATAACGCGCTCGGTTTCCACATCTCTGCCGATTACAGTATCCAGCTTGCCTTCCTTGGCTCTGCCGGTCAGATTTAGGCAGTAGCTGTCCAGGAACTTATGCTTTTTGGACTTTTCCTTTTCCCCGGACTCCTGTTTTTGTTCCGGTGCAGGCTTAGCCGGCATATTGGGTTTTTCACCGTTGCCCGCCGAGCCAAAAAGCTGATTGAGCAGAGGAAACGTTGCTGTACGGCTTTCCCGCTCGTCATCCTCCTGCCCCTCCGCAGACTCAATTTGCCCGAAGATGCTGCTCATTTCATCCGAGAGATTGTCCAAATCCTCCTCAGAAAAGCCCATCTGCTTTACTGCGGCATCGATCTGGGGTATCCCCAGACTACGGGCACATCTAAGACAGTATCCCTCGTTCATTGCAACGCCGTTCTCCACCTTGGTGATAAATACAACGGCGACATTTTTCTTACACTTTGTACACAACTTTGGCTGCATACACAATCACAACCTTTCACTTGGGGAATGTGTTATACCGGTAGTATAGCACAGCAGTCCCCAAAAAAGAAAAACAAAATATAAATTTTAGAGGATATCCGAACATTCAAACCGGTCAATCCCGTCATCATACCACAAATGGGTCATATACAAACCTCCCGGCGGTACTGTAGGTCCGGCGGCTGTCCGGTTACCGGCTGCAAGAATCTGACCGATTTCCTCCGGCTGGATTTTCCCCTCTGCTGCATAAACCACTGTACCGGCCATAGCCCTGGCCATGTTATATAGGAAACCGTTGGCGCAGACCCGCAGGTAGATGAGATTCCCCTGCCGCTCCACATTGTAATAATATACTGTGCGGACAGTGGATTTCACATCCGTACCCACAGAACGGACTGCCGCAAAATCATGGGTTCCCACAAACTGGCTGGCCGCCGCCTGCATGATTTTTTCATCCAGATGCTTGGGATAAAACCATGCCCGGTTCACATAGAACGGGTCACGGACCCTGGAATTGTAGATCATGTAGGTATATTCTTTCCGGGCGCAGGAACCGATGGCGTTAAAACCGTCGTGCACGTCAAACGCCTTGGTTACTACGATATCTGCCGGCAAATGGGTGTTTAAGGCATACGGCAGCCGCGTAACCGGTATTGTGGAGTCAGTCCGAAAATTGGCAACATAGCACTTCGCATGAACGCCGGCATCCGTACGTCCGCAGCCGGTAACATGAACGCTGTGCCCCACAACCATGGCAATGGCCTTTTCCAGAGTCTGCTGCACAGTTGCCAAATTCTTCTGCATCTGCCAGCCGTGATACGCAGTGCCTTCATAGGTTAAAAACAGAGCAATATTTCGCATATGCACCTCTACAAGCCAAATCTGCGCAGCACAAAGACAACCGCCAGCAGCAGTGCCGCCACCCCGAAGGCCTTATAATCCCACAGCTTATAGCGCAGCAGCTTCATCTTTGTCCGTCCGTCGCCGCCTTGGTAGCACCGGCACTCCATAGCCGTTGCCAGCTCGTCCGCCCGCCGGAAGGCACTGATAAACAGCGGCACTAAAATAGGCACCAACGCTTTTACCCGCTGCATGAGACTGCCGTTTTCAAAATCTGCGCCCCTTGCCTTTTGGGCAGACATGATCTTGTCCGTCTCCTCAATCAGTGTAGGAATAAACCGCAGGGCAATGCACATCATCATAGCCAGCTCATGTACCGGCAGGTGCAGCTTCTTCAGCGGCCCCAGCAGAGATTCCAGACCATCTGTCAGCGCAATGGGGGATGTGGTGTAGGTAAGCAAAAAGGTGCCGGAAATCAGCATCAGTATCCGCGCCACCATAAACACCGCCCGTACGATGCCCTCCAGCGTAATGGTGATTTTCCAAAACCGTACCAAAACGGTCTCGCCTGCTGTAAATAAGAGGTTCAAAATACCTGTAAAGACCAGCACCATAACCAGCGGCTTCATGCCCCGAACAATGGATTTTACCGGGATTTTGGAAATACCCACACAGAATGACAAAAAGCCAAACATAATGCCGTAAGAAATCCAGCTATCCGCTGTAAACAGTGCCACAATGTACACTATTAGAAAAATCAGCTTGGTGCGGGGATCCAACCGGTGAATCACCGATTTTCCCGGGAAATACTGACCCAGAGTAATGTCCTTAAGCATGGGTACAGCCCTCCTTTACCGCTTTCAGAGCTGCAACAGCCTGCTCCATGGTATAAGCCTGCTCCACAGGAACGCCCAGCCTCTGCAGCTCCAAAAACAGGCGGGTCACCTCGGGGATGTCCAAACCCATGTCCAACAGCGCCTGTGCATGGGCAAACACCTCTTTGGGTGTGCCGTCCATAACCAGCTTGGCGCCGTTGAGTACCAGCAAACGCCCTGCCAGCCGGGCCACATCGTTCATGGAGTGGGTGACCATCATAATGGTAGCGTTTTTTGCCTGCCGGTAGCTTTCAATATTGCGCAGGATCTCCTCTCTGCCCTCCGGATCTAACCCGGCAGTAGGCTCATCCAGAATGAGAATCTCCGGCTCCATGGCAATCACACCGGCGATTGCCACGCGTCGTTTCTGCCCTCCGGACAGGTCAAAGGGGGATGATTCCAACTGTTCCTCGGTCAGGCCCACAAAGCCTGCCGCTTCGCGAACACGGCGGTCAATTTCCTCATTGGAAAGGCCCATATTTTTAGGACCAAACGCAATGTCCTTATAGACCGTCTCCTCAAAAAGCTGGTATTCCGGATACTGGAACACAAGACCTACGCGAAAACGGCACTTTCGGGTGTAAGTCTTGTCAGACCAAATATCCTTTCCGTCCAGCATAACGCTTCCGGAGGTGGGCTTCAGCAGTCCGTTCAAATGCTGCATCAGCGTGGACTTTCCGGAGCCGGTATGTCCAATAACGCCGATAAACTCCCCCCGCTCCACAGTAAACGACACATTATCCAGTGCCACGTGTTCAAAGGGCGTCCCGACGCTATAGATATGATTTAAATTTCTAACCTCTAAAATAGGTGCCACGTTTCAATCCTCCTGTGGGTCAGACCTTTCCCTTCAGTTCCTCGTAAAGTATCTGCGCACATTCTTCTGCATTCAGCTGCTCCAGCGGCAGGGAAAATCCCTCTTGGTTCAGCGCCCAGCACAGCTCCACAGTCTCCGGGGCCGCAAGACCGATCTGATGCAGCTTTTCCACCTGTGAAAATACCTGCCGGGGTGTACCGTCCAGCGCGATCTGTCCCTTGTCCAGCACGACCACGCGCTGTGCCTGGGCAGCTTCATCCATATGGTGGGTGATCAGTATCACCGTGATGCCTTTTTCCTGATTCAGCCGCCGGATGGTCTCCATAACCTCACGCCTGCCCTTAGGGTCCAGCATAGCTGTAGGTTCATCCAATACGATACACTTGGGTTCCATGGCAATCACACCTGCGATGGCCACCCGCTGTTTCTGTCCGCCAGACAAAAGATGAGGCGCGTGCTCCCGGTATTCATACATGCCTACCTGCCGCAAAGCGCTATCCACACGCTGGCGGGTAACAGGACTGGATACACCCAAATTTTCCGGGCCGAACGCCACGTCCTCTTCCACTACATTGGCAACAATCTGGTTATCCGGATTCTGAAACACCATGCCCACTGTGCGTCTGATTGGGATCAGCTTCTCTTCATCGGATGTATTCATTCCCCAGACGGATACACTTCCGCCGCAAGGGAGCAAAATCGCATTAAAATGCTTGGCAAGCGTGGATTTCCCGCAGCCGTTGCTGCCTAAAACAGCCACAAAGCTGCCCTCTTCCACCTGTAGCTTTAAGTCTTCAAATACGGCAACGCCAGGCGTGTCATCCACGCCCGGATACCGATATTCCAGATGTTCTACATGGATTGCAGTGTTCAACCGGTTGCCCTCCAATCTTTTACGGTGTCCATCTTCCCGCCGCGCCGCAGGGCAGCATACGCCCCGTTGACCGGACCGGCAGGCCCAGTTCACCCACAGCCGTGTTTCCCCCATGGGCAGCACCGAAAACCACGTTGGATGCGTAGCCCACCGCAGAGGGAGCCAATCCTGTGGTATAAGAATTGATGATTACAAACAACGGATTCTCCGTCAAAAGCTTTGCCACTTCCAGCAGGAACGGATAGAAACTGGTCTCCATTTTCCAGATTTCACCGCTGGGACCCCGGCCGTAGCTGGGCGGATCCATAATGATGCCGTCATATCTGCGGCCGCGGCGAATCTCCCGCTGAATAAATTTTGTACAGTCATCCACGATCCAGTGAATGGGTCTGTCCGCCAACCCAGAGGCTGCCGCATTTTCCTTGGCCCATGCGACCATCCCCTTGGAAGCATCTACGTGGAAAACCTCTGCGCCACCGGCAGCTGCTGCCAGCGTTGCACCGCCCGAGTAAGCAAACAGGTTCAAAACCCGCACCGGACGATTGGCATCTGCCACCTTCTCCCGGATAAAATCCCAGTTGGCAGCCTGCTCTGGAAACACGCCGGTGTGCTTAAAGTTCATCGGCTTTACATTAAACGTGAGATAATCCTTATACCGAATCTGCCAGCGCTCCGGCAGCTTGTGATCCGACCAGCGTCCGCCGCCGGTAGCAGAACGAATATACCGGGCATCATATTTTTTCCACTCCGGGGCACTGTGAGGTGTACTCCAGATCACCTGCGGATCCGGCCGCACCAGCAGGTATTTCCCCCACCGCTCCAGCCGTTCTCCGTCAGAGGTGTCCAGAATCTCATAGTCCTTCCATTCATCTGAAATCCAAATCATCTGTTTCTCCCAAATTCTCTATGCTTATGCTGCCGGCCTTTTCGGTGCCGACTGAGAAGGTGCCGGTACCTTGTTAGATTCTGACGTGCCGGGAGTTGTTTCTTCCGGCTCTGTTACTTCCGGTGTGTTCTCCGCCTGATAATCCTCCCAAGCCTGCTGGGTGTGCATCGGACATACCATATAAGGCGCTTCCACATCCTTGTTGATTTCATCGTGGAAGCCCTTCCACACGCCGTCCTTACCGTTTTTCTCTATCAGATATACATAATCGTCCCGAAGATACTGGTCAATCAGTTTGAATTTCTCGGCCTTCAGAAGCTCATCAATTTCCTCGCGGGTCATCTTTACCAGAGATTTTTTCTCCAGAACAACGGTCTCATCCACCTCGGCAAAGTGCTGGCAGTACTCTGTGGCAACACCGCCGCCCACAGTGCAGTAATCCAGCATCACATGCTTTGTACATTCTTCCTTCGGCACATCATCGGAATAAACCTTAATACCGCCAGCTACCCGGCTAAAGTCATCTGCAGCACGCACATCCGCTTGACAAGCTTCTGTTGCCTTTGCGCCGGAATCCAGGCAAACATCAACGTTCCTGAATACACTGTTGTCAAACAAGGCAACATTCTTCTTGCCATTATGCAGCGGTGACATAACCTTCTTCCAAAGCTGGGAAGCGGGGTTGCCGTAGCTGTGAATAACCTCAGGGCTATCGTAGCCGCACCAAACCGCCGCGGTATAGTAACCGGTAAAGCCGCAGAACCAACGGTCTCTGTTGTCACCGGTGGAGCCTGTCTTGCCGGCGGTAGTAATTCCGTTGGACCAATACAGGTGCGCCTCATGACCGGTACCAGTCTGCGCCGCGTTAACTAGACAGTAATTCATATAATTAACTGTTTTCTCGCTGATGATTTCCCGGCTTTCCTGGGTATTGTCCAATACCACATTGCCCTCACTGTCATAGACCTTTGTGAAGGTTCTGCCCTCCCGGTAAACACCCTTATTGGCAAAGGTTCCAAAGGCATTGGTCATATCCCGCACACTCACGCCCCATGTCTGAGCGCCAAGAGCCAAGGGGCCGAAGTCATTATCGGTGTGGTGTACACCGGCGCTGTCCACATACTCTTCGATGAGCGTGGAAAGGCCGAATTTATTCTTGGCATAATCATAGCTGTAATTTGTGCCAATCATGTCCAGGGTATGGGCTGCCACTGCGTTGATAGAGGAAACTACACCGCCAAATATGGTCTTGGAGTAGTTATACTCTCTCTCCGCATTCAGAGGCCACGGGCTGTCGTCTTCTTCGTAAATCAGTGGCAAATCCTTAATGACCGTTGCCGGTGTGATCGCACCGGCTTCAAAAGCAGGCGCGTAAATGGACAGTGGCTTGATAGACGAACCGGACTGCAGCTCCGCATCTGTGGCACGGTTCCAGTCGTCGAAGATAACCTTTTCCCCAACACCGCCTGCCATAGCAACAATGTCACCGGTGCGGTTATCCGTGATTACAATGGCAGACTGCAGCTGCTGACCGCCGCGGGCATAAGGGATCTCCTCCAAATTGGTGTAAATGGCATCCACCTGGTTTTGCACATCCATATCCAGACACGTGTAAATGTGGTAACCGCTCTTCTGGATCTGCTGGGTGTAGAACATTTTAGCGCTGTAATTCCATGCCACGCCGTCGCGCTCTGCCAGCGCTTTGCACACGTCCTCCATAACTGTATCTACATACCAGGAATAAATCTCCTGAGAAGCACTTTTCTGCACAGGCGTTTCTGTTCCGCAAACCGGGCAGTAATACACACCCTCTTCCTGCCGATAAGTGCTGACAATATTTCTGTAATTACAGCTTTCATTGGGGCATTTTGCCAGACGGTTTTCATCGTCAATTCCCGCTTTGAGCTCCAGCGGCTGATTGATTGCCTCTTCATAAGCATCCTCTTCCAGCCAGCCGTACTCCTTCATGGCCCACAGCACATCCTCTTTCCGCTTTTTGTTGTTTTCAAAGTTCTGGTACGGATCGTAATAGGTGGGACTGTTTGTAATGCTGATAAGGCTTGCACATTCAGCAGTAGTAAGCATTTCCAATTCTTTGCCGAAATAGGTGGCGGCAGCACTTCTGACACCGCGGCAGCCCTGACCCAGATAGATGCAGTTCAGATACATCTCCATGATGGTCTTCTTGTCGTACCGCTTCTCCAGCTGCACAGCACGGAAAATTTCCAGCACCTTACGGCGCACAGTGACATCGTCTGCACTCTCATCATTCTGCAGCAGCATATTCTTAATCAGCTGCTGGGTGATGCTGGAGCCGCCCACAGAGTCATCACCGAAGAACATTCTTGCGCAGGCTTTGATGGTTGTAATCCAGTCAACGCCCTGGTGCTCACTGAAGCGGTGATCCTCAATGGCCATGGCCGCATTGATCAAATCCTCTGGGATATCCTCATAATCGGCCCAGTCGCTGCTGGTTTCCGAAAAAATCTGCTGCAGCAGCTGAATTTGACCGTTCGCATCCACATAGTAAATATAAGAGTTCAGCTCCAAATCGTAGCCTTCCATATCTGTATCCGCGGCGGGAAGAATGTCCTCCTGCAGATAATCTCCCAGGATGCCCACAAACACGAAGGCGCAAACTACACATATCAGCAGTACCGTTGCTGCAGCACCCACTGCAACTTTCACCGCCGAAAAGGCAACCATCCACAGTTTGTGCAGTAATTCCAAGGTCCAGTGGGGTTTCCAGTTTTGCCTGGGGATTCCTTTCTTCCTTTTCTTTTCTTCTGCCATAGTATTCCCTCCATCACAGCAGCCTTGCGGCCTGCATGGTAAAAATTATGTTTGTCTTTGGTATGAGAGCATACCATCGTTCATAGTATTATAGCATACCCTATAAAAAAACGAAAGCCCTATTTTTTTAACAATTAATGAAATATATCCGGCACAAATCTTTCCGTTTGTTGGCAGCTGAACTTTTTCATAATCTGCTCAAAAACGTAAATACTACCACCACTAACCGCAGGAGGTTGCTCCTATGAAAAAACACCGCATCCGCCACGGGATTTTACTCCTTATCTGTTATCTTAGCTTGCACAACGGACACCTTGCCATATGGAACAACACCGAACCAATCGAGGTTTTTCCCTATGCCGCCCATATGTATCCGCCAGCCGACCAACAGGCGCTGCAGCAAGGTATTCCCTTCTCTACAAATAAAGAACGGCACCGGCTTTTAGAGGACTATTTGTCATAATTGCCGAATCCGTGCTCCCCCTCTTGATTTCCGAACCGTTTCCCATTATAATGCAAGTATAACCATTTACCGGGAGGTAAACACAGTATGCATGACCAATATGGCTCTGACTATATGACCATTGTGGATGAAGACGGTACTGAGTACGAACTCGAGGTGCTCAGCAGTATCGAATATAATGGGGAAACCTACCTGGCCGTTGCTCTGGCAAACGACCGGGACGATGCCGAGGATTTGGAAATCAACATTCTCAAATCCATTGAGGAGGATGGCGAGCCCATCCTGTGTGCCATTGAGGATGAACAGGAACTGGAAACTGTGTATTCTCTGATTATGGATCAGCTCTATGATGAGGACACAGAGGACTGAATTTTATTTCCTGCTTGGTGCGTAGCGTGTCCTTTTGGACCCACATTTTATATTTGGGATGTTAGACTTCCCGGCCGGATTGCAGACCTCCCGCCCATGCTTTGACATTGGGTGGACGTTGGGAGCAGCGAAAGCCCGGAGCGGCAACCCACCTGCCATTTCGTGCAGGTCATAATCGGATGCGTTACGGCCAAAGCGGGTAAAGGCATGGGGAGCTTCGCTCCCCATGTTTTATTTTCTCCTGAACCAAGATAAAATGTAAACTTTTTACGTTTTTCTTTCTAAATACAAAGAATACCCTTGAAACCGGGGAAAGAATCAGTTATAATAGCAAAGTCTATGCACCGGTGGTGCATAGCACCAACCATACGGACAATGAGAGGATTTGATTAAATGAGCGCATCCAGCAAGAAAAAGCTCCGCAGAGAGCAAAATGCTGCTATCTTGACTGAAAAGCAGCGCACCGAGCAAGCAGAGGCCAAAAAGCTGAAAGCTTACTCCATTGTATTTATCGTAGTTATTTTAGCGGTGGTCATTACTGCCTTAACTGTGATAACCGTAAAACTCGTTCAGAAATCCGGCGTTTTGGAAAGAAACACCGTTGCCGTCACTGTCGATGGAACGGAAATCAACGCTGTTGAACTGAACTATTACTATAACGATTTCATTGATGCCAATTACAAAAGCTGGTACGAAAGCTTTGGCGACAGTATGAGCTCTTATCTGAGCATGATGGGCCTGGATCTTTACAAGCCGCTGGACGAACAAACCCACTCTGAAGAATATGGCACTTGGGCCAATTATTTTCTCAGTGAAGCACTGGGCATGCTGGAAAGTAATTACGCCCTGTATAACAAGGCTGTAGCAGAGGGCTTCACCCTGCCTGAAGCAGATCAGAAAACTCTTGATGCAACATATGAATCTCTGAAGGAATCCGCAGCCTCATTTGGCTATCCGGATATGAAAACTTATCTGCGTACCGTTTATGGCCCCGGTTCCAGCGAGGAAAGCTACCGCCAGTACCAAAAGGTAAGCGCGATTGCCAATGCATACTTCACTGCCTACTCCGAAAGCTTGACTTATGATGACGCTACCCTTAGAGCAAAGGAAGCCGAGGATTATACTGCCTATTCTGCCTATAGCTTTGCCAGCTATTATTTGCCCTACACCGACTTCCTGGAGGGCGGCACCACCGATGAAAACGGCAGCACCACTTACTCCGATGAAGAGCGGGATGCCGCAAGAGCCGCTGCCAAGGAAACTGCAGAGTCTTTGGTTAAAGCTAAGAACTTAATCGACCTGGACAAGAAAATTGCCGCGCTGGAAATCAACAAGGATAAAACAAACCCCGCCTCCTCCAAAGTTGAAAACGCCTTGTATGCCGATATAAACACATTCCTGCTGTCTTGGATTACTGACACCAGCCGTAAGGACGGCGACAAAACCATCATTACCAGAGAGTCTACCTCCACTGGTGAAGACGGCAACGAAACCAAAACCGTCACCGGTTACTATGTCGTTTATTTCCAGAGCAGCACTGACAATCTTGAGCCTCTTGCCAACGTCCGTCATCTTCTGGTTGCCTTTGAGGGTGGCACCGTTGACAGCGAGACCGGCATCACCACTTATACCGATGAGGAAAAGGCTGTCGCAAAGAAGGCAGCAGAAGATCTGCTTGCGCAGTGGAAGTCCGGTGAAGCTACCGAGGATAGCTTTATCGCACTGGTTAAGGAGCACTCTGACGACACCAGCAGTGAATATGGCGGTCTGTTCGAGGATATCCACCCCGACAGCAATTACGTTGAAAACTTCCTGAATTGGTCTATCGACCCGGACCGTCTGGCCGGCGACACAGGCATTGTGGAATCTCCCTATGGTTACCATGTCATGTACTACGTGGCTGACGACGAAATGAACTACCGGGATTACTTGATTGCCGCCGACCTGCGTGAGGCAGACGTGGAAGCATGGTATAATAAAACCATGGAGGAAACCGAGCTGACTGCTGTTGACCTCTCCTATGTTGACCTGGACAAGGTATTGGCATACTGATAACACACCACTTATATGCATAAAAACACCTCCCGTGGAAAACCTTTCCGTGGGAGGTGTTCTCTTTGAAAATCAAAAAACAGGCTTTATCCGCCATTGCCGGCCTTTGCGCAGGTGCAGTTACCGGTTTGTTTGGTGCAGGAGGCGGTATGATCCTTGTACCACTACTGACCCGTCTGACCGACCTACAGGAAACCCAGATTTTCCCTGCTTCCGTATCCGTTATCCTGCCAATATGTCTTGTCTCCCTGGCCGTGGGAACAGAATCCATTCCGTGGTCAGAGGCATCCCCTTACCTGCTTGGCAGTGTGCTTGGTGGAATTGCCACCGGCCTGTGGGGGCACAAAATTCCTGTCGTATGGTTGCATAGAGGGCTCGGCCTATTGATTCTCTGGGGAGGTATCCGGTATTTATGTTAGAATCCTTCCCCATCGCACTGCTTGCAGGTGCTTTACTCGGCTTTTTATCCGGCCTTGGGGTCGGCGGTGGAAGCCTGCTCATGCTCTGGCTGACACTGGTTCTTGACTTTCAGCCAGTGGTGGCAAGAACCATTAATCTTTTGTTTTTTATCCCATCTGCCTGTGTTGCCTGTCTGTTTCGCTGGCGGCAGGGAAACCTCCCGGTAAAAAAGGTTCTCCCGGCAATTCTGGCCGGATGTCTGTCCACCGCACTGTCTACCCAGTTGGCCAAAAATATGGACACCGCAGCATTAAAACAGCTTTTCGGCTGTCTGTTACTGTTTACCGGCCTCCGGGAACTGTTTTACCGGCCCAAAACGAAAAAGTAATTTACAAAAACACAGGGGGTGCTGCAGCTCCCCCTGTTACCTATTATTCCGTTTAATCTACATCGAACAGAACAATTTTCTTATAATCGACTTCCATGGGCCAGCGCTCCATGCCTTTTAGAAGCATTTGGTTCGTCTGTTCGGAAACAAAATTGCTTCTTGCGGCATCCTTCCAAATCGGCTCACCGGCCACATAGTACATGATGTGGTAACCGTAGGGAGATTCCACGATACCCGTGTCTCCCACCTGCCGGTTTTCGTCAATTGACCAATTCAGGAAGTTTGGCACAAAGTTGGTTGTCGGTGTGATATCCGTGTACAAGCCGCCGGTGGTATTGGAGCCGCCATCCTCAGAATGTTCATTGGCTAGCTTGGCAAAGCTCTCCTCGGTGGCTTCGCCCTGCTTCCACTGCTCCAGCAGCTTCTCTGCTTCTTCCAGACACTTCTCCCATTCCGCCTCGGTATACGTCGTCATACCATTTTCATCCTTGGTGCCGCCCTCCGGGCAGATAAGGATATGACGTACATCCGCAATCATTCCGCTTTCTTTTGTCACGCCTTTGTCCGTAAAAGTCTTTTCGTTTTCTGCAAAGTATGCTTCAATTTCCACATCAGAGGGAACAAGTTCATCGTAAATAGCTTCCACATAATAGTAGCTCTTGTAGTAGGCATTGTTGTAGTCAATATAGGCCTGCTCGGTCGTTCCGGGGCACACCTGCTCTTTGAGGAATTCCTCTACACTATCATAGCTTGTTAAGGCGATTTCTTTCACCTGCTGTGGGATGCTGTCTATAAATTCCTGCTGCTCCTGACTCAACACAAAGCCATCTTCTTTGGCCAGCAGGCACATCGTCTCATAACGGCGCCAGCTTTCCAGCGCAATTTCCAGAAGGCGCTGTTGGTAGGTCATATCCCCGGACATTTCCTCATCCAGCTTTACATCTTCACCCAGAGCAGAGCCGTAATAGCGCAGGAATTCGCTCACCTGCATCGCATAATAAATCTGCAGTTCCCCGTTGGTCAGCTTTTCGTCACCGACTGTGGCAACAACCACGTCCGCTTTCCTGTTCAAAACCGCATCCCGTGCTGTATAGGAGTTCTTGTTTCCGGATTGAAAATCTATCCCCAGTCCATACAGGACTGCACCCACTATAATACCTGCCAGCACCACGCAGCCGGCAATCAGCAGTCCCAGCTTCCAGCCTTTTAAACCGGACTTTACCGCAGGCTGCTTTTGAACATTCTCCTCGCAAGCGCAATCTTCTTGGTGTCCGCAGTCGCAATCACTTGGGCGGCACGCCTCTGCTACCGGCACCGCTTCCTCCTGTGTATCCGCTATGTCCCTACCGCAAACCGGACACAGGGTAATTCCATCTTCCAGTTCTGCATCACAGAATTTACATTTCATGCTGTTTTCTCCTTCTTAGCGCCACAATGGCAAATACTTTGTTAGTGTATCACGTAACTTCCTCAATTGCAAGATGCTTTGCCAAATGTTAACAAACTGGCAAAAATCTAATAGAGCGCTTGCAAAAAAAGCGAGAAAATGATATTATTGTATAGTCTATATCTGCAATCACAAGGAGTCACAAAATGCCTAACAAAACCACTGTTATCTCCCAGGAACAGCTGCAGGCGCAGATGTCCTTTTGTCATAAAATCAGCATCTTTTGGCACAGTCAAAACAGAACACCTCTTGCTTATGTAGAGACCTACGGATGCCAGCAGAACGAAGCTGATTCCGAGCGAATCCGCGGTCTGCTCAGCGAAAGCGGCTATGCTATCACCGACACCGCAGAAGGTGCGGACGTGGTGGTTATGAACACCTGCGCCATCCGGGAGCATGCTGAGCAGCGGGTTTTCGGAAATCTGGGCGCTCTGACCCATACCAAGCGCCGTCATCCGGAGCAAAAAATCTTCCTTTGCGGCTGTATGGCCGGACAGGAGCATGTGGTACAGCGGCTAAAAAACAGCTATCCCCATGTAAACGGCGTGTTTTCCACCCATCACCTGTGGCAATTCCCCGAAATCCTGCACCGTGTTCTCACCGAAAAGAAGCGTGTGTTTTACACCCAGGACGAAGCCGGTTCCATTGCAGAGGGTCTGCCCCAGCTTCGGGATAATACACTGAAAGCCTGGGTCAGCATTATGTATGGCTGCAACAATTTCTGCACCTACTGTATCGTTCCCTATGTCCGGGGCCGGGAGCGCAGCCGCAAGCCTGCGGACATCCTGCAGGAATGCCGTACGCTGATTGCCGCTGGCTGCAAGGAAATTACCCTGCTGGGCCAAAACGTAAACTCCTATGGCAAGGATTTGGATATTGGCATGGATTTTTCCGATTTACTTACCCAGATTGCCGCTCTGCCCGGTGATTTCTTAATTCGTTTTATGACCAGCCACCCCAGAGATGCTTCCAAAAAGCTCTTTGACACCATGGCTGCCAACCCTAAAATCGCCAAGCAGCTGCATCTGCCCTTCCAGTCCGGCTCCAGCCGTGTGCTGAAGGCCATGAACCGGCACTATGACCGGGAAACTTATCTGGAAAAAGTACGCTACGCCAAGTCTGTCATGCCGGAGCTGGTGCTGACCTCCGATGTCATCGT
The DNA here is from genome assembly GCA_045637585.1 of Faecousia sp. GTDB lineage: Bacteria > Bacillota > Clostridia > Oscillospirales > Oscillospiraceae > Faecousia. Next base: position 88 of record JAZTZS010000015.1, on the reverse strand, counting down.
GGGCTTCCCCGGCGAGACCGAAGAGGAATTTGAGGAGACCATCAGCCTGATCCAGGAAGTCCACTATGACTCCCTGAAGTCGGATCGT
>JAZTZS010000014.1:0-55762 GCA_045637585.1 Faecousia sp. | reverse complement strand
GAATTGACCATTCTGCGGGAGAAGATGTGGATGGAGAGTAATGCCGACCGACTGTATCGCCTGACCGAGAAGGTGGAGGCACTGCTGGAAAAGGAACGCAGGAATGCCCAGTCCGCTATCCCCCTGGTGCAGAAGGACTCTGCTTTGGGCTACGAGCCGTCTATGGAATACATTGGCGGCGAAGATGCCATCCGCTGGAAGCTGGCTCATCTGGATACCATGCTGAAATACGAGATCCCGGCCCAGCGCCGCAGATAAGGAAAAACGGTGGCACTGTTCTTTTGAGCAGTGCCACTGTTGCTGCATTTTGTAAGAAAACTTTACAATTTTCGGGCAAAATGTTATAATAACCCCAAAAGACAGACAAAAGGAGTGTCGCCATGAAAAAAGGGGACGCGATCTATCAGAAATATCTGGATATTTTGGCAGAGGAATTGCGCCCTGCGATGGGCTGCACGGAGCCCATCGCACTGGCTTATGCCGGCGCTAAGGCAAGGGAGCTTTTGGGTGCAGAGCCGGACAGGGTGGAAGTCTGGGTCAGCGGCAATATAATCAAGAATGTAAAGAGTGTGATCGTGCCAAACACAGGCGGCCTTTACGGAATTGCCGCAGCGGTCTGCGCTGGAATCGTGGCGGGAGACGCAGGAAAAGAATTGCAGGTCATCAGTCAGGTGACGGAGCAGCAGCAACAGCAGCTTAGAACCTATCTGAAAACCGTTGCGGTAGAGATTCATCCTTCAGATTCCGAGTTGGTGTTTGACATTGATCTGCGGCTTTACCGGGAGGGAGACTCCGTCCGGGTGCGGATTATTAACCACCATACCAATTTTGTGCACATCGAGAAAAACGGAGACATTTTGCTGCAGCTTCCGGTGGCAGAGTCCTCAGAAGACCGATTAACCGATAAATCCTGCCTGTCCATGGAACGGATTGTGGAATTTGTGGACGCGCTGGATGTGGATGATGTGCGGGAACTGGTGGGTAGGCAGATTGAATATAACATGGCCATTGCCCGGGAAGGTCTGCAGGGTAATTGGGGTGCGAACGTGGGCCGGGTGATTCTCAGCCGCCAGGGAGAGTTGCTGAGCAAAAAGGCAGCAGCCTACGCGGCAGCGGGCAGCGATGCCCGGATGAGCGGCTGTGAGATGCCGGTCATCATCCTATCCGGAAGCGGCAACCAGGGAATTACCGCCAGTGTGCCTGTGGTGATCTACGCCCGGGAGTTGGGGCTTTCTAATGAAAAACTGCTGCAGGCAGTAACCCTCAGTGACTTGGTGACCATCCATCAGAAGACCGGCATTGGCCGGCTGTCTGCATTTTGCGGCGCGATCAGCGCCGGCTGCGGCGCCGGTGCAGGTATCGCATATCTTCTGGGCGGTGGACTTCACGCCATTGCCCATACGGTGGTCAACGCGATAGCCATTCTCTCCGGTACCATCTGTGACGGCGCCAAACCTTCCTGCGCGGCAAAAATTGCTGCAGCGGTGGATGCGGGGATCCTTGGCTGGGATATGTACCAAGAGCACCAGCAATTCTACGGTGGTGACGGTATCGTGACCAAGGGCGCAGACAATACCGTAAGCAATGTAGGGCGCCTGGCCCGGGAAGGCATGCGGGAAACGGACAAGACTATTTTGAAAATCATGCTGAATCAGTAGAACAGAAAACAGAAAAATCCCCTATGCAGGCATAGGGGATTTTTTGTAACCTGCAGGAGTTATAGTATTGAAAAATAACATATTTTGCGTTATAATAATCCACACTGAAGCCTATAACATCTTTAGTGCTTTAAGGAGGATGATTATGGAACTAAAAGGGAAGAAAATCGCCTTTTTAGGTGACAGTATTACACAGGGTGTGGGTGTTGCGGATATTGAAAACTGCCGTTATGACAATGTGATCCATCGCCGTTTCGGGCTTGCAGAGCACTATAATTACGGGATCGGCGGCACAAGACTGGCTCATCAAATGATTCCCAGCGATCCGGCAAGGTATGATCTTTGCTTTTGCGGAAGAGCATATTTTATCAATCCCGATGCAGATGTGATTCTGGTCTACGGCGGCGTGAATGACTACATACACGGAGATGCCTTCTTTGGCAGCATGGCAGATACGACTCCGGAAACTTTCTGCGGTGGTGTCTACTTCCTAATGAATCTGCTCAAAAATAACTATCCCGGAAAGACGCTTGCTTTTGTGACGCCTGCCCACATGTGCTTTATGGGTGTCTCAGACCAACTTGTTTCACCCCGCCCCATGAAAAAGCAGGACGCAAAGCCTCTGCAGGCCTATGTGGATGTGATCAAGGCCAGAGGTAAAGAATTTGGGATTCCGGTACTGGATCTGTTTAAAATGCTGCCCATCGACCCCAATCGGGAAGAGGATCGGGAAAAATATACCGTTGACGGCCTGCATTTTAATAATGACGGCCAGTTGGTATTGGCGCAGGTAATCGGCGATTTCCTTGTAAGTCTTTAAATTTAACTGTATAAAAAGCAGATACCCTTGAGGGTATCTGCTTTTTTGGTGACCCGACCTTCGATTCGTCTGCATTTTCTGCATTGCAGAAAATTAAGGTTCGTCACCGTCCAGCCGGTGACGGCGGTGCTCATCCGCACCGCATTTAATCTTTCGAATCTCCGGATGCAAAAAAGCCAACACTCAAAAGAGTGTTGTCTTTTTTGGTGACCCGCCGGAGATTCCAACTCCGGACCCACTGCTTAAAAGGCAGTTGCTCTGCCAGCTGAGCTAGCGGATCATGTGGCTGGGATGGCAGGATTTGAACCTACGAATGCCAGAGTCAAAGTCTGGTGCCTTACCGCTTGGCGACATCCCAATCGAAGTGGCGCCCAGCGCTGGACACACGGCGTATTATAACACGGGAATTTCCTTTTTGCAACTACTTTTTTGCGTTATATTAAAAATTATATCCGCTTTGCGGGATTCAAAAAACCAACTGCACCAGAAGCATATAGCAAACTGTACCTACTCCAATACTCAAAAGGGAATTGCGCTTCCAAAGATGCAGAAGTGCTACAACAGCACAGCCCAGCAATTCCGGCGCACCAAAGGGTGCGGAAAAGAAAGAGATGTCCTTCAGACAGTAAACTACCAGCATGCCCATAATTGCGCAGGGAAGCACTTTTCCCAGATAGACAACCAGCGGAGGGGTGTTCCGTTTTTCTCCGAAAATCAGAAATGGGAGAAAACGGGTGGCCATGGTCACTAAGGCGACCAAAACAACTAAATAAATATCATGCATCACATTTCCTCCTTCCGGTTTTCTGCAGAACAGTTAAGACTATGGCAATTAAGACCATGGAGGGAATCAGGAAAATCCGGTTACCGAACAGTGCAAGGCACAGGGCGGTAGCAGCTACGCCGATGATGGCAGGCAAATGGTTTTTATGGGTGAGCCACTGCTCTACGAACATGGTGACAAACAGCGCGGTCAGCACAAACTCCACGCCCTCAAAGCTGATGGGAATGTAGGAACCGGCCAGATGGCCGAGGCTACAGCCAATGACCCAGTAAATATGGTCAAGCAGGGATACCAGAAAGCAGTAAGTGTGGCGGTTAATCCCGTCAGGCGGCTGGTTTTGGGTAACGAGGGTGTAGGTCTCATCTGTGAGCGCAAAAATCAAATAGGGCTTTTTTCTGCCACTGCCTTTGTACCGATCAATCAATGAGATTCCGTAAAAAATGTGCCGGGCGTTGAGAAGGAGCGTAGCAACAGCAGAACTGAGCAGGGAAGCACCGCCGGTGAGCAGGCTTACGGCCAGATACTGGGCAGAGCCGGCAAAGACAAAGACACCCATGCCAAAAGCCCACAGGAAGCCGTAACCGCTCTCGTTCATCAGAATACCAAAACCTATCCCCAGAAACAGGTAGCCTGTGAGTACCGGTAGTGTGTCCAGAAAAATCGTTTTTAAGTTTTTTCGGCTCATCTTGCATTGCCCTCCCACTTTATTCGCTGGATAAGCCCTATCAATTGACCGGATAAGACGACTGTCAGCAGTGAATAGCCGATTCGCTGCAAGGGAATGTAAGTTAGCGACAGAAGAATCACCGACAAGTCAGTGATGAAATAGACGTGCTGTACCTGCAGGCCGGTGACATGGCAGATGCCCATAGCTAAGGCATCATCACCTGTGGGAGCACCGCCTGAGCGCACACAGATACCAACACCCACGCCTACAAACAGAGCACCCAGCAGACTGGCAACCAAGGGCATTCCGGCAAGCGCCGGCCAAAGGGGCGGGTATTGCTCGCATATCCAGTATGCGGCAGAAAAACCGCAGGTAGCAAGGAGCGAGTAACACATGAAGGATTTTCCCAGAATTTTCCAGCCAAACAAATAACAAAGGCCGTTGAGGATAAAACCGGACACTGCAGGAGAGATGGAAAACCAGTGCTCCAGCAGTAATGCAAGTCCCAGGATACCGCCCTCTGACACACAGGACAGAGAATGGACATTGTAGAGGCCAAAGGCCAGAATGAAACTGCCAAACAGCAGCCATATGCAGTTTTTCGGGCGAATAAGAGGTTGCATAGGGGGGTTCTCTTTCTTTGGTTATTTGCAATAGTTTAGTTCCAAACAGGATTTTTGTCAATAGAAGATTGAAATTGTTAGTAATTCCTGCTTGCAATGGCATAGGTTTTCCATTATTATGATAGTATCAAAAATACAGGAGGTATGGTTATGAAGCGGGAGATTAAACTGTGGGACTACGCAGGTACTATTTTAGAGGCTGTGGGGAAAGGTGTGCTTGTGACCACCAAGGCTGAGGGGAAGGTAAACACCATGACCATTGGCTGGGGCAAGCTGGGAATTGAATGGGGTAAACCAATTTTTGTCATATACGTGCGGGAAAGCCGGCACACCAAAGCAATGTTGGAGAAAAATCCGGAATTTACCATCAATGTGCCCCTTGACGGATGCGATAAGAACATTCTTGCGGTATGCGGAACCAAGTCCGGCCGGGACATGGATAAAATCCGGGAACTGAACCTGACGCTGGAGGAGCCGGAGACCATATCAGTCCCTGCCATTCGGGAACTGCCCTTGACGCTGGAGTGCAAGGTGATTTACAAGCAGGACCAGGATCCTGCAGCAATCAACGCTGAGGCAACCGAAAGATACTATCCCAAGAACCAGCAATTCCCGGAAGGGGATTACCATACTGCCTATTTCGGGCAGATTACAGCAGCATACATTGTTGAATAAAAAGGTTGAAGAAAAAACAACATGGTGTTATAATGAAAACCCATACAATATGAAACACAGAAAGGAAGTATAGGAATGAGAGTTCTGGCAATTATGGCGCATCCGGACGATATGGAGCTGTACTGCTCCGGTACACTACTTAAGTATAAGCAGGCGGGCCATGATGTGATTGCATGCCATGCAGCAAACGGCAATATGGGGCATTACATTATCATGCCGGATGAACTGCGGGAAATCCGGAGAAAAGAGGCCCAAAAAGCAGGCGCGATTGCCGGGTATGAGGTTATCAGCGCAGACATCAATGACTTGACTATGAATGCGGCCAGTGAAGAACAGCTGGATAAAATTATCCGCGTGATTCGTTATGCAAAGCCGGATGTCATCATTACACACAGCCCTAACGATTATGCCAGCGACCATGTGGAACTGTCCAAACTTGTTTTCAATGCATCCTTTGCGGCAACCTGTCCCCATTTTAAGCAGGAATTGGGTGATGTGGCAGACCTGACTCCTATTTATTACTGTGACCATGCCGACGGCATCGGATTTGCCCCCACGGAGTATGTGGATATTACAGATGTCATGGATATCAAAGAAGAAATGCTCAAATGCCATGAAAGCCAGCTGAAATGGCTTCTGGAGCATGACGGTATGGATATCGTAGCAAGCCAGCGAGCAAGAGCTGCGTATTGGGGCGGTCAGTGTAAAGCAAAATACGCTGAAGGCTTCATGCAGCTGCATGCAAGCGGCAGATTGCGTACATACCGTGTGTTGCCGTAAATACAGTTTTATCCCAATCCCAACCAGAATAAGAGGTGTTTTGCGATGATCCCTATAAGTCCTTTTGAAGATGCGGTTTATACATATATGGAAGGTGCAGATTCTGAGTTTATTATACTGTTTTTGCTTATTTACTGTGTCTTTCTATTTGTAATGCTGGTGTTTTCCGTTGCCAGCTATGTACTGTCCTCTCTCGGGATGTACACCGTCGCCAAACGGCGGGGGATCCGGAATCCCTGGCTCAGTTGGGTTCCCTATGGAAATATGTGGGTGCTTGGCAGTATCGCCGATCAGTATCAGTATGTGACCGGTGGTAAGATAAAAAACCGCAGAAAGATTTTACTGGCAATGACGATTGCCTTGAGTGCGCTGGTGATTCCCATGGTCATCTTTGCAGTGCTTTCTGCATTGGGCAGTTATTGGTCTGTTGCGCTGCTTGTGTTGGTTTACTTGGCATTTATCGTGACTGCCATTGTGGGCGCAGTGTTCCAGTACATTTCCTATTATGATTTGTTCCGCTCTTGTAAACCGCAGAATGCGACGCTGTTTCTGGTGCTGGGTATCGTGTGCCAGGTGACACTGCCGTTTTTCCTGTTTGCGTGCCGCGATCATGATGAAGGCATGCCGCCCAGAAAAGACCAGATGCCAGAACCGATTTCTGCAGCAGAGCCTAATGAGGAGTAAAAAACAGTCGAAAGAACAATACGAAAAACTGGGGGCGGCCACGTGGCCGCCCCCGGTGGGTTTTATAGGTTTTATACGGTGTGAGTAGGGTAGCCGTCAAGCTTGACATCCCCCGATTTCTGCAATGCGGCTTGAATTAGCCTGTTGACATTTTCACGCAGTGTCAACAGATATGTGCTGTTTCTGGGGTATACCTCGAACCCGCTGATATCGCCTAGCAGGTTTTCCACCGTTTGACGGTCTGTCAGGGATTCCAGCAGTTTCAATGCCCGATAATCCTGCAAACCCTCACAAAATACATACAGTCTGTGAGAAATGACTACATCACCGTCTTGGTCTACCGGATACACAACGAACGGATCGCCTGCAGGCAGACGCCCGCCTCCACAGGGGTCTTGATAAGGGTTGAGGGCTCGGGTAGAGCCGGAGGTAAACCAGAAGTTAAAGCCCCATTGCAGGAATCCCCGGGTCTGTGTCTTGTACAGCTGGCAGCCTAAAATGCGGTTTCGATAGGATGGCATAGCCATGAAACGGTTTGCAACCTTGTCACGCTGGCCAACACAGTAATAGGTGAAGAGATTTTTCGCTCCGTTTTTCATAAAGGTATGCATATGGTCACAGCTTACAATGGGATGCTTAATAATGCCGCGCGCATAAAGCTCGTAAGAGGTTAAGGCGTCAATCAGCTGGTCTTCCGGAATATGGGGCAGCAGCAGCTTCTGCGCGGCAGCATACTGCTGCGCATCAAGTTCGGTAGGCTCGTCTGAAATGTGGAACAGACACCGGTCAAACACCTGCTCCTGCTTCAAAAATGCAACCAATTCCGGCAAAAAGGCATCCAGAAAGGCTTTATAGGTAGGGGAGAGGGCGTCGGTATCCCAGCCGAAAATCCGCTTATATTCTCCATCCACAGTTGCCATGATTTTTGGCGTAAATTTGGCGCCCCACTGGGTGAACAGATGGGAAATCTCAAAAATCTGAATACCAAATCGCCGGCACATATCCAGCCAGCGCTTTAGGTTTTTGAAGCCGAAGCGGTATTTGCCATTTTGCAGGGAGACATCAACCAGCTGGTTGGTAGGCCGTTCGCCGCCAATGGCCGTATCCAGAGGAGGGGTAAATACGGGAGTCAATATGGCAGTATGGCCGAATTTCACATAGACCTTCAGGTACTTTTCCACCAGCGCAAAGTATTCTTCACTCATAACGGGCGTATTGTGCAGTGTTGCAATGCAGTCACCGTGGAACCAGCCGCTGTTGAAGATATCCAGCGCAGGCAGTTCTGCGTCTATGATTGTCAGGGTGAAGCATTTTTCACCCATTACTTCTCCGGATTCGTTTAATATGCGAATCACAATCGGATACTTACCGGGCTTAGCGCCGTTTGGTTCGACGGTAAACCAGAACGCGCGGGTCTGGTCACTGGCAAGCTCAATGGTTCCGTCTTTTAATTTATGTAACGGATCCGGAAACAGGCCGGGCTTTTTGGAGATATAATCATCGTCGCTTTGATAGAGCCGGGTAGTGAGGAGAACCGGGACGTAACCGACGCTATGCATCTTGATATAAGGCGCCAGGTCAGAAGAAAGCTCTAATTTCCAGATAGGACGAAAGTTTCTATCGTCGTGTGTCCAGCAGGCCAACTGAAAGGAATAAATTTCATTTTTCAGCATGCTGCCGCAGGTTTGCTCCGGCGAATCCTCTGGGTAATCAAAAAACACCTTCTCCAGACTGCTTATAAGCTTAAACTTTGCCTCCATAATCTCTCCTCCTGTACGTTTGTCTATGTAAAAGTTATTGCTTAGTGGGGGTGGCAGTATTTTTTCTGCGGCTGAAAAGCTGAGCGCGGAACAGCAGAAGGTTCAATGCGACAAAGTACAAAATAACGATAATCAGCGTCAAATACGGCTGCTTTGGTGCCATGGTGGCAACGATCATCATAGGAAAGCCCAGTACGATGGCAGGTAGATTCTGGTATACCAGATTCTCTGAGGCCGGGTTGCTCAAATCCCGGTCCAACTCCCGCAGAAGGATGATACCTGTGCTGGCGGTGCCGGTGAGCATGCCATACATGGCAAGAAACTGCTCGTCGGGATATTCGGGGAACAGCCTGCGGCAAATAAAACGCACATAAAAATAAGTGACAAGAAGTCCGGTGATGCCTAAGGTCAACAGAATGCCCCAATAGCCCTTCAATACATCCAGCTGGATCGCAGCGATACCTGCAACAATCATCAGATCAAAGAAAAAGCCACTGATGCGGTTCATCAGGAAACTGTTCACATACTGACGCTTCATGATACCTTTTCGGCGGAGTACGCTGAGAAGGGAATTGATTGCCACCGCAATCAAGACGCCAAACAGGAAATTGAAGCCGTAAAGAATGGATTTCAGATTGGGGAGCAGTGTTCCCAGCAGATACATAACAAGATAGGCAGCCAAATAGGCGGCCAGTACAAAGCCCATTTGCACGGTAATTTTATCCACACTGCCGTTCATGGGGATTTCATCCGCAGTTTGCACATCGTCTCCGCTGAGCAGCTCTGCTTTTTCGTCACCGGACGGAATGAGCTTGCCCTTTCTCTTCATCAGGTTCAAGTAAATGACACCGCCCAGGCTGGCGGAGAGAAAGCCCAATGCGGCGATGGTAAGGCCAAAGCTCTTGCCGCCCACAAAGCCGTAGTCCAGCTCAAAAATATTGCCATAGTTCATGGCCTGTCCGGTGCCTTGGCCATAGCCGAAGGGTAAAAGAATACCAGCAGCAGGGAAGAAGTCTTTTGCGATAAACAGGGTAAAAACAATGGTGATGCCGAGGCCAAAGATTGCCTGAATCAGATAGGTGGCCACAGTGGTTACGCCAGTGTTGAATACCTCGACGGCGCGCTTTTTGTGAAACCGCTCCTTGGAGGGCTTAAAGGAGGTGGCGATGAAGCCAATAGCAAGACAGTGGTATGTAATCATTTCCAGTGTGGTTACACCGTTTCCACCAAAAAATGCAGTGTTAAATAACTGCTCACCGGTTGCCCTGCGGTAGACAACTGCACACAGAAGCAGTATCAGACCTCCCAGAACGGAGGTGGGAATCAGGGAATTGCGCAACAGCATAATTTTGCGTTTCAAAAGGTTAGCCAAAAGCAAACTTAAAAGCAGAATGGCGATCAGATTGATGCCACCCCATACACTAGAATCCCAAAAATCGGCCATAAAAAATCTCCTTTGCCACGTATTTGCTATGATACGGTATTTTGCAGCTGTTTTTAATTATACTTGGAATAATTGCATATATCAAGTTTTTTCGGGGAATTAACAGAAAAAAGTGAAAATCCCGTGCTTAAAAAATGATGTATTATAAAATGCAATATTTTGCCCAGACCTGGCGGTATACATTACAAGTTTCTCTTGCAATTTTTATATATTTGTTTATAATAGAAGCAGGTAATATATTTATACACCCAATGAGTGGTGTTATACCAAATTTATGTTGTATAAAGGAGACGTATCATGAAAACCAAAGCTGTTAGAATTCACGGCAAAATGGACCTGCGGCTGGATGAGATTGATCTGCCCGAGGTTGGTCCTGATGACGTTCAGGTCAAGATTATTTCCGACTCCATCTGCATGAGCACCTATAAGGCTGCTGTAGAAGGCGGAGACCATAAGCGCGTTCCCGACAATGTGGAGGAGAACCCCACCATTGTAGGCCACGAGTTCTGCGGTGTTATCAACGCAGTGGGCGAAAACTGGAAGCACAAGTACAAGGTTGGCGACGGCTTTGCCATTCAGCCCGCACACTTCTACAAGGGTTCCCAGATGGCTCCCGGCTACTCCTACGGCTTCTGCGGCGGTGATGCACAGTACGGCAATGTTCCCATCGAGACCCTGCTGACTGACAACCTGCTGCCCTATAACTCCGATACATACTTCTACGGCTCTCTGTCCGAGCCTATGAGCTGCATTATCGGCACTTTCCATGCCATGTATCACACCACTGCCGGTTCCTACGAGCACAGCATGGGCATCGTAGAGGGCGGTAAGATGGCATTGCTGGCATCTGTAGGCCCCATGGGTCTGGGTGCGATTGACTACGCTCTGCACTGCGACCGCCGTCCCAGCCTGCTGGTTGTTACCGACATCGATGACGAGCGTCTGGCAAGAGCTGCAAGCATCTACACTGTAGAGCACGCTAAGGAGCAGGGCATCGAACTGCACTATGTGAACACCCGTATGGAAAACGCCACCGAGTATCTGCGCGAGCTCACCGGCGGTACCGGCTATGACGATGTTATCTGCTTCGCCCCTGTCAGACCTGTTGTTGAGCAGGCCGGTGACATTCTGGGCTTCGACGGCTGCCTGAACTTCTTCGCTGGCCCCACCAACAGCCAGTTCAAGGCAGAATTCAACTTCTACAACGTTCACTACCTCTATACCCACCTGGTTGGCACCTCCGGCGGTAACACCTCCGACATGAAGGAAGCCATTGAGATGATGACCAGCGGCAAGATCAACCCCGCCGCTATGGTTACCCACATTGGCGGTCTGGACGCAGTTGTGGATACCACGCTGAACCTGCCCAACATCCGCGGCGGCAAGAAGCTGATCTACACCCAGATCGAGATGCCCCTGGTGGCAATTGAAGACTTCGCCAAGCTGGGCGAGACTGACCCCCTGTTCAAGGAACTGGCCGAAATCACTGCCCGTAACAACGGTCTGTGGAGCGCTGAGGCTGAAAAGTGCCTGCTGAAGGCTAAGGGTTAAGATTACCAACATATAAGATACCGGCTCCATGAGGAGCCGGTGTTTTGCGTTATAGGGCTTGTAATTGGCTGTAAACCGGATTATAATATAATAAGTTTCGAAAAGTGAGAGTGAAATCCATGAAAGTCTGGCAGCATTTTAAAACCATTACCAAGCACCGCCTTCTGGTACAGGAGGGGTGTTTTCGTGTGGGTCTGATTTGGCAGGGCCTTACCCATGATTTGTCCAAATATTCCCCAACAGAGTTTTGGACCGGTGCAAGATTTTATCAAGGTAGCCGCAGCCCAAATTCGGCGGAACGGGAGCGAAAAGGATATAGTGAGGCGTGGATGCACCATAAGGGGCGTAACCGCCATCACTACGAGTACTGGACAGACATGAGCATGGAATCCCGGCAGTATGTCTCTTTCCCAATGCCCAGAAAATACTTGGTGGAAATGGTGATGGACCGCAGGGCGGCGTGTATGACCTATCAGGGGGACAGTTATACTGACGCGTCTGCCTGGGAATACTATGACCGCAGCCGGGAGAAAAAACTGATGCATCCCCAGTTACAGATGGAATTGGAATACCTGCTGCGTATGCTCCGGGATGAAGGAGAGAAGGAGACCTTTCGTTACATCCGCCATACGGTTTTAAAGGGAAAACCTTTTCCGTGGGAGGCAGAATAAAGCGCGCAGGAATCGGGCAAGATAGCTCCGGAACACCTCAGAAAAATATCAGCAGAATTGGAAAAAAGTTCTTGACATTTTTTGGTTTCTAGGTATAATAATATCCGTGCCTGACACACAGAGGATTAGTGTAACGGTAGCACACCGGACTCTGACTCCGTTCGCGGGGGTTCGAATCCCTCATCCTCTGCCAAAAAAAGCAGATACCCCAATGGGTATCTGCTTTTTTTATCATCGGATGGGGATTCGAAGAGGACGGCCGAGCGAAGCGAGGTAAAAAACATGCCGGTGGCATGTTTTTTAGTCCGGGGGAGAATCCAAAACCTTGCGAACGCACCCGGTATGGGTGTGGGCGCAAGGTTATTCTGTTTAATTCGTTGTAATCCGAATCCCTCATCCTCCGTCCTCAATTTCCGGAAGCAGTTCCAAGCTGAGCATATATTTAAGGAGCGCTTTGGTTAAGTACTTCTTCGATGCAAAAGCGTCCTCTTGTGGGCAGCCGGGAACAAAGTGTTCGCAGGCCTTTGCATCCGGTTTTTTCGTCTTACACCGGAAAAGGTGCAGTGTCCGCAGTAAACACGAAAGATTCTTTGGTCATCAAGTGTAAAATGCTGCAGAAAATAATGACAGGCATTACAACGCAGTTCATCCATTTTTATCACCTCGGCACTTATTATAGAGTTTATAACTCTAAATGTCAATAGAGTTATAAACTCTATGGTATTTTATTTTAGAGGTGAGGATATGAATTATATGGAACGTATTCGCGCACTGCGTGAAGATTGTGACAAAACGCAAACAGAAATCGCGCAATTGCTAAAGGTTGGACAGAGAACATATTGCGACTATGAGTTGGGAAAAACCAGGATTCCTGTGGACTGCCTGATAATTCTTGCGGAACTGTACAATGTCAGTATGGACTACATTTGCGGGTTAAGCGATGTCCGCAGCAGCTTTCCGCGCAAATAAAACATATTAAGGGCGTGTATCGTGTTGATACGCGTCCTTTTAGAGTTGGCCTTGCCTCTCCCTTTGGGAGAGGTGGCCGAGCAAAGCGAGGTCGGAGAGGGCCCTCTCAGTCAGCTTCGCTGACAGCTCTCCCAGAGGGAGAGCCAAGGGACGGGCTTTCAGCGATACAAGAGCGGGTACAGCGGAAAGGGAGATGCTGTATCCGTTAACTGTTTCATAAACACTGCATTTTCATTACAATGGAATCTCCCACTGCGGCGTGTGAGCTTAATCATTTTTGCGATATTGGGTGGGCGTCTGTCCGATTCTCTGCTTGAATAATTTGGAGAAATGATAAATATCGTCGATTCCGATCAGACGGCAGATCTCTCCGGTTGGAAGGGAAGTATTTTTGAGCACGTCGGCAGCTGCGGTGATTCTAAGATCGATGATATAATCGTGGAGGGAAATTCCGGTGTTTTTCTTGAAAATCCTTCCAAGATACGTGGGGTTATATCCAAGTACCTGCGCGATGTGGGAGTTGGTGATCGGTTCATTATAATGGTCTTGAATATAGGCGATGGCCTGTTTTGTAATATGGTGGCTTTTCGCGGTGTTTTTTGGGGTGCCGTTACTGCGAAGGACGTACAATAGAATCTGTTTCAATAAGGTGGAAAGCAATGGAGCGCTCCAGCGGTCCGCCAATGCTGATTCCGAGAGAAGGTTTTGGATGGGGTGTTTTAATCCGATCTCTTTGTACAAAGCAATTGGCTTATTTAATTCCGGAAAATCTTCAATCGTTCCGCAATTGAAGCAATGCTCCGGCCGGTAGGCGTCAGAATAGAGCGGGTGAAAGGTCTGGGAAATGTGGGCGTAGGCCTGGCTGTAGTCGAAATTCAAAACATAATAGTCAGCCCATTCTATCTGCCATTCATATGCCGTTCCGGCTTTAAACAAAAACACAGAATCCGGTTGGAGCGGATAAGTGGTTCCCTCAATGACAATGGAGCCTTTTCCGTCAAGGATGTAGAATAGACGGGAGTCGCGGCTTTTTAAAGACTTAAAGATATCTCTTGATGCGTTTTTGATCGTTGGGTGAACGTGCAGAACCTGACGGACGTGCGGTTCTTCCTGGCATAGGAGCATAAGGATCCCCCTTTCTGAAAAAACAGTAACATATACATGATTAAAAGTAAAGCGAAAGTCGAAAAAATACAAATTTCAGTATGAGATATGCATTTGCATTCTCTATGGCCGATGGTAGAATGAAAACACAGGATAAGGAGGGATTTTACATGAAAAAGATAACCATAGCGATCATCGGCTGCGGCCCATTTGCCAAGGATTTCATTCCGCTTTTTAAAAACCACCCCAATGTTGAGAAGGTCTATGTTTGCGACCTGATCGCAGAAAGGGCAAAAGCGTATTCCGAGCGTTTTGGACTGGAGATCATCGGTTCTTTTGAACAAGCACTTGCCGATCCTTCAATTAACTGTATTGGCAATTTTACCCAGCGGCATCTGCACGGAGGAATCAGTATTCGCGCGTTGAAGGCGGGAAAGAGTGTTTATTCCGCTGTTCCTATGGCATCCACTGTGGAAGAGTGTCAGGAAATCGTTCGCCTGGTAGAAGAGACCAAGCTGACCTATGTGATAGGAGAAACCTGTTATTATTTTCCCTGTGCTATGTTTTGCCGTGAGAAATATCAGAATGGCGAATTTGGAGATTTTGCATATGCTGCGGCGCAATACTATCACCATATCGATTCCATTTCCTACGGACGCCGCCCTGCAGAACGGGGAATGCCGCCGCTGCTTTATCCCACCCATTCCACGGCAATGGTGCTTGGGGCAGTAGATTCGTACGCTACGCAAGTGACCTGCTACGGGGTTAAGGACACCGCAGATGATCCGGCGTTTAAACCGGATGGAAACGAATGGGAGAACGAATTTATCGACCAGACCTTCCTGATGCGTCTTGCCAATGGCGGCGTGGCGCGCATTACAGAGGCGCGCGGCTATGGTTGGGCAAAGCCCAGTTCCTATGTTTCCTGCTTTTACGGTACAAAAGCAGGCTATGAATTTAGCAATGCCCAGCATATCTTTGCGGTAAAAGATCCGTCCTGTATGGAAAAGGAGCGGGTGTTTTTGGAAGATGTGAGCGACTACGTTAACCCGATGGAAATGGTAGCCAATAAAGATCTGCCGAATTTCAAGCAAGAGGTAGCAAACGGTGCATGGCAGCATGATGCCATGGCTGCGATTCAAAAGAAAGAATATGAGCGGATCCCAAAAGAATTTGAGGGCTTGACCAACGGGCATATGGCGTCCCACCAACTGATGGTGGATGATTTCTGTAAAGCTGCGGTCAGCGGAGAGATCCCTGCGCTTAACGCATGGTTTGCCGCCCGCTCTAATATTCCCGGCTTGATCGCGATCGAATCGGCAAAGCAAGGAGGCGCAACCCTTCCGGTTCCTGATTGCGGAAATCCGCCGAAGAAGGATCGGTAATATGGGTTATCTTTATTTATCCCTTGCATTGCTTGGCGGATTGGTGAAAGGATTTGCCGGTAAAAAGATAAGCAATGATGTCCGCACCTTTAAGGATTGCTGCTTTGCAAATTTTCTTCGTTTATTGTTTTGCGCGTTGATCAGTGGCGTTGTTCTGCTTTTTCAAGGCACTATGCCGGTTAAACTTCCCGGGGGGAAAGAGCTTTTAGTCTATTTCTTTTCCGCATTGTGCATGGCCGCGTTTTGCGTCACCTTTATGTTTGGGTACAAGACAGCAGCGTATATGTACCTCAGCGTTTTTGGAATGATTGGGGCGGTCATTGCCGGATGTTTAGGCTGTTTGATTTATGAGGAACCGATGGGGCCGGGCAGATGGCTGGGCATCTTCTTCCTGCTTTTGGCGGTTGTGGTGATGACAAAGTACAACAGGCAGATCACCCACCGGGAAACGGGGAAGATCCTGCCATTGCTGCTTCTGGCAACAGTCAGTGTGGCTTTTTCGGATTTTTCTCAAAAGATATTTGTTTATGAGATCGGCGGAGAAGCGGCAGCATTTAATTTCTATACCTATGCATTATCAACCCTTCTTTTGATTCCGTTGATTCTGTTTTCCAAGGGTTCGCTGAAAGCAGGCGGGGCATCCTTGCTCAAGCGGCGCAATGTATTACTTTGCTTTTTGATCGCGTTGGCATTGTTTGTCAACTCTTTCTCCAAAACTTTGGCAGCACAATTTCTTTCCGCGGCTGAAATTTATCCTGTTTTGCAGGGAGCAAATCTAATTGCATCAGCAGTACTGGCGCAGATTTTGCTGAAGGAAAGGATTACTGCGCGCAGCCTGATTGGAATGGCATCGGCAGCTGCAGGATTAATACTAATGAATTTTTGCTGAATTTATGAGATGAGACAGCATGTAAGTTACAAACACCGGATGCAATGTTAAGATAGATCGTGACCTTGGATTATTGCAAAGCGCCTCCCGGCTGCCTTGGCGGCCGGGAGGCGCTTTCGGTGATGCGAACCTTACCTCTCAAAACGCCGCCGGCAAAGGTGTTTTTTGTCTGTGTAATCCAAAACCCTTGCTATTCCGGCTGGGAACTGCTATAATAAACCATATTTATTTAACCGGGAGTCCCAGTATGTACCGAATGAACCGAAGCAATAAAAAACGACTCAGTGGGAAAACGCTGTATGTTTTGCTGGCAGCGAGCCTTGTTCTGTGCGTTGTGACAATCAGCATGGTGGCGGTTATGCTTTCCCGGGAGAACCGGTTCAAGGCGTATATCCGGGATTTTTCCAAGAGCACAAGCAATGCGTATTCCCGCGGGTATATTACGGCAACAGTAGACGGTATTAACCGGCAAATCACCGGGGACAGTATTCACTCTGTGTATGCGCTGATTGTCAACTGCCGTGGCGTGAAGCTTCAGGAACGGCCGCAGAGTGAACCGCAGGTAGTGCTGGATTTTGGGGACGGTTCCAAAATGGAGTTTTGGGAATCCAAGCTGGAAAATGCGACCAATAACAGGGAATATGGCTTGCTGATTTATTATGTAAACCAAGCAGGGGAGCCTTACTGCTATGACACGGACAGATTAGACATAGACAGGGTAAAGCTGCTGGTACGCCGGAAAGTGGACATGCTGCAGCCGGCAGATAAAAAGGAGGGTTAATCCATGGAAAATAGAAAAAAAGAGTTTTTGCGCGCGGTAAAGTTTTTGCTGTTTTCAATCAGCGCGGGTGTAATCCAAACAGTCTCTTTTACACTGATGAACGAGGTGTTTCGGTGGAATTACTGGGTTTGCTATTTGACAGCTTTGATTCTTTCCGTGGTCTGGAATTTCACCCTAAACCGAAAGTTTACCTTCCAATCTGCCAATAACATTCCCATTGCCATGCTGAAGGTTGCGGCATATTATCTGGTATTCACCCCGCTTTCAACCTGGGGTGGTCAGGTGCTGAACGATTTGGGCTGGAATGAGTATATCGTGCTGGCGGTATCTATGGTTACGAACTTTGTCACGGAGTTTTTGTATGACAGATACGTGGTATTTGGGGCAAGTTTGGACACTGCCAAACGGGAAAAGAAAGAAGTTGGGAAATGAGACGGGTTTTAAATGCAGTACAGATTCTTATAATCTGTTTGCTGGCGGCTGCAATTTTGTGTCTCATGCTGTTTTCTGTGTTTGCCACAATGTTTTTGAATCGCAGCGAACTGGATTTGTATGGCCACAGACTGTTTGCCGTCTCGGAGGATGTACTGGGCGGTGAGTACTTAAGTAGAGATGATATGGCGATTGCCGTAGTGACCGATCCCTCTGCACTGCAGGCAGGAGACGTGGTTATCTGCAGGTCCTACAGCGAAGGACACTACGGAGCGCGTGTTGTATGTGTTGTGGGTGCTTTGGAGGAAGCCGGCGCGTTGGTTACTGAGGTGACCGGTGCGCAGTATGTGATTGACGATGGGGATATACTGGGTGCGTATATACTGACGGTTCCCTATGGCAATGCGGTTTATCGATTGCTGAAAACAACCAGAGGCTATGCGCTGCTCGTAGCACTTCCCATTCTGGTGCTGTTTCTGCTGACAGGTTTTTACGGAATCCAAAAATACCGCCAAAAGAAGAAAAGAATCCGCGCGCAGCAAGAGGTATTTTATAAAGAGGAACAATGAGAACAAACAGGGTATGTTTCAAAACATACCCTGTTTGTGTTTCTGTGTAGGGCAAAAATAATCGGGCGTGTAATAACACGCCCGATTATCTGCTAATGCTTAAGCTTCAAAATCGGATTCCTCTGCCTGTGCGACTTCTGCTTCTACAGGCACTTCCTCAGGGGCCTCTTCACAGCAGCAGTCATTTTCGCAACAGCAGTCATCTTCACAGCAGCAATCATCTTCGCAGCAGCAACCGCAATTGAGCAGTTTCTTGGCCCATGCAACGATTTTATCACCGTAAGTGGCAACGACATAGACGACACCGGCAATTGCTGCCAACGCAGCCAGCGCTTTTAAAATAGATTTTACAATTTTCATGACATTACCTCCATTTATAAAGTTCTTCACTTCCAGTATAACCAAATACCATAGAAAAAGCAATAGAAAAATTACAGATTACAAATAACCGTACATACCCCGTACACTGACTTCCCCGGAGGTGACCGTTTGTATTATGCCGTCATCGGCAAAGCGTACCAGCAAACCGCCGTCCGCATCCACGTCCAGAGCAGTACCCCGACGGACTTCATCCCCCCGCTGAAGGCAGATTTCCTGTCCCAACGTCACGCAGCTTCGGCGGTAGCTGTCCATGAGCATAGTCTTTTCTGTGAGCAGCACATCGGACAGCTTGCAAAAGGAGCGCATCATTTCAGCGGTCAGGCGGCTGCGGTCAATTGTTTTGCCGCAAATCATAGACAGTGAGGTGGCTATATCCTGCAGCTCCGGTGGGAAGTCGCTCCTGCGCTGGGCGCAGTTAATGCCAACACCGATGATAGCGTAATTCACCAGTCCTGTGCGGCTGTCCAGAGAGAGTTCGGTGAGAATACCGCCCAGTTTTTGCTTTTCAAAAATCAAGTCATTTGTCCATTTGATGCTGGGACGGACTCCGGTAGCTGCTTCCACCGCCTGGCACATGGCTACAGCGGCAGCGCAGGTAAGGTACATTAAGTCCTGTCCGCGACAGTCGGGGCGGAGGACGACAGACAGATAGACACCCATTCCTGCAGGAGACTGAAAGGTACGTCCCCAACGTCCCCGGCCACCGGATTGGGAATCGGCAATCAGAACGGTTCCATGGGGCACACCGGCTTCTGCCAGCACTTTGGCCTGGGTATTGGTGGAGTCGATGCAGTCAAACCAGAGGAGGGTATCCCGCCAGGGGAAGTTTTCGGGCAGGTGGGAGAGTATTTGCGCTTTCATAGATCAGTCGATATCGGGCACGACTTCTTCTGGCGGCGTATCCAGCACTTCGGGATGGGCAATCAGCCGCTTGAAGTATTTGAAGAATGCAGCATAATAGAAACCGTCTACGGTTCTTTCGTCCATAGAGACGTTGAAATCCAGATATTTGCGCTGCACAATGGTTCCGTCCTCCTGGACCTCCACCTCACGGCGCTTACAGCCAAAGGAGCAGAAAACAGGCAGGTTACCAAAGTCGTACAGGTGATGGTAAATGGGGGGAATGCCCAAGCTGCCCATGGAAGTAAAGAACACGCTGCCGTGGAAGGGGCTCAGTTCCAACAGGAACTTGGGCAGCAATCCGAAGTAATCCATAGTTTTCAGCAGCCACACGGTGAATTTCAGGAAGACACCGGGAATCAGCATAAAGGCGTGGGCCAGATTGTCGAAGCTGGAATCCAGAGGTGTGTTCTTCACGTTTTCAATTTCTTTGTTTACCTTGTTGTAAACATCCGCCATAGTGTCCGTAGGCGCTAAATGGACTTTTATCACGGTTTCAGGGGATTCTGTTGACATCTCCTTCTTGATGGTCATGCAGAACTGAATATCATTTCCGTGGGAATAGATTTTTTGGCCGGAGATAAAACGGTTTACACCGGGATATTTGCAAAGTGCCCGGCAGTAACAGGCCAGCAGCACGTGCATCAATCCAAAAGAGGTCATTCCCTCACGGCGTTTCTGGCGAATATACCGCTCCAAGTTGGTGATTTCAAAAGCCTCGCTGAACAGATTCATAGAGGTGCACCGGGAAACCATAATATAGGGAGAGACTTGGTTCATGGGCGGTTCGGTGCGGATACGACGGCCATCGGTTCTATCACCCCAGGTGGGATGGTATTCGTCAGCGGGATGGACGCGGATCGCAAAGACAATCAGTACAATTCCCAGGGTTACCAAGCCGTCGGGAATCATCATTAAGTAATTGCCGGACAGCAGTGCCTCTCGGTTTAAATACAGCAAAGAGGCATAAGGAAAGCCAACCAGCAGGAAGATCAGTGCGGTCACCGGGACTTTGCCGCAGGAAACCTGCGTGTAAAGAACGGCCACAAAAAGAAGCGCAACCGTGAAAAGTCCGCCAATTAAACCGTTGAATTTTTCAAAATCGTAGCCTAAGAATACAAATGCGTAGTAGATGCAGAGCATCCAGACGGGGATTGCAGTTTTATAAAACTGCTCCTTTCCGTTCAATAAGCAGATGAGGGCATATAGCAGGGCTGCTGCGATTGGCAGAACGATTTGGCTCCACACATCGGTTCCTTTCACACCGACGAACAGGACGCGGGCCACTGCCGAGCAAACCATGCACAGCACCATCAACCATGTCAAACCGTTTTTCGGGCTGACATAAAAATGAGTTTTCTTTTCCATAACAAAGATATTATAACCAATTCCGACAATATTTGCAATATAAAAATCCGGTTTGGTGGGCTGATACCACAAAACCGGATTTCATATATTCATAAAACAGTATTCTAGGTTAGGGTGTCTTTGACGGCGGCAATATATTCCGGAGCGGTTCCGCAGCAGCCCCCCAGGAGCGTTGCCCCCATGGCCTTGCAGTCTGCCATGATGGCTGCAAATTCCGGCGGCAGCATTGGGTAATGCGCTAGCCCATCTGCCCCAATGACCGGATTTCCCGCGTTAGGTTTGCAGACCAGAGGACCCCTTACATATCTGCGCAGCTTGCTGACAAGGCCTGCTGTCAGATTGTCAGCGGCGACACAGTTAAAGCCCACAGCGGCTGCACCGGCATGTTCCAGCTCCCGTAGTACCGGGCCAACCTCCATACCGGAAAAAAGGGAACCATCCGGCTGCATGGTGAAGGTGTACATAGAGGCACCTGCGCCTTCCAGTTCCGCGGCAGTGAGAATGGCCTCGGCTTCCTGGGGATACATCAGTGTCTCAGCGGCTAAAATATCTGCACCGCCATCGATAAGACCCTTTATCTGCCGGCGGTAATTTTCTACCAGCAAATCAAATTTTGCCGGGTCATAGCTGTCGGTAAAGGCGGCCAGGGTTGTCAAATTACCGGCGACCAGCACGCCACTGGCGACAGAGCGGGTCAGTGCTACAAGCTGCGCGTTGATAGCTTCGGTCTGCTTATGGAGATTCACCCGCTCCAGAGCAATGGGCTGGGCCTGGAAGGTTGGGGCGTAGAGAATCTGGCTGCCTGCACTGACATATGCCCGCTGTAAGGTTACCAGCTTGTCCGGATTGGCCAGAATCCATTCTTCTGTGCAGCAACCCCGGGGCATGCCGGCTTTTTGCAGATTGGAGCCGGTGGCTCCGTCCAGAAGCTGCAGGCCCTCCTGCAGCTTTTGCTGAAATTGTTCCTTTGTAAGCATTGAGCAGCATCCTTTTCGTAGGTTTCTGTTATTATAGTGTATTTTTTAAAATTATGCAACTGCGATTGACGGAAGTGTAAAAATCTGCTAGACTAACAAAAAACAAAAGGAGTTATTTATATGAAAAAGACTGTCTTAAGAGAATACGCAAAACTGATTGTCCGCTGCGGCGTGAATGTGCAAAAAGGGCAGGAGGTTTTGATTTATGCGGATCTGGACCAGCCGGAATTTGTGCAGATGGTGGTAGAGGAAGCATATAAGGCCAAGGCCAGGGAGGTTACTGTTCTGTGGGATTATCAGCCCTTGCAAAAGCTGCATACCCGCTATCAGTCTGTCAAGACCCTGGGTGAAGTAAAGCAGTGGCAGAAGGAGCGGCAGCAGCATTACTGTGATGTTCTGCCTGCCCGGATTCATTTGATTTCTGAGGACCCGGACGGACTGAAGGGTGTGAATATGAAAAAGGTTGCCAAGGCCCGCCAACTGTCCTATCCCATTTTAAAGCCCTATGTGGATCAGCGCGAGGGTAAGCAGCAGTGGTGCATTGCCGCAGTTCCCGGCGCGGCCTGGGCCAAGAAGGTATTTCCCGGTGTCCGTACCAGTGTGGCAATTGAGAAACTGTGGCAGGCGATTCTGGCAACCTCCCGGGTGGATAATGACCCCATTGCCGCATGGGAAAAGCACAATGCGGATTTGAAGGCGCGCTGCGACTATCTGAACAGTTTGGAAATTGATACGCTTCATTATACGGCTGACAACGGCACAGACTTAACTGTGGGTATGATTCCAGAGGCCGTTTTCTGTGGCGGTGGAGAGACCAGCCGTCAGGGCATTTACTTTAACCCCAATATTCCCAGCGAGGAGTGCTTTATTTCCCCGATGCGGGGAAAGGCGGAGGGCATTGTCTACTCCACTAAGCCGCTCTCTTACCAGGGACAGCTGATTGAAAATTTTTCCATCCGTTTTGAAAACGGAAAGGCAGTGGAGGCCAAGGCAGAACGGGGCGAGGAGCTGCTGAACACCATGATTTCCATGGATGAGGGCGCTGCTTATCTGGGTGAGTGCGCGCTGGTACCCCAAAAGAGCCCCATTGCGGAAAGCGGTCTGCTGTTCTACAACACCCTGTTTGATGAAAATGCGTCCTGCCATCTGGCGCTGGGTATGGGCTATGCCGATACCATTGCAGACCATCACAACAAGACGCTGGAACAGTGCCGGGAGCTGGGCATCAATGATTCCATGATTCATGAGGACTTTATGATTGGCTGTGACAGCATGAATATCGATGCCGTCACCCGTTCCGGCAAGACCATTCCCATCTTCCGCAACGGTAACTGGGCATTTTAATGAGTTTTTTTGGAAAAATATAAAAAAACACTTGCATTATGACTCTGACTGTGTTATGATATCCGGGCGATTAAAGAATTGCTAGGGCAATTATGCCCTTTTAGCTTATAAGAAAGAGGTGAACAACATGAGAGAAGGCATCCATCCCAAATACGAACAGACTACAATTCGCTGTGCATGTGGAAACACTTTTACCACTGGCTCTACCAAGAAGGAAATCCGAGTTGAAATCTGCTCCAAGTGCCACCCTTTCTATACCGGCAAGCAGAAGCTGGTTGACACCGGTGGACGTGTTGACCGTTTCAACAAGCGTTTCAATCTGAAGTAATGAGAAGTCCGCACTGCGTTTTGCGTAGTGCGGACTTTTTTGCGCTTTTTAGGGAAAAGACAAAGAAAGAGATTGTGGCCTTTTATACTATGTGATATAATAATCAGTAGCAGAAAATTCATGGAATCTTTTACTGCAACTTGAATCAGTATTATAAAATATGAGGCATAATAAAATGAATTCTTTTAAAAAGATAGTGCGAAACCATTACCATTGGGTAATCGCATTTGTCGTTTGTCTGGAAATGATCGTATTTGGCGGTATCCTCAACAGTTTAAGTATTTACGTGATCCCGATTACAGAGTCGTTGGGAATCAGCCGCGGATTGTTTTCGATTATCGGCGTGGGATTAGATCTGGGAGTGGTAGTGAGCACCATGCTGACGACCAGACTGTTTCACCGGTTTGGCTATCGCAAAGTGGTGACAGCATCCCTGGCAGTGTTGGCCTTTTCTGTGGTAATAACGGGGCTTGCCACAAATCCGTGGGTATACGGCATCGGTAAGATCCTCTTTGGCTTGGGCTATGGCGCTTGCCATACCGCAGGTGCTACATGGATCGTCAAGCACTGGTTTCATAAGCATTACGGCTTGGTACTGGGTATCGTTACCATGGGTACAGGCCTTGGCGGCGGCGTTTTTTCCACATTCCTGACGGCAATTATGGAAGCGCTGAACTGGCGTTGGGCGCATGCGATCTCTGCAGCCATGCTCGTAGCGCTGATGCTGCTGATGCTGCTGCTTTTGCGGGACGTGCCGGATCAGATCGGTTTGAAGCCCTACGGAGAGGGACAGCATGATGTGAAAGGGCATATCAAAAGACGGATAACGAAATCCTGGCCGGGTATTTCCGTGGCAGAAACGAAGCGGCATCCTGCTTACTGGCTGTTGATTCTTTGTATATTCCTGGTTCGTATCTGTGTGACGCTGACCTCGTCAGTTTTTGTGCCCTATTTTCAGGACAGCGGTTACTCGGCTATGGCTGCTGCCCGTTACCAGAGCATTTACATGTATAGCCTTGCCATTGCAAAACTGCTTTGCGGCTGGGCCAGTGAGAAAATCGGCGGAAAAGCAGTGGGCATCCTTTGTATTGTCTGTGCTGCTGTGGGACAATGGTGTTTGGCAGATGTATCCGATTCTGTGATGGCCTTTGTTATGGTGGCGGTTTTCTCGGTATCTATGACATTGACATCTGTTTCCATACCTTTGCTCACGGAAGCAATATTCGGCACGGAGACCAGTACATCCATCACAGGAACTGTTTTGGGAGTAACCTCTTTTTCGGGCATTGTGGCAGCACCGATCAGCAATATGTGTTATGATACCATTGGCAGCTACAGCCCTGTGTTTCAGGCAGCGGCTATCGTGGATGTGGCAATGATAGGACTGCTGTTTGTGATATGCCGGATGTTTGGCGTAAAGGAAAAGCAGTACCGGAAGAAAAAAACGGTAAATGTTGACTGAATTGCCGACACCGCCGCAGACGGCGCAGTTTGGAGGAAAAATGGAATCTAATTTTGAGACAAAACAGGAACGGGCGGTGCTGGTTGGGCTGAACGCAGACTGTTTCACCCAGGCCCAGACGGCTACAGATGAGACTTTGGAGGAACTGGAAGCGCTGCTGGAAACCGCAGGCGGCTTTTGTACCGGCAAAATGCTCCAGAACCGCCATGCGCCGGATGCTCACAGCTTTATCGGCGAGGGCAAAGCCGTTGAGGTAAAGCTGTTGGCAGAGGCCACGGAATCCACCATGGTGATTTTTGACAATGAATTGTCTGCCGGGCATATTCGCGCATTGGAAGAAATTCTGGGGGTTACGGTACTGGATCGCAGTGCGCTGATTCTGGATATCTTTGCCCAGCGGGCAAAAACCAGGGAAGGCCGGTTACAGGTGGAGCTTGCGCAGTATAAGTACCTGTTGCCGAGACTTTCCGGCGTGGGCAAGAGTCTGTCACGGCAGGGCGGCGGTATTGGCACCCGCGGACCGGGTGAGACCAAGCTGGAATCTGACCGCCGGCATATCCGGGAGCGGATTAACCGGCTTCAGTCGGAATTGGAGCAGGTGCGGCAGGTGCGCAGCGTCCAGCGGGAGCGCAGACAGAAAAACTCTGTGCCGGTGGTGGCCATTGTGGGGTATACCAATGCGGGAAAATCTACGCTTTTGAATCACCTGACGGATGCGGGTATTCCAGCCAATAACCGGCTGTTTGATACACTGGATACCACATCCCGGCAGCTGCGGGTGTCGGACAATCTGGATGTGGTACTCTCCGACACAGTTGGGTTTATTGCAAAGCTTCCCCATCATCTGGTGGATGCGTTCCGGGCTACACTGGAGGAACTGGAATACGCAGATTTGCTGCTGCACGTGATCGATGCGTCTGATCCCAACCGGCAGGAGCATATTCAGGTGGTGGAAAGCTTGATTGAAAAGCTTGCCAAGCCGGGCACCAAAGTGTTGCAGTGCTATAATAAGGCAGATTTGGTTTTATCTGAGGATATCCCGGTGGGCGAAGATATCGTGAAAATCTCCGCAAAACAGGGGTCTGGCATGGATGACCTGCTGAAAGCCATCGAGGATGCACTGGGTCACAGCCGCCATCATGTGGTGGTGACGCTGCCCTATGCAATGGGCGGCATGGTGGAGACTCTCCACTCCGGCGCGCAGGTGCTGAATGTGGATTACACCGGGGAGGGAATTGTGGTCGAAACGATTGTAGACCCCATTCTCTATGGAAGACTGAAAGCGTATATCACAAAGGAGTGTTAAGTTTTGGACGAATACCTGGTGCCGACCCAGTTTGGCGAGGATGAGTTTATAGAGAAAAAATCCAGGTTTATCGGCAGAGTTTGGCCTGTTGAGACGGAAGAGGAAGCTCTGGAACACATTCAGGCTATGAAAAAGCAGCACTACGATGCTACCCATAATTGCTGGGCCTATGTGATTAAGGATGGCGCAGTGCGTTTTTCCGATGATGGTGAGCCCGGTGGCACTGCCGGTATGCCCATGGTGCAGGTGCTGCAAAAGGAGAATTTGTTCAATATCTGCTGTGTGGTCACCCGGTATTTTGGCGGTACGCTATTAGGTGCCGGCGGCTTGGTGAGGGCCTATACCAAAGGGGCTAAAATCGCCATTGATGCAGCCGGAAAGTCCATGAAACGGGTATGGAGCGTACTGTACGTGCCCTGTCCTTATAATTTCTATGAGCGGGTGAAGCTGGAGACAGCCGCCTTTGGCGGCATCATCCGGGATACCCAGTTTGGGGCAGAAGTGGAACTGGAGATTTTGATTGCGCAGGCCGAAGCCCAGCGTTTTTTGGAGAAGATTATTGATATGACCTCCGGTACGGTTGAGGGAATGGAAACAGGACTTGAATACCGGGCTTTTCCGGTGGAGGGGTGATACATATGACATTGCGGGAAGAACTGGAAGCATTGGAGCACGCGCAGCTGGACAAAAGAGCAGCCTTTGCCGATGAGACCAGGGGCAGACTCCGTCCGGAAGAACCCCGGGTGGAGGATGTGCGTACCGCCTACCAGCGGGATACGGATAAGATTGTTCACAGCAAGGCCTTTCGCCGTTTGATGCACAAGACGCAGGTGTTCCTGCAGCCGGAGGGCGACCACTACCGCACCCGGATGACCCATACGCTGGAAGTTGCCAGAATTGCACGCACCATTGCCAAGGCATTGAATCTCAATGAGGATTTGGCGGAGGCAGCGGCGATGGGACATGATTTGGGCCATACACCCTTCGGACATGCGGGGGAAGTGGCGTTGTCCGCCTGTCTGGGTCAACCCTTCTGCCACAATGAGCAAAGTCTGCGGGTGGTGGATATTCTTGAGAACCAGGGTGAGGGCTTGAATCTTACCTATGAGGTGCGGATGGGTATTTTGGGGCACACAGGTCCGTTTGTACCTGAGACATTGGAAGGACAGATTGTCCGCTGGGCGGACAGAATGGCCTATGTAAACCATGATATTGATGATGCAATCCGGGCGGGGATTCTTGATAGGGATGATATCCCCAAATCTGTGCTGAAAATCTTGGGCAGTACCCACTCCGGCCGTATCAATACGCTGGTGTGCGATATGATTACCACCTCCCGGGAGGCAGGAGATATTGCGCTCTCCCCGCAGGTACAGCAGGCACTTCAGCAGCTGCGGGAGTTTATGTTTGAACGTGTGTACCGGAACCCGGTTGCCAAGGGCGAGGAGACCAAGGCCAAGGAGATGCTGAACCGGCTGTATGAGTACTATTACAACCACCCGGAGGCGATCCCCGCGGATTTCCAGCCCCAGCTGTCGCTGGAGGGCATGGAACGCACTGTCTGCGATTACATCGCGGGTATGACCGATAATTATGCGGTGGACAAATATACAGAGCTTTTTATTCCAATGGGCTGGAATGTTCGCGGATAATATGTTATAATAAACTGGTTATTTCTCGGGAAAGGGGAGACAAATATGGCATTTCCGCCGTCATTTATTGACGAACTCATGGCGCGCAATCCCATTGAGGATGTTGTGGGGCAGTATGTGAGTTTGAAACGCTCCGGTGGCAACATGTTTGGCCTGTGCCCATTTCATGGGGAAAAAACAGCTTCCTTTTCCGTAGCACCGGATAAGGGAATTTACTACTGTTTTGGCTGTCACAAAGGCGGCAGTGCAGTAAATTTCATGATGGAAATTGAGGGACTCAGCTATCCGGACGCCGTACGTGCGCTGGCAAAGCGGGCGGGGATGGCGGTTCCGGAGGATGAGCAGTATCAGAGCCGTTACCGTCAGCAGGAGCGTCTGTGGGCGCTGACAAAAGAGGCTGCCCGTTTTTTCCACGCCCAGCTATACGCGCCTGTGGGAAAGGCAGCGCTGGAGTATGCCCTGGGGCGGGGAATGTCAAAGGCTATCCTCACAACCTTTGGTGTCGGTTATGCCCCGGATAGTTGGGATTCTATGGTAAAAGCTATGCGCGCCAAAGGCTACACCGATCAGGAGTTGATCGATTCCGGCCTTGTGACCCAATCCAGGAAAAATAATAATCTGTTCGACCGGTTTCGTGACCGGCTGATGTTCCCCATTATTGACGTTCGGGGGAATGTGATCGGCTTCGGCGGCCGCACGCTGAAAAATGATAAGGATACTGCCAAATACCTGAACTCTCCGGAGACGCTGATATTCAATAAGCGCAAGAATCTGTTTGGCTTGAATCTGGCCAAAAAGAGCAAGGCAAACAGCTTGATTTTGGTAGAGGGCAATATCGATGTGGTGGCGCTTCACCAGTACGGCTTTGACAATGCGGTGGCGTCGTTGGGTACCAGTCTGACGGAAGAGCAGGCGGCCTTGATGACCCGTTATGCAGAGCAGGTTATTTTGCTGTACGATGGCGATCAGGCAGGACAAAACGCTACCCAACGTGCCATTCCCATCTTGGAAAAGGCAGGTCTGCAGGTGAAGGTGCTGAAAATGCGGGATGCCAAGGACCCAGATGAATTTTTAAAAAAATTCGGCCCGGATAAGTTTAAGCTTTTGCTGGAGGAATCTGCCAACCGGGTGGAATACCAGCTCAATACCATTCGCAGAAAATACGATTTGCGGGAAGATGACCAGAAAATCCGCTATGTTCAGGAGTCTGCGGAACTGATTTGTACCTTGGATAGCTCAGTGAAGCGTGAGGTTTACAGTGGGCGGGTTGCTGAGGCGGCCGGCATTAGTATGGATGCCATGAAGCTGGAGGTTAACAAAGCCTTTAAGCGGCGGATTGCCCGGGAGAAGAAAAAGCAGGAGAAAATTGATTTGGCACCGGCCAAGGCATTGCAGCCTAAGGAACGGTCAATTCGCTATGATAATATGAAATCTGCGATTGCGGAGGAATCGGTTCTGGCACTGATTCTGCGGGAACCTGCATTGCTGAACCAGGTTGCAGCATTGGAACCGGATGCGTTTTCGGTGGCGCTGCATGGCAGGGTTTACGGCCAATTGCTGCAGCGGTACCGCCAGGGTCTGGAAGTGTCTATGAGCGTGCTGTCAGACTTGACAGCGGAGGAAGCTTCCCATATTGCCGGAATCATCCAGCGGCAGCAGAGCGTTGTCAATGAGGATGCCTTCCGGGATTGCGTGCGGATTATACTGTCGGAACGGCAGAAAAAACAGGTTGCCAGCAATGCAGATTTGCTGGCCTTACGAAATACCTTGAAGGAAAGCAAAGGAACAAAAGCATGAGTAATATGCTTGTGGATAAGGAACAACAGGGCAGTCCAATACCGGCATCTGAGGACGAAGTAGGCAGGTATTTGCAGGAGATTCGCAGATTTCCCAGATTGACCCCGGAGCAGGAGCGAGGGCTTGCTATGCGCTGCGCCGAGGGCGACGAGGACGCCATTCGGCAGATGGTAAATTCTAACCTGCGCCTGGTGGTGTCTGTAGCAAGGGAGTATGCCGGACGGGGTGTGCCGCTTCTGGATTTGATTCAGGAGGGCAGTATCGGACTGCTGGTGGCGGCGAGGAAATTTGATTACACTCTCGAGTACCGCTTTTCTACATATGCTACCAAGTGGATCCGGCAGGGAATCACCCGGTGCATTATGAACCATGCAGGTCTGATTCGGGTACCTGCCCATACAGCTGAACGGATTCGCAAAGTATTGCTTGCCAAAGCAGCCCTGCAGCAAGAGACGGGCAGAACCCCCACGGATGAAGAAATTTCCCAGCGCAGTGGGCTGCCTGTGAAGAAAGTGGCGGAGTTTTTACGGCTACTTCCGGAAATTTGTTCACTGGATGCGCCTACGGGCGAGGGAGAGGAGAATACCCTACAGGTCTTGCTGGAGGATAGTGAGGCTCCGCAGCCACAAGAGGAGCTGGTACGCCGGGAACTGCGGTATACGCTGGATTCCTTGCTGAGCACCTTAAATCCCCGGCAGCAGCAGACCCTGCGGCTGCATTTCGGTATGGAGGATGGGGTTTGCCATTCTCTGGAGGAGATCGGCAGGTTAATAGGCATTTCCAAGGAGCGGGTGCGCCAGATAGAGCATCAGGCTATGGATAAGCTGCGCAGGCTTGGGGCAGAATTTGGCTTGGAGGATTTCCTGGATGATGGAATTTGAATTTGAAAAAAGCAGATGGCAGCAGATGGTGGAATCCACTGAATTCGGAGGGAGCCTCTCTGCGGCGTGCTTCTTGACTGTTATGGAAGGGGAGCCGGAGGAAGCGGTGGACGCCGCCTTTGCGGATTTGGAGCAAAAGCGTATTGCGCTGGATGTTTCGGATTTGGCAAAGCCTTCTATAGCCGGAGAGACAGCTCTGCGCCTGCAATTAGAGCAGAAGCTGGTTCAGTCAGGTAACTTAACGGAGGGCTTGGAGGACAATGACCCGCTGAGACTGTATCTGGAGGAAGTTGCCCGGACACCTGCAATGGGAGACCCT
This sequence comes from Faecousia sp., assembly GCA_045637585.1. GTDB lineage: Bacteria > Bacillota > Clostridia > Oscillospirales > Oscillospiraceae > Faecousia. The sequence goes on along the minus strand of JAZTZS010000014.1, from coordinate 24,801 downwards.
GCGGTTCTGGCAGTGGAAGCCGCTTCCGGCGATGAAGCGGCAATGGGTCAGCTTACCAATTTGATGTTAAGCCGTGTAATTGCTTTGGCGCAGGAACAGACCGGACGGGGCGTGTTGCTTCTTGATTTGATACAGGAGGGCAGCCTTGGCCTATGGCAGGCAATCCTGCAGTATGAAAACGGCGATTTCGAGTCCCAATGTGATTGGTGGATTCGCCAGTCTTTGGCAAAAGCTGTGACGCTGCAGGCAAGAAACAGCGGTTTGGGTCAAAAGCTGCGCTGTGGGTTGGAGGATTACCGGGATGTAGACCAGCAGCTGCTGGCGGATATGGGCCGCAATCCAACCCTGGAAGAAATTGCCCGGCAGATGCATATTACGCCGGAGGAAGCAGCCGTGTATGAGAGCATGCTGGCTTCTGCACGTACAATGCATCGGGTTAAGGCAGCAGAAGAGGTTCCGGAAGAATCTGCTGAGGATGCGCAGAGTGTTGAAAATACAGCCTATTTCCAGAGCCGGCAGAGAATCATGGAGCTGCTTTCGGGCCTGGCCCCGGAGGACGCGCAGCTGCTCTCACTGCGCTTTGGCCTGGAGGGCGGCTTGCCCATGAATCCCCGTGAGGTGGGGGAAAAGCTGGGTCTGCCCCCGGAAGAAGTGGTTGCCCGTGAGGCAGCGGCACTGGCAAAATTGCGGCAGGATGCCGATGTATAATACCGGAAGGAAATGAGGAAAACATTATGGGAAAGACATATAGCATAGCAATCGATGGGCCTGCCGGTGCCGGCAAGAGCACCATAGCAAGAGCCTTAGCAAAGGAACTGGGATACTACTATGTGGACACAGGTGCCATTTACCGCACGGTTGCCTATTTTCTGGATTTGCTGGGGGTAAGCCCTAAGGACGCGGACGGGGTCGCCCGTTACATCGACGAACTGACCATTGAAATTACTTACGATGAAACCGGAAAGCAGCACATGCTGATGAACGGAATGGATGTGACCGACGATATCCGCACACAGGATATTTCCCAAAAGGCCAGCCTGGTCTCTGCTCATAAGGTGGTGCGGGACATGCTGCTGGACATGCAGCGGCAGGTGGCCAGACAGCACAATGTGATTATGGACGGTCGGGATATCGGCACAGTGGTGCTGCCCAAGGCAACTGTGAAAATATTCCTCACAGCTTCTCCTGAGGTGCGTGCCAAACGGCGCTGCGATGAGCTGCTGGCCAAGGGACAGAAAGCGGAATACAATCAGATTCTCAAGGAAATTGCGCAGCGGGATTACCAGGATACACACCGGGAGATAGCACCTTTGAAGCAGGCGAAGGATGCCTATTTGCTGGATACCTCTGATTTGGATATTCCGGGCGTGATTGCCGCCATGCGCCGTCTTGTGGGGGAGAAGATTTCTCTATGAGCATCCGAGTCGCAGAAAGTGCCGGTTTTTGCTTCGGTGTAAACCGGGCGGTTGAGCTTGTGGAGCAGGCAGTGCGGGACGGAAAGCGCGTCTGCACGCTGGGGCCCATCATCCATAACCGTCACGCCGTTGCTCATTTTGAAAACATGGGTGTCCGTGTAATTGCTTCTGCGGAAGAAGCCGAGGCAGCCGACACAGTTGTTATCCGGTCTCACGGGGTGACGAAGGCGGTGCAGCAGGCTCTGGAAGAAAAGAAGGTAACACTGGTGGATGCTACCTGCCCTTTTGTCAAGCGTATTCATGGAATCGTGAGCAATGCCGAGGCAGAGGGACGCTTGCCGATTATTATTGGAACGCGAACCCATCCCGAGGTGGAGGGAATTGCAGGCTGGTGCAGCAATTGCAAGGTGTTTGAAAGCGCGCAAGAGCTGGAAGCTTGGGTAGAATCCGGCGAGGTAACCCCGGATTTGCCTGTCAGCATGGTCTGCCAGACCACTTCTACGGAATCTTTATGGAAATCTTGCGAAATTTTTGCAAAAAAAGTGTTTACTAACCTGAAAATTTTTGATACAATATGTAAAGCTACTGAATTTCGGCAAAGTGAAGCGGCGCAATTGAGTTCCGTATGTAAGGCTATGGTCGTTGTAGGTGACACACACAGTTCCAACACAGGCCGTCTCGCTATGATTTGCCGGGAGCACTGCGATAAGGTGATATTGGTGGACAATGCCACTGAATTGAAGCCGGAATTTTTTCGCAGTGTGGCTGATGTTGGAATCACGGCTGGTGCGTCCACACCGGCGTGGATTATAAAGGAGGTCAATAAGACTATGAGCGAAATTATGAATGCTGAGGCTGTGCAGGAGGAGAACTTTGCCGAACTTCTCGAGCAGTCCATCAAGACTTTAAATACAGGAGATAAGGTTACTGGTATTGTCACCGGAATCGGTGCTACGGAAATCCAGATCGATCTGGGTACCAAGCACGCCGGCTACATCCCTTATGACGAAGTCAGCGCCGACCCTGCTGTAAAGCCTGAGGACATTCTGCACGTGGGTGACGAAATTGAAGTGTTCGTTGTCCGTGTTAATGATCAGGAAGGCACCTGCCAGCTGTCCAAGAAGAAGCTGGACGGCATGCGGATTTGGGATGAAATGTCCGCCTTTGCTGAGGAGAAGGCAACTGTTGAGGGCGTTATCACTGAGGAGAACAAGGGCGGTCTGGTTGCAACTGTTAAGGGCATCCGTGTATTCATCCCTGCTTCCCAGTCCGGTATTGCCAAGGGTGGCGATATGGCCGAAATGGTTGGCAAGACCGTTCAGCTGAAGGTCACTGAGGTCAACCGTGCACGCCGCCGTGTTATCGGTTCTATTCGTGCAGTGAGCGCTGAGTCCCGCAAGGCTGCTCAGGAGAAGATTTGGAATGAGATCGAAGTTGGCGCTAAGTACCATGGCACTGTGAAGTCCCTGACTTCTTACGGCGCATTTGTGGACATCGGCGGTGTTGACGGTATGGTTCACGTTTCTGAGCTGAGCTGGAACCGCATCAAGAACCCTGCTGAGATTGTTTCCGTTGGTGACGAGATCGATGTTTACGTCATCTCCTTCGACCCCGAGAAGCATAAGATTTCTCTGGGCTACAAGACCACTGAGATGAATCCCTGGAATCAGTTCATGACCGGCTATAATGTTGGCGATGTTGTAACCGCAAAGGTTGTTAAGCTGATGACCTTCGGCGCATTCGCTGAGATTCTCCCCGGTGTTGACGGCCTGATTCACATCTCCCAGATCGCTGACCGCCGTATCGGCAAGCCCGAGGACGTGCTGAGCGAGGGCCAGGAGGTACAGGTGAAGATTACTGAGGTTGACGCTGAGAACAAGCGCATCTCTCTGTCCATCCGTGCTCTGCTGGAGGAGAACGCTCCTGCTGAAGAAGCAGAAGCTGAGTAATCATGAAACTACATACCGGGGTCGGGCTTCGACCCCGGTATTGGTCTATAGGAGGGAAAAAGATGGTCAAGCATATTGTGATATATACGCTGAAGGAAAACGTTGATAAGGCAGAAGCGGTTGGCATCATTCGGGCACAGCTGGAGCCGTTGGTAGGTGTCATACCCGGCCTAAAACATATGGAAGTCCGCGCAGCATATCAGGGCGGTATGGACTATGCCCTGTATTCGGAGTTTGAAAGCCGCGAAGCGCTAAAAAACTATGCCTCTCATCCTGCGCATCTGGCAGCCAAGGAACATTTCTGGCACTTCCTGAATACCCGGGTATGTGCGGATTACGAAGTTTAAATACGGCTGTTGTTTTGATGTAAAGACAGACCCGCTCCCTGAGTAATATCCGGGCGCGGGTTTTTGTTTTTGCGGTTTCAAGACCGGCAGATAGTTGCATATATAGGTCTGTTACAGGAAGAAATACAGCGCCAGTGTTAGAAGGGCATTGTTTTTGTCCTCCTCACAATCACCTGCCATTAAAAGCAGCAGAAGTACTACAATGAGGTCTCCGGTATCAAAATCCTTTGGCAGAAGCTGACGCAAGAAGCCCCCCACATTGGCACTTTTCGGTGGATTGGACACGTCCGGCCTGGATGGAGGGCAGGATGGCTGCTGCGGGGGTGGGCAAGGTGGCTGCTGTGGCGGTTGCGGTCTTCCCGGTTTGGGGGGCGGCGGGGGTGGATTGCGTTCCTGCTGATGGTTTTCCGGCATACGGTTGCGGTGGTATGAGCCGTCAGGCTGTGGTATATAGCGGTTATACATAAGCTCACCTGCCTGCATGGAATTGGGGATTGTTCAGCAAAAGGGATGCCATGTTTGCCATTTTGGCTGCACGCATGGCTTTTTCCAGCTTGGTTATCCGGGGTTTACTTAAGTATGGCTCCAATGCCCGCAGCAGCGTCTGCTGATTTTTATCGATACTGCTTTGCTGGGCAAATCCCGCAAGACGCTGGATTGTGGAGATGTCCACATTGGGCAAGAGCGATTGCTGGGGTGGCGGCGCATCCTGTTGGGGGGAGGGCTGTGTTGACTGAAAAGACTGGGCAATGGACATAATTTTCTGCATCATCTCCGGGTTTGACAGAAGCGCGCCCAGCTTGGATTCCATTTCGTCCATAGTCACCCTCCGAACTGCTGCAGCAGTTTTTGAATTTCGGGGTTTTCCAGAAACGACTGGATCGTTGTCTGCGCTGATGTATAATCACCGGAGCTTACCTGCGTCATTGCCTGCTGCAGCTGGCGGGAATCTGCCTGCCGGAGCATGGCAAGAAGCTGCTGTCCGGCAGGACTTTTGGCCAGACGCATGGCCTCCTGCATGGAAAATTCCTGAGAATTTTTTTCCACAATGATTGCCTCCTGTCTAAATGCCTGCTATAATAAGAATCACCCCGCTGTACTTGCGTTGATGCACAGCGGCAGGGTCAATATTACTATATGCGGGAGGAGCCCGGTTGGTGTACTATGAAAATACTTGTTTTATCGGATTCCCACGCCGGTCTGCAGTTTATGCGCCGAGGTATTGCCGTTATCAGGCCGGATGCCATAGTGCATCTGGGAGATTACTATGATGACGGCCAGGTAATTGCGGAAGAGAACCCCCATCTGACAGTGCATCAGGTGCCGGGAAACTGCGACAGGTACCGCTGTCCGGAGAATACACGGGAGATTCTCTGTTACGAGCTGGGTGGAGTACGGTGCTATATGACCCATGGACATAGGCACGGGGTAAAGTCCGGCATCGGTAGACTTCTGGCAGATGCCCGCCGCTGGGAAGCGCGGGCGGTGTTCTACGGACATACCCATCGGGCGGACTGTCATCAGGAGCCGGACGGACTTTGGGTGCTGAATCCCGGTAGCTGCGGTGCATGGAGCGGATCGGTGGGGCTTGTGGAAGTTCAGAATAATAGAATCATTGCCTGCAAGGTATTATCGCAGGCAGATTTGGAGGAAATGGTATGATTTTAACCGTTGATATTGGGAACTCTAACATTGTATTGGGCGGCGTCCGGGATGAGGAAATCGTATTCGAGGCGCGTCTGCGGACAGAGGCCACCAAAACATCAGACCAGTATTGCGTAGATGTGAAAATTTTACTGGATGTATACGGCATTCGGTCAGATGAGATCGAAGGCGCGATTATCGCCTCCGTAGTACCGCAGGTGCTCAACTCCTTCCAGACCGCCATCAAAAAGCTTACGGGCAAGAACAGTCTTGTAGTTGGTCCCGGTTTAAAAACCGGTCTGAACATTAAACTGGAGAACCCCGGCCAGACCGGCGCGGATTTGGTTGTGGCGGACGTGGCAGCCCTGCGGGAGCACAAACCCCCGCTGATCGTTATCGATATGGGTACGGCCACCACAATGTCCGTTCTGGATGAGACCGGTGCCCATATCGGCGGATGCATCATTCCCGGCGTGAAAATTTCCCTGGATGCGCTGACGGATAAGACCGCGTTGCTTCCCGGCCTGCAGTTAGACCAGCCCAAACGCGCTATTGGTAGAAATACCATTGATGCTATGCGTTCGGGTATTATGATGGGTACTGCCAGTATGCTCGATGGCATGATTGCCCGCATGGAAGCAGAGTTGGGGTGCAAGACCACAGTGGTTGCCACCGGTGGCATTGCCAAATTTGTGGTGCCTCTGTGCAATACGCCTATTGTTTACAATAAGGATTTGCTTATTAAGGGTTTGGCGGCTCTATACCGGGATAATAAGCGCCGGTAATTAGGCTACAGACAGAAGAAACAGAAGCATGGCGGCAATTCCCATGCCACAGGCAGCCACCAACACATAATCCAGCACTTTGTTTAAAATTTGACGGCGGGTTGCAGCATTGGGATAAGGGATGGTTCCGGTGGAACGATATACAGAAGCGGTTTTCATAAGATGTCCTCCTTGTTGTTTTTTATGCAACAAGAATACTGTAAATAAAGTACAATAAAACGGACTTTATTGGAGCGTGGAATTGCAATTGCCGTATCTGCTGCTTGCATACTGATAGAAAATATGCTATGATAAACAAAAACTTTCCAGCCGGAGGTGGCCTATGGATAAGAATAAAGACCGGAAGCAAAAGTGGCAAGCGATTTGGAAAAAAACGTGCATTATTTTTGCGAAGATCGGTTATGTGCTGAAAATTGTTGGCAGATGGCTTTATCGGCTCCGCGGTGTTTTGCTGGCGATTCCGGTTGCGGCTGTAGCAATTAAATTGGCACTGCAAAACGCAGAACGTCTGCCGGAAACGGTCGGAATCAATTTACTGGCAAACGGCGAATATGCGTATATGATTTCCCGGGATGTGGCGGTTATGGGGCCGCTGGCGGTAACCGCGTTGTGCTTACTGCTCATGTTTTGCTCCCGGCGGGTGTTATATCCGTGGCTCATCAGTCTGTTTACGCTGGTACTGCCGCTTCTTATTTGGGTGACCAATGTGTTCCCTGCGTAATAAGCCAGAAGCAGATAAGACGCATATTGATTGCGGAATGAAGAATACAGGTATTCATAAAACAGTATCGGGCAGGTCAAGTATCTTGACCTGCCCGATAAAGCATTGTACGTTATGGACATAGCAGTGCGACTGCCACATCATTTACATTGGTACCGGTAGGGCCGGTTATCAGTAATCCGCCGGATTCTTGCAGGGCGTGATAGGCATCATTGTTTTGCAGAACCTCAAAAATATTCAGCCCTTGTTTGCGAAGGGTTTCGGCGGTCTCATAATCTACATATCCGCCGGCTGCATCTGTAGGCCCGTCTGTGCCATCGCTGCCTACACTGAATACAGCGGTACCGTGGACACCGTCAATACCAGCAGCGGCAGACAGGGCCAGTTCCTGATTTCGCCCGCCCAGTCCGGTTCCGGTCAGGTGGACGACGGTTTCACCACCGGCCAAAAAGGCAAGCTTCTCCCGGGAACCGCTATGTGTCTTGAGGATGGAGGCGAGGAAGCTGCCGGCCTCTTTCGCCTGGCAACACAGCTGGTCTGTAAGCAGTATGGGACGGTATCCCAAGGCTTGACACTGGGCCGCAGCTGCGGCGCACAGTTCCCTGACGGAACCTGTAATCTGTGTGGTAACATTATCCAGTGTCTTAGGTGTTTCCCGATTCAAGAGTGCAAGCGCCTGCGGACTGAGCGTCAGGTTATACTTTTCAACAATCTCCTGTGCCTGAGTGCAGGTGCTGGTGTCGGGGCAGGCAGGACCGGAGGCTATCATATCCAGAGGATCACCAAGAATATCCGAAAGCACAATGGAAAATACATGGGCCGGGGCACAGAGCTGGGCGAAGCGCCCACCTTTTACGGCGGACAGGCGCTTTCGGATGGTGTTCATTTCTACGATATCCGCACCGCAAGCCAATAATTGCCCGGTAATATCCTGCAATTCCGCCCCGGGTACCAGTGGCTTTTCAAACAATGCGCTGCCGCCGCCGGAGAGCAGGAATAAGACAGTGTCCTTTTCGGTTAAACCGGAAACAGCGTCCAAAGCTGCCTGTGTGCCTTGAAAAGAGTTGTTGTCCGGAACGGGATGCCCTGCCTCGCGACAGTCAAAATCGGAAATGGGTCCCATTACATGGTCGTATTTCGTAACAACCACACCTTTGGTGATTCGATTGCCAAGACAATCGTGTGCCGCCTTGGCCATCTGCCAAGCGGCCTTGCCGGCGGCGATCAATATGATTTTTCCGGGAAAACTTTGCCCCTCAAGGGCACGTTTTACAGCCGAATCCGGTTGGACGGCGCAGATGGATGCCTTTACTATGGCATCGGCGTGGGCGCGCAGTTGAGTATCCATAAATGCTTCTCCCTTGTTGCTTTTTTAAAATAATACCATAAATTATATGATTTTGCAACGGAAACTGCAGGGATGGTTGTGATTGATATTGTATTTTAGCCGGGGAAGCAGTATAATAGCAGTATTGAAAACAGGAGGCGTAAATTATGGAATACAGAGTTTTGGGTAAGACAGGCTTAAGAATTTCCCGTATGGGCTTCGGTGGGATTCCTATTCAGAAAATCGACCCGGAGGGAACCAAAAAACTAGTACATAAACTGCTGGAATCCGGGGTGAATTATATAGATACCGCCCGGGGATACACGGTCAGCGAGGAATACTTGGGATATGCCTTAGAGGGAATCCGTGAAAAATTTGTACTGGCAACCAAGAGCATGGCCCGTACTGCGGAGGCGATGGAAAGGGATATTGGTATCAGCCTGAAAAATTTGCGGACGGATTATATCGATTTATATCAAGTGCACAATCCCACTGCCAAGGATTTGACGCAGGTGATGGCATCGGATGGCGCTTTGGAAGCCCTCCGCAAGGCAAAGGCAGAGGGGAAAATCGGTCACATCGGTGTCACACTCCACTCTGTCGATTTGTTCCGTCAGGCGGTGGACTATGACTGGGTGGAGACCATTATGTTCCCCTACAATATTGTGGAGACCCAGGCTGAGGAGCTGATACATATCTGCGCAGAAAAGAACATCGGCTTTATCTGCATGAAGCCTTTGGCCGGTGGCGCCATCGAAGATGGCACGGTTGCCCTGCGGTTTGTTGCCGCAAATCCCGATGTGACCGTGGTGATTCCCGGTATGGCAACAGAGGGGGAAATTGACCAAAACCTGGCATCTGTTGGGGATACTGCTTCATTGCAGCCTACAGAGCTGGAGAAGATTGCACAGATTCGTAAAGCACTGGGCACCAATTTCTGCCGCCGCTGTAATTACTGCGCCCCCTGCACGGCGGGGATATCCATTCCGGCAGTCTTTTTGATGGAAGGTTATTACAGCCGTTACGATTTAAAGGAATGGGCAGCAGCCCGCTATGGGGCAATGGCTAAGACCGCGGCTGACTGTGTGGAGTGCGGCGTCTGTGAGACGCGCTGCCCATATAACCTGCCCATCCGGGAAATGCTGAAGCATGCTAAGGATGTATTTGGTAAATAGAACAAAGCAAGGAGCATAAGGTATGATTGATGTAACTGCATTGGGAGAACTGCTGATTGACTTTACGGAGAATGGGACATCCGGCCAGGGAAATCCGCTCTTTGAGGCAAATCCCGGGGGTGCACCCTGTAATGTATTGGCCATGCTGCGCAAGCTGGATAAAAGCTGTGCCTTTATTGGCAAAGTGGGCACAGACATGTTCGGACGCATGCTGGCGCAGACAGTAGAGCAGGCGGGCGTCTGTACGGATAATCTGTTGGTAGATCCGCAAATTCCTACAACGCTGGCATTTGTGAAAACCCTTCCGGGCGGTGACCGGGACTTCTCTTTCTACCGAAAGCCCGGCGCGGATATATGCTTAACCGCAGAGGAGCTGCCGCTGGAGCTGTTACACAGCACCCGTATTTTCCACTTTGGTTCTGTTTCCCAGACCAATGACCCGGTGCGGACGGCAACCAAGGTGGCCGTGGCAGAGGCGAAGGCAGCCGGCGCCTTAATTTCCTATGACCCTAACCTGCGCCCACCACTGTGGAACAGTCTTACAGAGGCGAAAGAGGAGATTTCTTGGGGTCTTGCCCAGTGCGATGTTTTAAAAATTGCGGATAATGAACTGGAATTTATGACCGGAGCGGACACATTTGACAAGGGGGCGGCAGCTTTGCGGCAGCAGTACCCGAACATCCGCTTGCTGAATGTGACTGCCGGCGCAGATGGCAGTTATGCTTATTATGAGAATTACCGGGTATATGTGCCGGGATTCTGTCTGGGCGGTACCATTGAAACGACCGGCGCAGGGGATACCTTCTGCGCGAGTGTACTCTCCTTTATTCTGGAGCACGGCTTGGAAGGGTTGAAGGAAGCGGATCTGACCCAAATGCTGCGGTTTGCCAACGCGGCAGCATATCTGGTGACCACTAAAAAGGGCGCTATCTGTTCCATGCCCGAGCGGGAGCAAGTGGAAGCACTGTTGAAATAAAACATTTATGGGGCTGTTGCAACAGCCCCGTTTTTTATGTAATTGTCTAAATTATGCCACTGTAGGGCGGCTGACAGCCGCCCTACAGGATCCCTTGGGATTATAGAATAGCTTAGTTTGCGCTGTCCAGCTCACGCAGGTAGATAATGGGAATGGCGCTCCAGCCGTGGCACAGGCTGCCATCGGGGTGGGAGGTAAGGTAATCGGAATTTTCCCAGAAGGAAGTGGCACCGTGATCAAGCATGTTCTTGTAGGTGGTGTCGATATCCTGCAGCACCCAGTTTGCGTAGGTGTCCCGGTCACACTGCAGCAGAGCATCATACTGATAGAGCTTCATGCTCAGTGTGGAGGGAATCAGCTTATTGTCCACAATCGCGCGGCAGATATTGGCGGTACAGTTTTCCGGTGTTGCGCCGCAGAGAATCGCCAGAGAGTTGCCCAGGACAGAGCGTTCCGGGTGGCCAATGCGGTCAAAATACACACCCTGCTGGGGATCAAAGAAGGTGGCATGGATTGCAGCGTTAAGTGCGTTGGCTGTGCTGCGGTATTTGCCGGCATCCTCGGCGCGGTTGAGAGCGTCGGAGATACGGGCCATACTCTGCAATGCCATAGACAGGAAAGCGTTTAACGGCAGGTCAAAATAATGCTCCTGACCGTCGCCAATGTGACCTGTTAAGTGGGGAGTCCACGCATAGAAGTTCCAATATGTCCTGTTAGCATCGAAGTTGGGGACAAGTCCGTTTTCCATCCGGGACAGGAAGACTTCCAGCATGTTCTGGAGGCGGTCACACAGCTTGCGAGCCAGCGAAAGATCACCGGATCGGGAGGCATACTCGTCCATGAGCAGGTAGTAAGCCAGACAGAAAGAGGGAATGGTCAAATCAAAGTCCGCAGGCGCACAGAGGGGGAGCAGCCCGTCTTCCCGCCAGCTGGTGCCCAGAAGCTCCAAAGATGCGCGGGTGTAGTCATAATTTCCGAAGGCTGCGTAGGCGGAAAGAACTTCGTTGCGGCCATCCATGGTATAGAGGGATTGCTCACGCCAGGGACAGTCCTCAAAGTGGTCAAACATGCAGCAGCGCAGGGTATGCAGGCTGACATCATAAATCTTCTGGCGAAGGGGTGTAGATGCCTTGTAGGGCAGTGCTTCAATGGGGTACCACACAGGAATCAAACCGATTTTCTCAATTTCTACCGGCTGCTGGGATTCGATTTGCAGATAGCGGCAGCCTACCCGGCGCATGTAGTTTTCAAAGTCTACCCACTCACCGTTGCCGATAAATTCATAGGAGAAGTCTCGGTCGGACATGATCCGCGGTACGGCGGGCTGTCCAGCGGCGTTGGTGACCAAATGCTCACCAAAGACTACGCGGAAGTGAACATCCTTGGCAGTACGGAAGCGGAAGGAGAGATAACCTACGGTCTCTGCACCCAAGTCGTAGATACGGTTTTCGGGATCAGACAATTCAGCGGGGCGATAGGGCAGCAGTTCCAGCTTCTTAACGGGGCGGGGGCGCAAAGTTTCGGGACGACCGGAGACGACTACGGCGGGCGCGTAACCCTCGGCAGTCATGTAGTCTTCCTGTCCATTTGCGTCAAACTGGTAGGAGAAGCCAAGGGCATCGGTGATCTGGCGCTTCAGTCCGCTGGTGTAATCCTTGGTAGGATGGCAGAGTGTGGTGCTGTCGGACTGGGCGATTATACCGGTGCTGTCGCTGATTTCATAGAGCAGTCCGGGAAGACCCACATAATAGGACAGGAAACCTGCGCCAAAATACCAGACATGAATAGAAAGCACATTCTCGCCTGCATGGCAGTAGGGTGTAATGTCAAGGGTTTCATAGGTCTTGTCATGGGGGAAGTCCTGATACTGACCAAAACCGGCAGGGCGGCCGTTTACGTACAACTCATAAATACTGTCACAGGAAATCTGCAATGTCACATTTTCACCGGAGCAGGTAAACTTCTTAAAAAAGCGTACATGGGTATCGGGGGAAATCTGGTCATTGGACCAAATCCAGGTCTTGTGGGTCACTTCGTTGTCCTCCTTATATTTTTGCTGACTATAATAATACCATTTTTCTAAAAAATGTCAATAATATTAACAGATGAACGAACAGTCTCCCTACCGAATTGGCAGGGAGACTGAAAAATTTGGGGTATTTAGATTTCCAGATCCATCTGGGCAATGACAGCTGCGCAACGCTTACACAGGCCGTTTTCGTCAGCTTCTTCGGAGTGCATCCAGCACCGGGGACACTTGGTGCCACGGGCTTCGGTGACGCCAATGGTAAGCTTGGGCAGATTTGCACCGGTACCTACAGTAGCACCTTCTTCGGGAACTTCCCAGTCGCAGGAGGAAACGATGAAGATTTCTGCCAGGTTTACACCCTCGCATGCGGCTTTCAGTTCGGCGTCCTGCGTGTCCAGACTTACGTGGGCTTCCAGAGCCTTGCCGATACGCTTGTCCGCGCGGGCCACTTCCAGAACGCCATTGACGTCCTGGCGAAGCTTCATGATGGTGTCCCACTTGGCCATAGCGGCTTCGTCCAGAGCGTATTCTGCAAAGCTTTCGGGCATCTGGTTCAAAAGGACGTTGCGGCTGTCGTCTCCCTCACGGTGGGGCATTGCCTGCCAGATTTCGTCACAGGTGAAAGCCAGGATCGGAGCAAAGACCGTAGCCATGGCATTGAGAATCAAGAACAGGGCAGTCTGTGCAGAGCGGCGGCGCAGGCCGTCCTTAGCCTCGCAGTACAGCCGATCCTTTAAGATGTCCAGATAGAAGGAGGACAGCTCTACCACGCAGAAATCATTGATAGCATGGGAGACAACATGGAACTCATAGTTATTATAAGCATTCCGGCATGCCTTTACCAGTTCGTCCAGCTTGGTCAGTGCCCACTTGTCCAGTTCCTCCAGCTGGTCGGCGGGAACCAGATTGTTGGGATCGAAGCCGTCCAGATTGCCCAGACAGTAACGGGCGGTATTCCGGAACTTCAGGTAGTTCTGGGCGATCTGCTTAAAGATTTCCTTGGAGCAGCGCACGTCCACATGGTAGTCAGTGGATGCAGACCACAGACGGACAATGTCCGCACCGAAATCCTTGATAAGATCAGCTGGGTCAACACCGTTACCCAGACTCTTGTGCATAGCGCGGCCTTGTCCGTCGACTACCCAGCCGTGGGTCAGTACCTGCTTAAAAGGAGCGCCCTTGTCCAGCGCGCCAACAGAGGTCAGTAGGGACGACTGGAACCAGCCGCGGTACTGGTCGGCACCCTCCAGATACACATCGGCAGGCCACAGCGCGGGCGTGTCGTGGTAGAGGGATGCGTAGTGGGTAGAGCCGGAGTCAAACCAGCAGTCCAGCGTGTCGGTTTCCTTGTCGAAGGTTTTACCGCCGCAGTGGGGGCATGTAAAGCCGTCGGGAATTAACTCCATAGCTTCCTTTTCAAACCAGATGTTGGAGCCGTGCTCATCAAACAGAGCAGAAATCTTGGCAATGGACTCGGGAGTAGATACGGGCTTGCCGCAGTCCTTGCAGTAGAACACGGGGATGGGCAGACCCCAGCGGCGCTGACGGGAGATACACCAGTCGGCACGCTCACGAATCATGCTGACCATGCGGTCACCGCCCCAGCCGGGGAACCACTGAACGTTTTCGATGGCTTCCACAGCCTGGTCCTTGAAGGATTCCACAGAGCAGAACCACTGGGGAGTTGCCCGGAAGATAACGGGCTTTTTGCAGCGGTCATGGTGGGGATAGGAGTGGATAATATTTTCGGATGCGAAGAGCATTCCGCTTTCCTGCATATCCGCAAGAATCACGGGATTGGACTCCTCGGTTTTCAGGCCTGCGTACTTGCCGGCATAGTCAGTGTGACGACCGTAATCGTCCACAGGCACCACCAGTTCCATGCCGTAGCGCATACAGGTCTGGTAGTCATCTGCACCGAAGCCGGGGGCAGTGTGGACACAGCCGGTACCGGAATCCATGGTGACGTATTCAGCGTTTACCAGACGGGAGGTCTTTTCCAGGAAGGGGTGATTTGCCAGCATATTCTCAAAGAACTGACCGGGGTAAGTGGCCAGCACTTCATAATTCTCAAAGCCGCCAATCTTCATGGTCTTGGCCATCAGAGCTTCTGCCATGATGTAGGTTTCGCCGTTTTCGGCCTTTACCAAAACGTAAGTCTCTCTGGGATGCAGGCAGATAGCCATGTTGCCCGGCAGGGTCCAGATGGTGGTCGTCCAGATTACGAAGTAGGTTTTGCTCAGGTCGAAGCCGGAGAGCTTGCCCAAATCGTCGCGCATGGGAAACTTCACATACACAGAGGTACAGGGATCGTCCTTGTACTCAATATCGGCTTCTGCCACAGCGGTTGCACAGAAGGGACACCATGTGACAGGCTTCAGGCCCTTGTAAATGTAGCCCTTATCAAACATCCGGCCAAAAACCTTAACTTCCTGAGCTTCAAAGTGGCGGTCCATGGTGCGGTAGGGATGTGCCCAATCGCCAACAACGCCCAGACGGCGGAAGCCTTCCATCTGCTTCTGGATAAAGTCCTCAGCAAACTCCTCGCAGGCTTTGCGGAATTCGGGCACAGACATGTCCTTGTTCAGCTTCTTCTTGGAGTTTTCAATTGCACGCTCAATGGGCAGACCGTGGTTATCCCAGCCGGGAACATAGGGCGTATAGTGGCCCATCATAGCCTGACTGCGAACAATAAAATCTTTTAGGGTCTTGTTCAATGCGTGCCCCATGTGAATATAGCCGTTGGAGAAGGGAGGGCCGTCGTGCAGAACGAAGGGGGGCAGATTCTTATTCTTTTCCAGCATAAGGCTGTAGAGATTCTGTTCGTTCCAGCGCGCAAGCATGCCCGGTTCACGGGCGGGCAGACCGGCCTTCATGGGGAAGTCGGTCTTTGGGGCGATAATGGTGTTCTTGTATTCCATTTGGAATTACCTCCATAAGATTGTCCTAAAAAAATAAATACCTTTGCCCCTATAAGAGACAAAGGTATTGTAACCTCTGCGGTACCACTCTTGTTCCGGAAAAATCCGGCACTTTCCTGCACGGTATCGGGTGCACCCGGCGCAGCCTACTATAATTTCGGTGCGCTGCTCAAAGGGGATACGAAAGAAGCCTGCCTGCTGTCTTGCACCTGCCGACAGCTCTCTGAAAAGCATATAGTATCTTTCGCCTGTCCTTATCTACGCGTTATATGGAAATTTGGTGTTCTTAGTGATTGTTGGGATCGTAATTGCGGCCGAATTGCAGATTTGTGAACTTGCTGGTGGTAGTATCGGACACAGGATGCCGGGGTTCTGCCTTGGGAGCATCGTCCTCAGTGGTTCCAACCAAAGCCTGCAGGCTCGCAGAAATCTCATCGGCTACAGCATCCGCATGGGAGTCGTGCTTGCCTTCAGCTCGTTCATAATCAAAGGCGCTGCCGGTTGTAGATGCAGGGGCATTTGCTGTTTTGATCCGTTCCAGAGCCTGAATACAGGTACGAATCTGATCCTGCAGCTCGGCAATTTTGTCCGAGGCCAGCTGACGGGCTTCCTCCACCCGGGCGTTTTCCGCGGCAATCAAGGCATTGGCATTTTTGGCATTCTCTGCAGCAGCGGCGTTGGCATCACTGAGCATCTGTGTACACTTGGTTTCTGCCTCTTTTACCATCAAATCACAGGTTTTCTGGGCATTGACGATGGCGTCTTTCATGCTGGCTTCGTTTTTGCGATATTCTTCCAGCTTGCTGACCAGAACCTTCATTTTGCTCTTAAGCAGAGCGTTTTCCTTATATAAGGTGATATAGTCCTCAGTGAGGGGTTCGAGCAGTTCGTCTACAGCCTGCATATCATAACCGCCGAAGGTGGCGCGGCTGAAGGAAATTTGATCTATCTCTTGCGGTGTTAACATAAAGCTTATCCTTTCTACAGCAGCTTATACGTAGCTTTCAGCCTCGTTCTGAGCGGACTCCAAATCACCCACCACGTCCATATTGTGGGGGCAGAACAGGTAAGTAGACTGGGCGACCTTCTTGACACTGCCGTCCAGTGCGTAGACACTGCCGGAGAGGAAATCAACAACGCGGCGGGTCAGCGCCTTATCAACGTTTTCCATGTTCAAAATAACGGCTTTTCTTCTGCGCAGTTCATTGGCGGCCTTGGCGGCATCGTCAAAGGTTTTGGCATGGAAGAGAACGACCTCCTGCTTATTGCCGGAGTTCATAGACAGAACAGAACCGGTGAAGCCAGTGGAAGAAGAGGCGGTATGTGCACTGGAAGCGTCAAGATTGGAATCGGATTCCTGAGGGTCAAAGGGAGAGGTACGGCGGCTGCGGGGCGCAGACTCCTGCGGGGACTCCAGCAGTTCGTCCATTTCATCCTCGTAATCATCATATTCCTCATCAGAATAGGGTTGGGCAAATTTCTTTACGTTATCCCAAAAACTCATTGTGTATTTCCTCCTAATATGTTCGCATCAAGTATGATGAGATTGGTTATAGTCCCGGGCACCAAAGATAGCAGTACCCACACGAATCATGGTACTGCCGCAGGCAATGGCCTCGGAAAAATCATCGGACATACCCATGGACAATATATCTACCCGTACATTATCGTATTTTTTTCCCCTTATGTCAACAGAAAGGTTGCACATTTCTTGAAAAAATTTACGGGAATCCGTCGAATTTTGACAAATTGGCGGAATTGCCATGAGACCGCGGACAGAAATATTGGGAAAAGAGGTAATTTCTTCCAAAACGCCGGGCAGCTCCTCGGCTAAAAAACCGGATTTGCTGGCTTCTCTGCCAATGTTTACTTCCAGCAGGATATCCTGTATAATCCCCTGATGGGCAGCTTCTTTGTCAATGGCCTGCAATAGGCGCAGAGAATCCACGCTTTGGATCAGACTGACCTTTCCTACGACCTGGCGGACCTTATTGGTTTGCAGGTGGCCAATAAAATGAACAGGGGCACCTACATAAGCGTTTTGGGCGGATTTTTGTACCAACTCCTGCACACGGTTTTCTCCGCAACAGTCCACACCGGCGGCAATGGCCTGCTGTACGGCGTGGGCATCGTTCATTTTTGTAGCTGCGCAAAGGGTGATTTCCCGGGGGTCCCGTCCGGCAGCCAGGGCTGCCTGAACAAGCTGCTCCCGAATACGGGCTACATTTTCGGCAATTGACATGGGATACCTTCTTTCTGTAAATTCGGCAGAAAAGGGCGACGAAGCGTTGCTCCGTCGCCCTTTTGCTATGCAGCTCCAGCTGCGGCTTTCAGAGGTCGAATGGGGGCCAGGGTAGAGATGGCGTGCTTGTAAATCATCTGCTGTTTGCCGTCGCTTACCAGTACCACGACAAAGCTGTCAAAGCCTGTGATGGTGCCCCGGAGCTGGAAGCCATTCATCAGGAACAAGGTCACGGGTACTTTATCCCGGCGGACCTCCTTCAAAATGGCATCCTGTAAATTCGGTGATTCTGTCATATGTATACCTTCTTTCTGTTGGGATATACATAGCTTATCACAATTTAGTTGTCGCAATCCCCAAGAAACTGTCGGGCCTTTCCAACAATTTCCCCGGTAGTCTCATCGGCCTCACGGCGGAGCCAGTGTATATTGGGATTCCTCCGAAACCAAGTTAGCTGGCGCTTGGCGTATTTCCGAGAGGACTGCTGCACCAGAGCGGTGGCCTCTGCCATTGTGCAGCTTCCGTTTAGTGCATCTAAAAACTCCTTGTATCCAATTGCCTGCATAGCAGTACACTTTTCCGGTACGCCCTCTGCCAGAAGGGAACGTATTTCGTCTATCAGGCCCTGTTCCAGCATCACTTCCACCCGGTAGTCGATTCGCCGGTAGAGCGCAGCGCGCTGGGTATCCTCCAGCGCAAACCAAACGGGATTATACCTAGGTGGGAGCAGCTGGGTTTTGCGGTTGTGCTCTGTGATGGTCTCTCCGGTTTCCAGATACACCTCCAAAGCCCGGATGATACGCTTTTGGTCTGATGGATGCAGCCGGCTAGCAGATTCCGGGTCCACAGCCTGCAATTGGTTCAGCACAGCCTGGATACCTTCTTTGGCGGCCAGAGCTTCCAGCTCTTCCCGCCGCCCGGTGGTGGGGTAAGGGGCGAAGCTGTTGCCCCGGATAAGGGCATCCATATAAAGGCCGGTACCTCCGGCAATAATGGCGGTTTTTCCACGGGCCAACACATCGTCTACGATAGGGGCTGCCATTTCGCAGTAACGGCTGACGGAAAAGTCCTCCCATGGCTCAGCAACCGAGAGCATATGGTGGGGGATACCGTCCATTTCCTCGGCGGTGGGTTTAGCGGTGCCAATATCCATGCGCTTATAAATCTGCATAGAGTCGCAGGAGATCACTTCGCCGTTATATTCCTTAGCCAGTTTTACAGCCAGGGCGGTTTTTCCGGAGGCGGTGGGTCCGGCAATACAAATCAGATTTTTCATAGGCAAAACAAACCCTTCTGAAACGGGTTCTTTATCATAAAGTGACTCCTTTAACTGCGCTTAAACTGCTTTTCCAGCTGCTTTTTGCTGAGGGAAATGCAGATGGGTCTGCCGTGGGGGCAGTATTTCAAATCTTCCCGGGACATGACCTGCTGCACCAAAGCGGTAAGTTCTTTTTCGTCCGTTCGCCAACCGGCCTTGATAGCAGCCCTACAGGCGACTGTATGGAGAAGTTCATCCCGTACGGTGCTGGCGCGCTCTTGACGGCCGTTGAGCAAATCGGCAGACAGGGTTTCAATGGCGTCGGCAGCATCCTGCGGATCTAAATCCATGGGAATTTGGCGCAGGAGAATGGTATTATCCCCAAATTCGTCGATTTCAAAGCCAAGGGTTTCCAGCAGCTCCCGGTTACCAAGCAAAACGGCGGCGGCATCGGGACTTAACCGGCAGGGGATGGGGGTTAGCAGGGTTTGAGCGGTGATGGCCTCCTGATTGGCTTTCAGCTTTTCAAACAGAATACGCTCGTGGGCAGCGTGCTTATCGATGAGATAGGCATCGTCTCCCTGCTCCACCAGAATGTAGGACTGATAAAGCTCTCCTACAAAACGCCAGGGGATTTCCTCCGGCATTGGAAGGACTTCCTGTTCCGGCTCCGGCTGAGGGGCTGGCTCCGGCTGAGGAATTGGTTCCGGGATGGGCTGCGGCGCAGGAGGTGCGGGCTGTTTGTAAGTAGGTGTAGGCAGAATTACCGCTTCCCGGACAGCTGGTGCAGCTGTGTGCTCTACCGCTGCTGCGGTGGCGGCAGCAGCCAGCCGGCTGGGCTGGGGTGCCTCTTTGATTGCGGCAGAGAAGGTTTTATATTCCTCCGCCGTCATGGTGCGGAAGAAAGTATCCTGCTTTGGAGGCGTTGGCGCGGCCGGCTGTTTTGGTGCTGCAGGCTGGGGTCTAAATTGCATTTTCGGACGGTCCGGTGTTTGATTCAAAGCGCCCAGCGTGCCGTAATGTACACAGTCAAAGACTGTTTTTTCGTTTAAGAATTTCACCTCGGTTTTCGCCGGGTGTACGTTTACATCCACAGCATTGGCAGGCAGTGAAAGATGAAGCACACAGGATGGGAATTTGCCGGCCATGATTTGGTTGCGGTATGCTTCCTCAAGCGCGGCGACCAGCAGCCGGGATTTTACCGGACGGCCATTGACGAAAAAGGTTTGCAGATTTCGGCTGGGGCGGGCATCGGTGGGCTTGGATACGTAGCCTGTCAGACTGTAGCCTTCCCAGCGGCTTTCTACCTTTGCCATGTGTGCGCATTCCCGGCCATAAATACAGTAAACTGCGGCTTCCAGTTCGCCGGTGCCCGGCGTGGACAGGATTTCTTTGCCGTCCCGTAAGAAGCGGAAGGCTACCTCGGGATGTGCCAAAGCCTGCAGCTGCACAGCAGCAGATACCTTACTGCCTTCGTAAGTGTCGGATTTCATAAATTTCATCCGGGCAGGTGTGTTGAAGAACAAATCCCGGACAATGATTGTTGTGCCGTCGGGACAGCCGGCTTCGGATTCCTCGGTAATTTTGCCTGCCTCCAGCGTCAAACCGGTACCGCTGATGGCGCCAGGTGTTTTGGTGAGCAGGTCAATCCGGCTGACAGCGGCAATGGCTGCCAAGGCCTCACCGCGAAAGCCCATGGTAGCGATGGCGGCCAAATCCTCGGCGGCTTTCAGTTTGGAGGTGGCATGACGCAGGAAAGCGGTTCTGGCATCCTCCGCACTCATGCCGCAGCCGTTGTCGGTTACCCGCAGAAAGGTCATACCGCCATCCCGAATTTCTACGGTGACCTGAGATGCACCGGCATCCACTGCGTTTTCCAGCAGTTCTTTTACTACGGAAGCTGGGCGTTCTACCACCTCACCGGCGGCAATCAGGTTGGCTACGTGGGCGGATAATTGAATAATTTTTGGCATA
The DNA here is from genome assembly GCA_045637585.1 of Faecousia sp. Taxonomy (GTDB): domain Bacteria; phylum Bacillota; class Clostridia; order Oscillospirales; family Oscillospiraceae; genus Faecousia. Next base: position 4,038 of record JAZTZS010000014.1, on the reverse strand, counting down.
AAATCACCTCATGGCTGTGACGCCGATTTGGTTAATGGCAATGTGTATTAAAATGGGGGCACAAATCGTACCGGCTTTTACATAGGCCCATGCCAGACAGAAGCCTGCAGGCAGGTACTGCAGCAGGCAAAGCAAAAGCTGCAATGGCGGAAATTGTCCGATATAGCCCATCACATGGATGGATGCAAACAGCAGTGCGGAAAGCAGATAAGCGGCAATGGGACGTTTTACATACAAGCTTTGAAATACCAGCCCCCGGTAGAGGGTTTCTTCTGTAATGGGTACCAGCAGAATCAGCCCCACTGCCACCGCACCAAAATAGTCCCGGCTCATGCTGAATATGGCATTGTCGTTGACATTAGAAAAATCAGGCATCCAGGCATGGATACCCAGAGAAAGAAGATAATTGCTGACTTGATACAGGGCAAAGCCTAAAAAAGCACTTCTGAACGTCCTCCAAGGCTGTTTGACGGCAGCCTGCAGGGATTTCCACAAACACTTATGGAAAACCCCGAGAACGCAGATGAAAGAGATGATGAAATAGGTAAGATTTAGAAGCGCTTCCGAAAGGGGGTTCGGCAAAAGCCGGTTTATTAGCGACAGTAACGTGGGCAGACAGAACAGCTGCAGCAGCAGACATGCCCATCCGAGAGTAATTTCCCGGTGGGTTAAAGGAGTAGAGAGTTGTTTCATATCAGTTTAACATTTTCTTGAGCCTATACAGCTCGTTCATAGCTTCAATGGGTGTCAGGGTTTCCACGCTGATACTTTCCAATTCCTGACATACCTGCTGTGAGCGCAGATCCAGCATGCTGATCTGGTCATCCTGCTCCGGAGACTGCACGGCAGCGGTTTTTTGCGGATTCTGGCTTTCCAGCTGGCTGAGAATTTCCCTTGCTCTGGAAATGACCCAGTTAGGCAGCCCTGCCAGCTTGGCAACCTCCACACCGTAGCTGTCGTCTGTGGCACCGGGGACGATTTTTCGCAGGAAAATCATCTTGTCACCCCGTTTTTTCACGGCAATATTGTAATTTTTAACATTGGGAAGCTCGTTTTCGATGGCGCTCAGCTCATGGTAATGGGTGGCGAACAGGGTTTTGGCGCCCAGATGCTTGGGGCTGGCGGCATACTCCAGAACGGCGCGGGCAATGGACATGCCGTCGTAGGTGGAGGTGCCTCTGCCGATTTCATCCAGAATCAAAAGACTTCTGGCGGTGGCGTACTTTAAGATGGAGGCAACCTCGGACATCTCTACCATAAAGGTGGATTGTCCGGAAGCCAAATCGTCGCTGGCCCCGATACGGGTAAACACCCGGTCCACAAGTCCGATTTTGGCGGAGCGGGCGGGAACAAAGGAACCCATCTGCGCCATCAGCACGATCAGCGCCACCTGGCGCATATAGGTGGATTTACCGGCCATATTGGGACCGGTGATAATAGATACTTGATTCTCCGGCGCGCCCAGCTGGGTGTCATTGGGAACAAACAGGCTGTCTTTGAGCACCTGTTCTACCACCGGATGTCTGCCATCGGTAATGGAAATCTCGCTGCCCAGGGTAATTTCCGGACGGCAGTAGCCACGCTGCGCGGCAACGGATGCCAGACTGCACAGTACGTCAGCGCCGGCGACAGCAGCGGCAGTGGTCTGCACCCTAGCGGCCTGCGCAGCCAAATGCTCCCGCAGCTGAGAGAAGATCTGGTATTCCAGAGCGGTCAGCCGGTCTTTGGCGGTGAGGACCTGCTCCTCCAGCTCCTTTAATTCCGGAGTGATATAACGCTCGCAGTTGGTCAGCGTCTGCTTCCGGATGTAATGGGCGGGCACCTGGTCGATAAAGGACTTGGAGACCTCAATATAATAGCCGAATACCCGGTTGTAACTGACTTTTAAAGTGCGGATGCCGGTCTTTTCCCGCTCCTGCGCCTCAATTGCCAGAATGGTGCTGGAACCGCCATTCATAATATCCCGCAGGCGGTCTGCATCGGAATTGGCACCGGGACGGATAATACCGCCTTCCCGAACGGTCAGCGGGGGCTCGTCCACAATGGTATGTTCAATTAGGTCGGCACAGTCGGAAAGCGTGTCGATATCCTGTTCCAGCTTGCGAAGCAAGGAGGAATCCAGATTTTGCAGCTGCCGCTTTACATCGGGAAGTGCCCGGAAGCCTCGGGCCAGCCCCAGAAGATCCCGGCAGTTGACGGTTCCGGTGACAACGCGGGTCATAACGCGCTCTAAGTCCGACACATCCTTGAGGGCTTCTTCCAGCTCTCCGCGGCATACTGTGGCGTTTACCAGTTCTTCCACAGCGGTATGACGGCGGCCGATTTCGGCAGCATCCAGCAGCGGCTTTTCCAGCCAGCTGCGTAGCATACGGCTGCCCATAGCGGTGTGGGTTTTATCCAGAACCCACAACAACGTCCCCTTCTTTTCCTTGCTGCGGAGGGTTTCTGTGAGCTCCAGATTCCGCCGGGCGTCCATATCCAGCTCCATAAAGCGTCCGGTGGTGTAGTATTGCAGATGACGGATGTGGGCCAGGTCGTTTTTTTGCAGCGTTAACAGTGTTTGTAGCAAGGTACCGCTTGCCATAATGGCTTCCGGCAGTCCGGTCAGGCCCAGTTGGGCCAGGGGTTGGCCAAAATGCTGCTCCAAAAGGGTTTCTGACCGCTCTTTGTCAAACTGTTCGGGAGCAGCTTCATTGATGCAGCAGTTAAGTCTGTGGAATAGGGCATCATCCAGCACAGGGTCATGGCTGGCACTGCCGCCCCGAATCACCTCGGTGGGAGCAAAACGGCCAAGTTCAGAGGCGGCAGCGGGTGCATCAGCGCAGATAGTGGCAAAAAAGGCACCGGTAGAGATGTCACAAAAGGCAAGACCTAACTTGCCGCCGTTGGCGTAGAGACAGCCTATGTAATTGTTCTTGCTTTCGTCCAGCATACAGCTTTCGGTAACTGTACCCGGGGTGACGATACGGCTGATGTCCCGTTCCACAATTCCCTTGGCTTGCGCGGGATCCTCCATCTGCTCGCAGATAGCAACCTTATATCCCTTGGAAACCAGACGGGCAATGTAAGAATCTACAGAGTGATAGGGAACACCGCACATAGGAGTTTGCGCTTCTTTGGGTTTATTCCTGTCCCGGGTGGTCAGAGTCAAATCCAGCTCTTTGGCAGCAAGCTTGGCATCCTCATCAAACATTTCATAGAAATCGCCAAGACGGAAAAACAGGATACAGTCCTGGTTCCGTTCCTTAATTTCAAAATACTGCCGGCGCATAGGGGTCAGTTCTGTGGCATTCGACGACATAGTCTCAATCCTTTTCAAAGAGTTTTCCGGTTAAGCTCCAGGTGGTGGAGCCGGTGATTGTCAGGTTGGCAAAGGTGCCAATGAGCGCCGGATCGCCGGGGAAGCGCACAAGGCGGCCACCCTCAGTCCGGGCGGTAAGCATATCCTTGTCTGTACCGTCTACCAAACAGCGCAGGCATTTCCCTACATAATTGCGGTGGATTTCCTCGGAGATGGCATTTTGCACTTCACACAGCCGGTCGAACCGGCGGTTCTTTTCCTCCTTGGGCGTAGGATCTTCCATGGAAGCGGCGGGGGTTCCTGCCCGGGGAGAGAAGATGAAGGTAAACAAAGAATCATAGTGTACCTGGGAGATGAGGCTAATGGTCTCCTCAAACTCTGCTTCGGTTTCGCCGGGGAAACCGACAATGACATCAGAAGTGAGCACCAGCTCCGGCATGACGGATTTGGCATAGTTTACCTTATCCAGATAGGTTTCCCTGTCATAGTGGCGGTTCATGGCCTTCAGTACCCGGCTGGAACCGGATTGGAAAGGCAAGTGCAATTGTTTTGCGATCTTGGGCGAGGATGCCATGGTGTCAAACAGCTTTTCGGAGGCATCTCTCGGGTGGCTGGTCATAAAACGGATCAGGAAATCCCCGGGGATTTGGGTGATAGCTTTCAAAAGATCCGAAAAGTCCATGGCGTTTTCCAGGTCTTTGCCATAGGAATTGACGTTCTGGCCAAGAAGCGTGATC